>NZ_JBEWZI010000010.1:0-160332 GCF_040566545.1 Uliginosibacterium flavum
TGAGCTTTGGCGGTTCGTTGATCCGCCCGGAGGCTACTGGCTATGGCACGGTGTATTTCGTTGAGCAGATGCTCAAGCTGCAGGGGCGAAGTCTCGATGGTTTGCGGGTCAGCGTATCCGGGGCCGGGAATGTGGCGCAATACGCCATTGAAAAGGCCATGCAGCTTGGTGCCAAAGTCGTCACGGCTTCCGATTCCGGCGGCACTGTGGTCGATGAAGATGGCTTTACTCCCGAGAAGCTGGCTGTCCTGATGGATGTGAAGAACAATCTGCACGGGCGCGTATGTGATTATGCGCAGCGGGTTGGAGCTACCTTCCTTGCCGGTGTGCGGCCCTGGTGTGTGCCAGTGGATGTTGCGCTTCCCTGTGCGACCCAGAATGAACTGGACAAGGCGGATGCCGAAACCTTGTTTGAAAACGGAGTGATCTGCGTTGCTGAAGGCGCCAACATGCCCTCGACCGCGGAGGCCGTAAAAGTTTTTGAAGGCAAGGGAGTGCTTTATGCGCCGGGCAAGGCCAGCAATGCTGGCGGTGTCGCCACCTCCGGCCTGGAGATGAGTCAGAATGCCATGCGCTTGGGTTGGCCGCGCGAGGAAGTAGATGCACGTTTGCGAGAAATCATGATCAATATTCATGAAACCTGCGTGAACTACGGCCGCTCGAAATCCGGCGAGGTCAGTTACGTCAATGGCGCGAATATCGCGGGGTTTGTGAAAGTGGCCGACGCCATGCTCGCGCAAGGCGTGATCTGAGTCGGCGCCTTCCTGGTTGCTGTTAAAAATTAGTGGAAGAAAACGTCATGGCAGAATTGCCCCCCATTACCGTATCGAGTCTGGATCTGGAGCGACTGTATTCCTTGCTCGGCAAACTGCCGGCCGAAAATTTTGCCAGTGCAGTCGCGCTGGAAAATGAGCTGATGCGCGCCAACATTCTGGAAGCTGACCAGATGCCACCAGACGTAGTCACGATGCGTTCGGTTGTGCGCTTTGTGATTGACCCGAGCGGGAAAGAGTTTGAACTGGTGCTTTGTTACCCGGATGAAATGGATGACAACCCGAATAAGGTATCCATTCTTGCCCCGATTGGCGCGGCCATTTTGGGATTGTCCGTAGGGCAGGAAATCGAGTGGCCAGCGCCCGCTGGTGGCAATGTCTCGGTCCGGATTGTTGCCGTGACCTGGCAGCCGGAGCGAGTGGGGATGCTGTCTTTGTGAAAGTGGGTTCCTCTCAGAGCGGGCACGCAACCGAACCATTAGTCGGAGATGAAATGAGCCTTCAACGTA
Source organism: Uliginosibacterium flavum (assembly GCF_040566545.1). Lineage (NCBI taxonomy): Bacteria > Pseudomonadati > Pseudomonadota > Betaproteobacteria > Rhodocyclales > Zoogloeaceae > Uliginosibacterium > Uliginosibacterium flavum. Next base: position 1,283 of record NZ_JBEWZI010000010.1, read on the forward strand.
GAAAACTGAAACTGGCCATCGTTGGCTGCGGATTTCTTGGCAGGATTGTGGCTGAAGCCTGGAAAAATGGGCTCTTGCCGGAATACGAGCTGGTTGCTTGCCTGTCACGCAACCCGGAGTCCGCCCGCTCGCTGGCAGACAGCTACAAATGCAAGGCCTGCGCCGATCTCGGCGAGCTGCTGGAACTGGCGCCCGACTATGTTGTTGAGGCCGCTTCGCCCGGCGCCGTCAAGGAAATCGCGGAAGCGGTTTTATCGGCAGGGGCAAATCTCGTCTTGCTGTCCATCGGCGCGCTCGCCGACGCCAGCTTTCTGGCGCGCATCGAAGCCTGTGCGCGTGCCAACGGCCGGCGTGTCCATCTGGCTTCGGGCGCCATCGGCGGTTTCGACGTACTGCGCACCGCGGCGCTGATGAGCGCCATTGAAGCCAGTATCACCACAGAAAAAGGCCCTAACTCACTGCGCAATACCGCTGTCTTCAGCGAAGACTTGCTTGATGCCAGCGACAAGCGCGAAGTTTTTTCCGGCAACGCACGCGATGCCATTGCGCTTTTTCCGACCAAAGTCAATGTGGCCGTAGCTACTGCGCTCGCCACTGCCGGTGCTGATGCCACCCGAGTGAGTATCAATAGCGTAGCCGGCTTCAAGGGCGACGATCACCGCATAGAAGTCCGTGGCGAGGAGGTTCATGTCGTCGTCGATATTTACTCGCGGACCAGCGCCATCGCAGGCTGGAGCGTGGTTGCGTTGCTGCAAAATCTGGTTTCTCCGATCGCATTCTGAGCGATTTGATTGAACTGTATGGAGAATGCTTCGGGCCGCCTGTGAGTCGCATTGCAGCTGTTTGCGAGCTTGTTTCTTAGTGTCCGCAGAGGCCAGAATTGGCAGACCGCTTTCCTGAGTAAGCGCCGTTCTGTGGCGGTTTACAGGTCTGCTTAAAATGAAAAAAAAGCCCACGGCATGCCGTGGGCTTTTTGTTGAGATTGTCAGGTCGGGCTGAAAAGTCCGACAGACTTGATTGTTTGCTACCAAAATTACCAGTTGGTTTCCCGTTCCGGAGACGCACCGATTTTATGAATGGACAAATCGGCACCGTGGAATTCCTCTTCGGGATCCAGACGCAGGCTGATGAATTTCCTGATCGTGCCGTACACGATACCGCCACCGACTACCGCCACCAGAATGCCGGCGAGGGTGCCGAGTATCTGCGCCCAGAAACTCACACCGCCCATGCCGCCCAGTGCGGTCTGGCCGAAGATGCCGGCGGCGATGCCACCCCAGGCGCCGCACAGACCATGCAAGGGCCATACGCCGAGCACGTCGTCGATCTTCCAGTGGTTTTGTACTTTGGTGAACATGTAGACGAACAGTCCGCCGGCGACACCGCCGACGACCAGCGCGCCCAGCGGGTGCATCAGATCCGAGCCGGCACACACGGCGACCAAGCCGGCGAGCGGGCCGTTATGCACGAAGCCCGGGTCGTTCTTGCCAGCAACCAGCGCGACCAGCGTGCCGCCGACCAGTGCCATCAGCGAGTTGACCGCGACCAGACCGGTGATCGCTTCCATTTTTTGCGCGCTCATCACGTTGAAGCCGAACCAGCCCACGGTGAGAATCCAGGCGCCCAAGGCGAGGAAGGGGATGCTTGAAGGCGGGTGCGCCGAAATGCCACCGTCCTTGTTGTAGCGACCACGGCGGGCGCCGAGCAGCAACACCGCAACCAGTCCGATCCAGCCGCCCATGGCATGCACCACCACGCTGCCGGCGAAGTCATGGAACTTGGCGCCGAACACGGCCTCCACCCAGGGCTGGATGCCGAAGTTGTCGTTCCAGGCAATGCCTTCGAAGAAAGGGTAGACGAAGCCGACCAAGGCGAAGGTGGCTGCCATCTGTGGCGAGAAGCGCGCGCGTTCGGCGATGCCGCCGGAGATGATGGCGGGGATTGCTGCGGCGAAGGTCAGCAGGAAGAAGAATTTGACCAGTCCGTAGCCATTACTCACGGCCAGGGTTTCGGCACCCGTGAAGAAATGTATGCCGTAGGCGACGCCGTAGCCGATGAAGAAGTAGGCGATGGTCGAGACGCAGAAATCGACGAGGATCTTGACCAGGGCGTTGACCTGATTCTTGCGACGCACGGTTCCCAATTCCAGAAAGGCGAAGCCAGCGTGCATCGCCAGCACCATGATGGCGCCTAACAGAATGAAAAGTACGTCAGTTTGGGTTTTGAACTGCTCCATCTTGGACTCCGTTTTGCACAATGGCGGAGCTATAAGCATGAAGTAAGCCAGAGTTGTATTCTATATAAATCAATGGTTTGGTTTGCCCTTGTGGGCAAAAAGGCTGTCGCCTGTGCGCTGTATCTGTGCATGTCTTGAGTTTGTGCACTGATTGAGTGCTTCTGCATTGCGGTGCATGAGTGTTGTTGAGCACGTTTTTGAGCTTATACGCTCGTTCTGTAGAGCGGCTACCCGCTTGCTTCTTCAGCATGTCTGTCTGTAGAGGTCCGCTGCTGGCTGATCTTCGAGCATGTTCGTTGTGCACTGACGATGTGCGCGCGTTTGGCGCAGATCATGGTCACGGATGAGGCGCTCGTTTAGGCTGCGTTTTCCATGACGGACGCCTGCTCGTTCCCTCTCCTTGGATGGGCGAGTGGAGCATTCAGAGTCGCGACGCGACTTTTCCCAAAAAATACGCTGGAGACAAGCAATGCCTGATCGTAATCGTTACCTGCTCGAAGAAGCCCGCATGCCGGGGCAGTGGTACAACATCGCGGCCGATCTGCCTACGCCGCCCGCACCGCCGCTGCACCCGGGGACCGGTCAGCCGATTGGTCCTGACGATCTGGCGCCGCTCTTCCCCCAAGCCATCATCGCGCAGGAAATGAGCACCGAGCGTTACATCGACATTCCCGAGCCGGTGCAGGAGGTGTTCAAGATGTGGCGTCCCAGCCCCTTGTTCCGCGCGCGTCGTCTGGAAAAGGCGCTCGGCACGCCGGCCAAGATCTATTACAAGTACGAGGGCGTCTCGCCCGCTGGCAGTCACAAACCCAACTCCGCCATCCCGCAGGCCTGGTACAACGCGCAGGAAGGCGTGAAGAAACTATGCACCGAAACCGGCGCCGGCCAGTGGGGCAGCTCGCTGGCGTTTGCTGGCGGACTCTTCGGGCTGGAGGTCACGGTGTATCAGGTGCGTGTGTCTTACGACCAGAAACCGTATCGCCGCGCCATGATGGAAACTTGGGGCGCGCAGTGCATCCCGTCGCCCTCGAACACCACCGATGCCGGCCGCGCCGCGCTGGCGAAAGATCCGAACTTCATGGGCTCGCTCGGTCTGGCGATTTCCGAGGCGGTCGAAGTCGCCGCCAAGAATGAAGACACCAAATATGCGCTCGGCTCGGTGCTCAACCACGTGCTGCTGCACCAGACCATCGTCGGGCAGGAAGCCATCCTGCAGATGGAAATGGCCGGTGACGATCCGGACGTGATCATCGGCTGTACCGGCGGCGGCTCGAATTTTGCCGGCATCGCCTTCCCCTTCCTGGGCCAGCAATTGCGTGGCGAGCATGGCAAACGCCGTTTCGTCGCGGTGGAGCCGGCCGCCTGCCCAAGCCTGTCACGCGGCAAGTTCGCCTACGACTTCGGCGACACGGCACGCCTGACGCCGCTGGTGAAGATGCACACGCTGGGATCCACCTTCACGCCGCCGGGCTTTCACGCTGGCGGCCTGCGCTATCACGGCATGGCGCCGATGCTCAGTCATGTGGCCGATCTCGGTTTGATCGAAGCCCAGGCCTATCAGCAGAAAGCCTGTTTCGAAGCCGGCGTGCTGTTTGCCCGCACCGAAGGCATCGTGCCGGCGCCCGAAGCCACTCACGCCGTCAAGGGCGCCATCGAAGAAGCACTGCGCTGCAAACGCGAAGGCAAGGCCGAGACCATCCTGTTCTGCCTGTCCGGTCACGGCCACATGGACATGGCTGCGTATCAGGCCTACTTCGACGGCAATCTGCTTGATCAGGACTACGACGAGAACGAGCTGGCGATGGCTTTGTCATTGCTCCCGCAGGTCGCATGACAGGACTGAGCAATGCGTGCTGAGGATTGCGTTAATCGCTCAGCCATGCCTGAAGAGCCGCGCCCGGCAAGCCTCTGCAAGCACTCTGCCTGCAGAGGCTTGCTGCTATTGGATGTTCTGGGTTGGTGCTTGAAGATCCTTGTTGTGTGCGGTTCTTCGAGCTTTGCCGGTGAGCTGGATCTGCCCGTGATTTTTCTCTGATAGTCTCCAGCACCTGATCCGCAGGAGCCGCCGATGTCCGATTCCGTCAATTTCGCCAGCGCGCTACGCGCCGCTCTCGCTGCCAAGGCCGACCCCGTGCGCGCCGCACCGATGGCCGCCTATATGAAGCAACGCTTCGTGTTTTTCGGCATCCCGACGTCGGCCCGGCGCGCGGCAGTGAAGCCCTTGATCGCGACGCTGGGCAAGGCGCCGGAGGCTGACTGGCTGCTGGGCGTGGCGGAAGCCTTGTGGGAGTTTGACGAACGCGAATGTCAGTACGTGGCGGTTGATCTGCTGGTGAAATTTGCCGGGCGACTGGAGGCGCGGCACGAGCCGCAGTTGGTGGCGCTGGTGCGGGCGAAGGCCTGGTGGGATTCGGTGGACCTGCTTGCTGCGCATGTCTATGGCACGCTGTGCCGCAAGGCGCCAGAACTGCGGCTGCGCCTGGATGGGTATGCCACGCATGAGGATCTGTGGCTGCGCCGGGTGGCGATCCTGTCTCAGTTGAACTACGCCGCCGAGACGGATCGTGCACGCCTCGCGGCCGCGCTGACGGCAAATCTGGGGCAAAGTGATTTCTTCATTCGCAAGGCGATGGGTTGGGCTTTGCGCCAGTTTGCGCGGACTGATCCGGACTGGGTATGTGCCTGGCTCGATGCGCATGCCGGACAGGTGTCCGGGCTGACCCGGCGCGAAGCGCTCAAGCGCATTCAGGGAGATCAGCCGGAATCCGAGCCCCCTGCTTAGGTCAGAAATGCGCAGGCGCCTTCGGCTTCTCCGACCTGCCGATCTGCCGGTGGGCGATCTCTGCAGATCCGCATCCAGAAAGACTCTTCAGGTTTTCCTCGGAATCAGTTTTCAGGGTAATTGTGAGGCCGAAAACAATAAAAACACCTGTCTCTGTCAGGTGTGCATGAGTTTGCAGGGCCGACTGATCATCCGGCAGCAAGCCCTCGTCCGCCTCACCCTTCGCAGGGTTTGACCTTGTTGGCGCAGGCGGTGGCGCGAGCCCGGGCGGTCTCTACATCATCGGCACTGGCTACGGCGACGCCCATGCGGCGGCGTTCGAAGGCTTCCGGTTTGCCGAACAGGCGGATATCTGATTCGGGTACCTGCAGGGCTTCGTCTACGTCTTCGAAGAGGATGCCAGTGGCGTTCATGTTGCCGTAGATCACGGCACTGGCCCCCGGGCGGCGCAGGCTGACATCCACCGGCAGGCCGAGGATGGCGCGTGCATGCAGATCGAATTGCGAGAAGCGCTGCGAGGCGATGGTGACGAGGCCGGTGTCGTGCGGGCGCGGGCTGACTTCGGAGAACCAGACTTGTTCGCCCTTGACGAAAAGCTCCACGCCGAAGACGCCACGCCCGCCCAGCGCGGTGGTGACCTTGTCGGCGATTTCGCGCGAGCGATGCAGGGCCAGTGGCAGCATGGCTTGCGGTTGCCAGCTTTCGACGTAATCGCCGCGTACCTGGACGTGGCCGACCGGCGCGCAGAAACGGGTTTCGATTTCGCCCTTGGCGTTATTGGCGCGTACGGTGAGCAGGGTGATTTCGTAGTCGAAGTCGATGAAGCCTTCGACAATGATGCGGCTCTGCTTCACACGCCCGCCGGTGGCTGCGTATTCCCAGGCATCGGCGATATCGGCTTCGCTGCGGATGACTGATTGGCCCTTGCCGGACGAGGACATCACCGGTTTGATGACGCAAGGGTAGCCGACCTGGTGGATGGCGGCCTGCAGTTGTTCAAGCGTGTCGGCAAAGGCGTAGGGCGAGGTGGGCAGGCCGAGTTCCTCGGCGGCCAGGCGACGGATGCCTTCGCGATGCATGGTGAGCTGGGTGGCGCGCGCGGTGGGCACGACGGTGGCGAGGCCGTCCGCTTCGATGCGGGCGAGTTCGTCGGTGGCGATGGCTTCGATTTCCGGCACGATGATGTGCGGGCGCTCCAGCTCCACGAGTGCGCGCAGGGCCTTGGGGTCGGTCATGTCGATGCAGTGCCAGCGGTGCGCCACCTGATGCCCCGGCGCGTGCGGATAACGGTCCACTGCGATCACTTCGACGCCGAAGCGCTGCAGCGCGATGATCACTTCCTTGCCGAGTTCGCCGGAGCCCAGCAGCATGACGCGGGTAGCGGAAGGGGAGAGCGGGGTGCCGATGTGCATGGTGAGCATGAGGTGGGCCGGAAAGGCCGCTATTTTAACGCGGCGCGTGGTTTTGGTGAGCTGATCTGTCTCAGTGGCAGGTGTGCTGAAGAGCCGCGCAGGGCGGCCTTGTCCTGATAGGCGTGCTGCAGAGCAAGGCGGGATGCGGCTCTTAGGGCATGATGTGTCGCAAGTCGCAAGTCGCAAGTCGCAAGTCGCAAGTCGCAAGTCGCAAGTCGCAAGTCGCAAGTCGCAAGTCAAAAGCGCCCTCTCCCGGCGCTGCGCGCCACCCTCTCCCCCAAGGGGCGAGGGACAGGCCTCGCCAAGCCCGTCATACCGGACTCGATCCGTAATCCAGAAGATGGGTGGCGAAGGGCGCTGGATTCCGGATCGAGTCCGGAATAACGGGAGGGGCGGTTTGAGGACGCCCTGAACGCAAAAAAAGCCTCCGAAGAGGCCTCTCTCTGTCTAGCGTGTGCTGCGCGAATCAGAACTCGCGGCGGGCACGTACCAGACGCTCGTCCTGACGCGGGGCTGCGTCGCGCGTGAAGGTGCGCGGGGCGGCGTCGCGGTCGCTGAAGCTGCGCGGGCGATCACCCATCTTGCGTTCGTCATTCGAACGCGGACGGTCACTGAAGCTGCGCGGTGCATCGTTGCTGCGCGGACGGTCGCTGAAACTACGCGGTGCGTCGTTGGAACGTGGACGATCACTGAAACTGCGCGGGGCGTCGTTCGAACGCGGACGATCGCTGAAGCTGCGCGGTGCGTCATTGCTGCGCGGACGGTCGCTGAAACTACGCGGTGCGTCGTTGGAGCGCGGACGATCATTGAAGGTACGCGGGCGGTCATTGAAGTTGCGACCGCCGCCGGAGCGTTGTTGCTCGGGCTTGAAGCGCGGCTCCAGACCTTCGATCACGGACGCCGGGATCAGTTGGGTGGTGAAGCGCTCGATGGCCTTGACCTTGAAGCGATCAGCCGGCACCGCGAGGGTGATGGCGATGCCGCTGCGGCCAGCACGACCGGTACGGCCGATACGGTGAACATAATCTTCCGGCTTCATCGGCATGCCGTAGTTGATGACGTGGCTGATGGCCGGGACGTCAATGCCGCGTGCGGCAACGTCGGTGGCGATCAGGACCTTGATTTCACCACGGCGCAGGCCGTTGAGGGTGCGGGTGCGCTTGGCTTGCGGCATGTCGCCATGCAGGGCAGCGGCAGCGAAGCCCTTGTCGGCGAGGGACTCGGACAGCCAGTCGGCATCGCGCTTGGTCGCGGCGAAGACGATGGCCTGGGTCATGTCGGCCTGATTCAGCAGGTGGTCGAGCAGGCGATTTTTGTGGGCAGTGTCATCGGCCCAGTGCACGCGCTGTTCGATGTCGGCATGCGTGTCGGTGGAGTTGGCCAGTTCGATGCGCTTGGGCTTGTTCAGCATGGAGGCGGCCAGACGACCGACTTCACCGCCGAAGGTGGCGGAGAACATGACGGTCTGACGACCTGCGGGCAGCGCGGCGACGATCTTTTCGATGTCTTCCATGAAGCCCATGTCGAGCATGCGGTCGGCTTCGTCGAGCACGAGCATTTCAGTGCGCGAGAAATCGATGCGGCCGCTATTGATGTAGTCGAGCAGGCGGCCCGGTGTGGCAACCAAGATGTCGACCGGCTGACGCAGCAGCTTCAATTGAGCCGGGTAGGGCATGCCACCCACGACGGTGACGACGGCCAGACGCTGCAGCGGGCGACCATAGGTGACACCGGCCTTGGCAACTTGCTGGGCGAGTTCGCGGGTCGGGCACAGCACGAGGACGCGCGGGCCGATGCTCTTGACGGCCGGAGCCGCCATGATGCGCTGCAGGGCGGGCAGCATGAAGGCGGCGGTCTTGCCGCTGCCGGTGGCGGCGGAAACCATCATGTCGACGCCAGTCAGCGCAACGGGGATGGATTCTGCTTGTACGGATGTTGGGGTGGTGTAACCGCTGCTGGCAACTGCGGCAACGAGGGCTTCATTGAGCCCGAGGGTACTGAACGACATTTGATTCCAATCGAAAAAGCGCGAAGCGTCTGTGTCTGCTGTGAGCAGCACAGGAAGTTGGCGCAACAGGCGCAGTCAAAAGACTGCGCAAACAACATCGGCGCCAACCGGTACGACAAACGCGCGGATTTTCCGAAGAAATGCGGAAATGCGTGAGAAGGGGGGTCAGGGACGATGAAACAGGTAAAAATTTTGCAATGCACAAAGGCCGCGCTGCAAGGGGGCGCACTCTACAGGATCAAGGCCTTGATTGCACGTATATTTTGCAAAAGTTTGATTTGTGGAAGCCGGGCTGTTGGATTCGTGCAAGATATTTTGGCGTGCGAGTGGCAACAGTCTGGCATCCGGGGCCTTGTTGCCCCGGATTTCCGTGTGCCGGCTGGATGAGTGCAAGAGAGCAATTTATACGGTGAAACGCCGTACCGTGGCATCCAGGCGCGAGGCAATGTCGGACAGGCGAACAGACAGGCGATTGGTGGTCTCGGCGACTTCCTGATTTTCTTCGCTGCTGTGCGCGATACGCTCGATGTGGCGGGCAATGTCCTGGCTGACGCTGCTTTGCTCGGACACTGATACCGAAATCGTGGAGATGTGACCCACGGTTTCGGTGGATTGGTCCTCAATGATGCGCAGGGCTTCGGCCACGTCGCTGGTGCTTTTTACGCCGGCTTCGACCTTGAGGTTGGCATCCCTGATACCGACGACAGCATCCGACGTGTCGCGCTGGACGGCTTCGATCTTGGAATTGATTTCCTGAGTGGCAACGGTGGTGCGTTCGGCGAGCTTGCGGACTTCATCGGCGACAACTGCGAAGCCGCGCCCTTGCTCGCCGGCGCGGGCGGCTTCGATGGCGGCATTCAAGGCGAGCAGATTGGTTTGATCGGCGATTTCCTTGATGACGTTGACGATGCTGCCGATTTCATCCGAGCGTTTGGCCAGCGCGCTGACGGTTTCGCTGACACCCGTAATGGATTGGGCGATCTGGCGGATCTCGCCGGCGGCCTGACGGGCGCTTTGGGCGCCCCCACTGGCGGTGCTGGCCGCGCTGCGGGTTTCGGTTTCGACGTTATGCGTGTTCTCGGCAATGTGGCTGACGCTGACTGACATTTCTTCGATGGCGGCTGCGGTGGATTGCACGGCTTCCGATTGATGAGACGAGGCAGAACTGACCTTTTCGGCGGCGGAGGTGAGTTCGCGCGAGGCGGATATCTGCTCAGCCACGCTGTCGCCGACTTCGCGGATCACCCCCTGGATGCGTGCGACGAAGGTGTTGAACCATTGCGCGACTTCGGAGAATTCATTATTGGACGTGGTGTCCAGGCGACGCGTCAGATTGGCTTCTCCTTCGGCAATATCCTTCAGTGCATCGCGGATGCGGTGTAGTGGATTGATCACGATCAGGCGTAAGGCCATCGACAGGGCAAACAGCAGTGCTACGTCCAGCACGATGATTTCCAGCACGATACCGCCGAGTGCGCTGCGCAGTGCCGAGTCAACATTGGCTCGTGAATACAGCAGAGTGAATTTGCCGATGCTCTGGGTTTTTTCGCCTTCCGTGTAAGTCACTTCGGCGTCCTTGCTGAGCAGCTCGCCGGCGTTTGCCATCTGCTCTTTGAGTTCGTCGGGCTTGCCATCCTTGTCGCGACCGATGATCAAGCCCCAATTTTTGGGTGTTTTCAGGTCGATTGACTGGATGAATCCAGCGCCAAGCTCAGCCTTGAGCGTAGCTGCCATGACCGGCTTGTCAAAATTCCACAGAGGCATCGACAGGTTGGTCTGGATACGGGCGATGGCGTTGTTGGCGTCTTCTTCCAGGGCCGTCTCAAGCTCTGCTTTGGCGGAGAAGTAGTTGATGCCGCCGGACACTGCCAGTAGCGCGGTGATGATCACCAGAAACAGGAGCCCCAGGCGGGTGCTGATGCTGTTGAGATTGAGTGTGGGCATTTTGTATCTCCGTCAGTAGCGGATTTGATTCCAGTTCCAGATAGAAACGATACTTTGTTGACTTCGCCTTGCCGTGCTACAGCACTGTCTGCGGCTCGTCTTCGCGCCTCGTTTCTATCTGGAATTGGAATGATCAGGGTTTGCTGGGGGTTTTGGCGGCAGGCGTATCCATCGAGAACCACAGGCTCTTGTCGTCCAGGGGTGTCTCAGGCGAGAGAAGCTTGTTTTCGACACGGAAGACCTTACGCTCGCGCAGCTTGGTGCTTTCAATGGCCGGGCCGAAGAATTCGTTGAAGGCTTTATCGAAGCTGCCGTCCTTGATCATCATGCGCAGCCCTTTTTCGATGCGGGCAGCCAGCACCGGACCGTCGCCCTTGCGACTGACCATGAAAATGCGTGGGTAGGGATAGAACACCGTCAGACTGGGCTCGATGACCAGATCGTCCAGCCCCTGCTTTTGGGCGTCTTCGAAATTGCCCGTAGCCTCCCAGGAGGCACGGGCAAACATGTCAAAGCGCTCTTCGTTGAGCATGCGCAGCAGGCCCGCTGCGTAGTAAGCTTTGGTGACCTTGAAGCCTGCGCCTTCAAGGATCTTGGTGTCCGGCCAGCGCGAGCCCTGGCCGACACTCAACTTTTTGAGTTCATCGACACTCTGGATGGCCGCAAATTTCGGCAGATCCTGCTTGCGTACGAGCATGATCCGGTAGCCCAGCAGACCCTTGTCCAGCGGGATGCGGATGGGTAGGAGTTTTTTCTCCTCTTCCATGTTCGAACCGCGCGTCATTATCGAAATGACGCCGGTGTTGTCGGCGATCTCGTCGATCATGCGTGCTGTAGGCAGGGCGGTGTCGGTTGCTTTGAGTGTATAAGCGCCGTCTGCCTTGGTGTGTTCCAAGGCATCCTGCAAAAGCGCGATGAAGTTTTTGGGTTCGTTTTTGTTGTAAATGACCGTCAGGTCGGCGGCTTGTACGCTAAGGCTGGCCGTCAACGAGGCTATGGCCAGCAGACGCTGCCAAGGATGGGACATGCTCGTACCTCTCGCTCTGTTTGGTGGGGCGCCCTGCTCTTTTTGGGCAGGCTGGTGTCTTCGGACTATCGGCCGGGAGGCCACGAACTTGAGTTGTCGTAAACGGAAATCACCCTTTGAGGCAGGGCTTGGCACACCGGGTATGTTTGGCGCTGGCGGGGGGAAACGAAAACTGGGTTACAATGGCGCGCGGCGGGTCTCCCCGCATTGCAGCGTGGGAATCTGGTCAGGTTCGGAAGGAAGCAGCCATAACCACTACCTGTAAGTGCCGGGGGTCAGGCTCGCCGCCTTGAATAAAGAAACAGGCTGTGTCGTGAGACACAGCCTGTTTTGCTTTGGTGCCTGGTGCTCAGGTTTCGATCAGACGCGCTGGCTGGGTGGTTTCGGGCAGCTGCATGCGCTGGTAATTACCGTCGCGCACCGTGCCAGTGGGCATTTGTGGCCCGATCAGTTGGTTGAGTAGCAGCATGCTGCCAATCGCAATGATCAGTGCGCCGATCAGGCGCAGGATTTTGTGAGTTTCTTTGGTGCCGGGGGTGGGGGTGTTCATGATCATTACCCTTTCTCAGAAGGTCTGACTGCAGTCTGGCCGGCGGCCAATGTGGCGTCCAATTGATTGCCTGAACAGGCGTAATAGCCCGCGTCAATCACACAAGTCGGAGCCCGCGTACAAATACCCGTAGGCTCTTGCTGCCCTGCTGTTAAAATCGCGCCCCATGAGCTACCAGGTACTTGCCCGCAAGTGGCGCCCCAAGAGTTTCGAAACTCTAGTCGGCCAGGAACACGTCGTCCGTGCGCTGACGCACGCACTGCAGACCGGGCGTTTGCATCACGCCTATCTGTTTACCGGGACGCGCGGCGTGGGCAAGACCACGATCTCGCGCATTCTGGCCAAGAGCTTGAACTGCGAGAGTGGCATTACCGCCACGCCTTGTGGCGTATGCGCGGCTTGTACCGAGATCGACAGCGGGCGTTTCGTCGATTACGTCGAAATGGACGCGGCCTCCAATCGCGGCGTCGACGACATGGCCTCGCTGCTCGAAAAAGCGGCTTACGCCCCGGCGCGTGGGCGCTTCAAGGTCTACATGATCGACGAAGTGCATATGCTTACCGGTCACGCCTTCAATGCGATGCTGAAGACGCTGGAGGAGCCGCCCGAGCACATGAAATTCATTCTCGCGACGACCGACCCGCAGAAGATTCCGGTCACCGTTCTGTCGCGTTGCCTGCAGTTCAACCTCAAGCAGATGCCGCTGACGCACATCGTCGATCACTTGGGTCAGGTGCTGGGCAAGGAAGGCGTGAGCTTTGAGCCCGGGGCGCTGCGCCACATTGCCAAAGGCGCCAGCGGCTCAATGCGCGATGCGCTGTCGCTGCTCGATCAGGCCATCGCCCACGGCGCCGGCAAGGTCGAGGAGGAGGGCGTGCGCGACATGCTCGGCACGGTCGGCGAGGATCATCTCTACGAATTGCTGGATGCACTGCAGGCGCAGGATATCGGTGCGTTGATTGCCGTGGCCGATGCCATGGAAGCGCGCAGCCTGAGCTTCGAGTCGGCGCTGCAAGAGTTCGCCACCTTGCTGCATCGCGTGGCGCTGGTGCAGTTCGCCCCGCAGGCGATCAGCGACACCTTTGAACGCGAGCGTCTGACGCCTTACGCTGCCGCCTTTGCCCCGGAATTCTTGCAGCTGGCTTACCAGATTGCGATTCATGGCCGCGAGGAACTGGCGCTGGCGCCCGATGAATACACCGGTTTCACCATGAGCCTGCTGCGCCTGCACGCCTTCCGGCCGGACGCGCCGGGTGCGGTGGCCGCTGCGCCGCGTGCGACACCGGCTGCGGCGCCAGCAAGACCTGCCCAGACAGCCGCACCGGCCGTGGCTGCGCAGCCTGCCCCTGTGGCGAAGCCCGCCACGCCTGCTTCAACAGCCTATGTGCCTGAAGAGCCTCGCCCCGCGCCGGTCTTGAACGAGGCTCCGCCACCGGCCTTCGCCGCGCCCGCCGCGCCTCTGACGGCGGACATGGATTGGCACGCGATGATTCTGGCCGCTGGCCTGGGCGCCATGACGCGCGAGCTGGCTCAGAATTGCGAGTTGCTGGATCTGCAGGGTACGGTATTGAAGCTGCGCCTGCCGCCCAGTCACAAGCATCTGGTTGCCATGTCGTCGAACGTGACCAAGCTGCAGGAAGCGCTGTCGACCTACTTCGGCCAGCCGGTGCGGGTGAATATCGAGGTGGGCGACGTAGCCAGCCAGACGCCCGCCCAACGCAATGAAGAAGTGCGTCAGACGCGGCAGGCCGATGCGGTGGCCGCGATGCAATCCGATCCCTTTGTGCAGGAACTCATCGAGCGCGGTGGTGCCACGCTGGTGGAGTCCTCAGTAAAACCCTTGTCTGGAGAGATGCAATGATGAAAGGCGGCCTTGCTGGCTTGATGAAACAAGCCCAGCAGATGCAGGAAAACATGAAAAAGGCGCAAGACGCGCTGGCCCTGGTCGACGTGGAGGGTTCTGCCGGCGCGGGTGCCGTGAAGGTAGTGATGAGCTGCCAGCACAAGGTCAAGCGCGTGATGATCGATGCCTCGGTCATGGACGACAAGGAAATGCTCGAAGACCTGATCGTGACCGCGCTGAACGAAGCCGTGGCCAAGGTCGAGGCAACTTCCTCCGAGAAGATGTCTGGCTTCAGCGCGGGCATGCCACCGGGTTTCAAGCTGCCGTTTTAATACGGGAACTGGGGATTAGGGACTGGGTACTCGGCGTGCAGCGGGCGGCGTTGCCGCCCGTGGTTTTTCCCAGTTCCTATTTCCCAGTCCCGAGTCCCCAAAGAAAATGTCCCTCCTCGATTCCCTCACTGAAGCCTTGCGCGTGCTCCCGGGCGTTGGCCCGAAGTCTGCCCAGCGCATGGTTTATCACCTGCTGCAACGCAATCGTGAGGGCGCGGCACGCTTGTCGGCGGCTCTGGCCAGTGCGCTGGCGGATATCCGGCATTGCGGGCGCTGCAATAATTTCACCGAAGCCGAGATCTGCGAGCGCTGCCTGAATCTGGCGCGCGATGCCTCGCAGCTGTGTGTGGTTGAGATGCCCTCAGACTTGGCCGTGATGGAGTCCACCCACGCGTATCGCGGTTTGTACTACGTTTTGATGGGGCGGATTTCGCCGCTGGACGGCATCGGTCCACGCGAATTGAAGCTGGATAAACTGATTGCCCGCGCCACCGATGGCACGGTGCAGGAGGTGATTCTGGCGACCAACTTCACCAATGAAGGTGAGGCTACCGCGCACTACGTTGGCGAAATGCTGCGCACGCGTGGTCTCAAGGTCAGCCGCATCGCGCGCGGCGTGCCGGTGGGCGGCGAACTTGAACATACCGATCTGGGCACCGTGGCGCAGGCTTTTGTCGAGCGGCGCGGCTGGTAATGATCCTAGAAACCGCAGTTGACCGCTTTGAATTGCTGGAAAACCCGCGTGGACACTAAGTTTCGTTCCTACGGTAGCCGGCGCCACTTGGGTGAGAGCGCTACGCGTCCGATTGAGCCGCGCTGCTGCACGCTGGCGGCGTTGCTTCTCCTTGCGGGCAAAGGCCCGCTGCGTCGGCGCGCCTTGCCAACGCACCGCATCGCGACCCACTCGGGCGCGTCCAACTACGGTTTCTAGGATATTCAGAGGACAAGGGATGAAACGTTTTGCGGCATTGCTTCTGCTGCTCTGCTCATGCGCAGCCTGGGCCGATGAGGCCAGTCATCGCCGGTTGGCCGAGGAGCTGATGGGGTTGACCCAGACCGAGGCGACGGTGCGCAACTGGCGCAAGCGTTTCGAGGCGCAGGCGCAGGAAATGGTTGAAGAGGCCGTGCAAGGGCGTCGTCCCGAGCAACTCAGTGATGCCCAGCGTCAGTCCGTGCGGCGTTTCTCCGAACACGGCGCCGAGGCACTGGATGCCGGCCTGAACTGGAATAAGTTGAAAGATCCTTTGGCGAAGCTGTACATGGATACTTTTACCGAGTCTGAAACGCGCGAACTGGTGGTGTTCTACAAGACGGCGCTGGGGCAGAAAATGCTGCGCGGCCTGCCGGCCTTGTCAGAAGGCATCGCGAAAATCGTGCGTGCTCAGGTCGATGTGATGCGCCCGCAACTGCAGGGGATTTCGCAGGATTTTCAGGCGGAGTTTGCGCGGGCTGCGAGTGCGGCGCCAAGCGGCGCCAAACCGGCTGACAAGGTCTTCGACAAGCCGGCTGAAAAATCTTCAGGCAAAGTGCCTGCTGCTGCTGGCGCTTGCCGTAACGCCAAGACTGGTCAAGCCTGCGCTTGAGGTGGGCCCAAGAGCCGCGCGCACCCTTGCTCTGTGCGATGGCAGGCTGAAGAGGTCCGCTGGGTGGGGCTCTTCAGACATGCCTCCGCCAAAAACAAACGGCCCGCGCGGAAGCCTCCGGCAGGCCGTTTTCTTGCCCGAAGATGCGTTCAGGGTTGGATGCTGAAGGGCGTGCCGCCCAGCGAGACCGGCGGGACGGGCATCTTCGGACGGCGGATTTTTTCGCTCGGCGCAATCACTTCGGCTTCGCCCTTTACGACGCCTTTGCCATCCTGATTGACGCATACGCAGTCAAAGATCACGCGCTTCTTGTCGTCGAATTTTTCGCGGGCGGTGACCGTGACGGTGAGTTGGTCGCCGGGCTTGACCGGGCGGGTGAAGCGCAGGGTCTGGCCCATGTAGATGGTGCCGGGGCCAGGCAGGAGAACGCCGAGCACGGTGGACACCAGTGCGCCGCTGAAGATGCCGTGAGCAATCACGCCGCCGAACATCGAGGCGCCAGCGTATTCATGATCAAGGTGGGCCGGGTTGACGTCGCCCGAGAGTGCGGCGAAGAGCTGGATGTCGGCCTCGCTGATCGTGCGCGTCAGGCTGGCGGATTCGCCGATCTGGATTTCGGCGTAGGTGCGGTTTTCGATGAAGTCGGTCATTCAGAAACTCCTTGGAGGTGCCGTCAAAATGGAGCGAAGTGAAACGAAGCGGTTCTGGCAAGGCGCGTAACGACGCTCCGGCACTTCCTAGTCAATGATGTTGTAGCCGCCATCCACATGGATGGTGCCGCCGGTCAGTGAACGCGCGCCGTCGCTGACGAGATAGGCGCAGAGCGCGCCGACGTCGTCGATATCCACCAGTTTGTGCAGCGGGGCGCGGGCAGCCGAGGATTGCATCAGACTGTCGAAATCCTTGATGCCCGAGGCGGCGCGGGTGGCCAGCGGGCCGGGTGAAATGGCATGCACGCGGATGCCTTTGGGGCCGAGTTCCGATGCGATGTAGCGCGTAGAGGCCTGCAGCGCGGCCTTGACCGGACCCATCATGCCGTAGTTGGCGACGACTTCATCGGCGCCGTGGTAGCTCATGGTTAGCAAGGTGCCGCCTTCGGTCATCAGCGGCTCGGCCAGCTTGGCCATGCGCATGAAGGAGTGGCAGGAGATGTCCATGGCGCGGGAGAAACCTTCGCGCGAACAGTCGGTAACGCGGCCGTGCAGGTCTTCCTTCGGCGCGAAGGCGATGGAGTGCACGAGGAAGTCGAGGCGACCCCATTTTTGCTGGATGGCTTCGAACACGGCTTCAAGCTGGCCGGGAATTTCGACATCCAGCGGCAGGATCAGCGAAGCGCCGACATTTTCCGCTAGCGGGCGCACATAGCCTTCGGATTTGGCGTTGAGATAGGTGATGGCCAGATCCGCGCCGCCTTGGTGGAAGGCCTTGGCGCAGCCATAGGCGATGCTGTGATCGTTGGCGACCCCGACGACGAGACCGCGCTTACCTTTCAGACTGAACATGAAGAGCCTCTCTGTGGAAATGTGCGAGTGCAGCAAAGTCTAGGCGGAAACCCAGTCTTGCGCATCATGATCCTTCGGGCGCTTGATCTTGCTCAGTCGCGCGGCGTTTGTATCAAAAGGGATTATTTGATGATCGTGCTGCGCATCCGCCAAAAGGTGCTACCTGAGCTTTAGCGGATGCGCTGCAACATTTCTTGAGTGGGGTTTTATAAATTGGCCAGATCGATATCGCCGACGGTGTTGAAAACGTAGTCGGGCTTGTAGGGGAATTCGGTCATCAGTTCGGGCGTGGTGACGCCGGAGAGCACCAGAATGGTCTTCATACCGGCTTCCATGCCGCCGACGATGTCGGTATCCATGCGGTCGCCGATCATCACGCAGTCTTCAGGGTGGGCGCCGAGCTTGCGTGCGGCCAGCATCATCATCAGCGAATTGGGCTTGCCGACGATGTAGGGCTTCTTGCCGGTGGCGGCCGAAATAGCCGCGAGGATGGTGCCTGCAGCCGGCTCCAGGCCGCCTTCGACCGGGTCAATCATGTCCGGGTTGGTGCCGATGAATTTGGCGCCATGGTCAATAAAGCGTACGGCTTTTTTGAGTTGTTCGTAGCTCAGGGTCGAGCACTTGGCGACGACAACATAGTCCGGGTTGGATTCCGAGATCGAGAAGCCGACGTTGTAGAGCTCGCTCATCAGGCCGCCGCCGCCAACAACGTAAGCCGTGGCGTGCTGTTTCTGGTTTTGATTCTTCAGAAAGGTGGCGGTAGCCATGGCGGCAGTGATGAAGTTGCCTTCAGTCAGGCCGTCGATGCCGAGGCTGGCGAGCTTGAGCTTCAGATCCAGCGGGGTTTGCTCGGCGTTATTGGTCAGAAACAGGAAAGGGGTTTTCGAGTCGTGCAGGCGTTGCACGAAGTCCTTGGCGCCGGGCACGAGTTGCTTGCCGCGGTAGATGACGCCGTCCATGTCGGAAATGATGCCCTTGACCATGTTGATGTTCCTGTTTGCGATGAAAAATTGAATGCATCAAGTATGCCGCAGAATCGCCAAATCAGTCTTGCGGAGCCGGGAAGTGTCAAAAAAGAGCAGGTTTTGAGCTCTTCAGCTTATGCCTTAAGGGTTTCTGTTGTCTGAAGATTGGCTCAGGCAGGCCTTGTAGCGCCTTTCGTGGTCGCATGGGCTTTAATCCTTGGTGGCAAATTGGCTATAATCGGCCAGCTTTGGATCACAATCACTCGGGGTTTGCAATGAGCGATAACAAACAAGATGCATCCGGCGGAGAGTCGTGCTGTTCATGCAGTCTCGATCCTTCACGCCGTGTTTTGCTGGCCGCGACGGCTGGCGTCGGTGCCGTAATTGGTGCCGGAGTGGCCGTGCCTTTCGTGACGAGTTTCATTGAGCCGTCCGAGCGCGCCAAGGCTGCCGGTGCACCGGTGGAGGCGGATCTGTCGAAGATCAAGCCGGGCGAGATGATTACCGTCGAATGGCAGGGCAAGCCGGTGTGGATTCTGCGCCGCACGCCCGAGATGATTGCGGCTCTGCAGAAAAATGAAACGGCCCTGGCTGACCCAGCCTCCGAACGCGCCGAGCAGCCTGAGTACGTCAAGGGTGCGGGCCGGGCGATCAAGGATGAGTTTTTTGTTTGTCTTGGCGTGTGTACCCACTTGGGTTGTACGCCGAACTCCAAGTTCGTCCTGGGTGCCGAGAGCGGCATGGGCCAAGACTGGGCGGGCGGCTTCCTGTGTCCGTGTCACGGCTCGCAGTTCGACCTGGCCGGGCGCGTGTTCAAGAGCATGCCGGCGCCAACGAATCTGAAGATTCCCAAGCATACCTATCTGAGCGACACACGCCTGTTGATCGGCAAAGATTCCGGAGAGGCCTGAACGATGAGCTACTGCAAGATTGTGACCGACAAGCTGCAACAGGTTCTGGGCTGGGTGGATGAGCGTTTTCCGCTGACCGCCAATTACAAGTCGCACCTGTCCGAGTATTACGCGCCGAAGAATTTCAACTTCTGGTATTTCTTCGGTTCGCTGGCGCTGCTGGTGCTTGTGATTCAAATCGTTACCGGGATCTTCCTGGTGATGCACTACAAGCCGGATGCCTCGCTGAATGCTGCCGGGGTTCCGGTGGCTTTTGCCAGTGTGGAATACATCATGCGTGATGTGATGGGCGGCAAGTTCATCCGCTACATGCACTCGACGGGCGCTTCGATGTTCTTCATCGTGGTGTATCTGCACATGTTCCGGGGCATTATCTACGGCTCCTACCGCAAGCCACGCGAGCTGATCTGGCTGTTCGGCATGGGGATCTTCCTGTGTCTGATGGCCGAAGCCTTCTTCGGCTATCTCCTGCCCTGGGGCCAGATGTCCTTCTGGGGCGCACAGGTCATCGTGAATCTGTTCGAGGCGATTCCGGTGATTGGCCCGGATCTGTCGATCTTCATTCGTGGCGATTATGTAGTCTCTGATGCGACCCTGAACCGTTTCTTTGCTTTCCATGTGATTGCCATTCCGCTGGTGCTGATTGGCCTGGTGGCGGCGCATCTGATCGCGCTGCATGAAGTCGGCTCGAACAACCCGGATGGCGTGGAAATCAAGAAGCACAAGGACGCCAATGGCATCCCGCTGGATGGCATCCCGTTTCACCCTTACTACACCGTGAAGGATATCTTTGGCGTGTCGATCTTCCTGATCGTCTTCGCCATCATCATCTTCTTCGCGCCAGAGGGCGGCGGCTACTTCCTGGAGTTCAACAACTTCTTCCCGGCCGATTCGTTGAAGACGCCCGCACATATCGCTCCGGTCTGGTACTTCACGCCTTTCTACTCGATGCTGCGCGCCACGACTTCGGACTTTCTGCCGGTGTTGTGGGCTTTCATCACCCTGGTGGCCGGCCTGACTTTCCGTGCAACGAGTTGCGTGTGGGTCAAACGGGCCTGTGTGCTGGCAGTGGTCGGCGTGTACTGGGGTTTCTTCGGTTTGACGGTGTTCGGCTTCACGCCGCCACCGATTGACCCGGTGATTCTGGGTGTGCACCTTGGTCGTGGCTTCGATGCCAAGTTCTGGGGTGTGGCAATGATGGGCGGCTCGGTGATGCTCTTCGGTCTGCTGCCCTGGCTGGATCAAAGCCCGGTCAAGTCAATCCGTTACAAGGGCGGGCTGTACAAGACGGCTCTCGCCTTGTTTGTACTGAGCTTCGTGTTGCTCGGCTTCCTGGGTACCAAGGCTCCGGGCTATGCCTTCTTCGGCTTGATCCCGGGAGGCCCGGTGGCGGCGGTGAGTACGATTCTGTATCTGGCTTTCTTCGGCCTGATGCCCTGGTATTCACGCATGGACAAGACCAAACCTGAACCGGAAAGGGTGACCTCGAAATGAGTCTGCTCAACAAATTTCTGGCCGCTGCTGTGCTGGCGGTGACGATTACCGGAGCGCTGGCTGCGGGTGGTGTTGCGCTCGACAAGGCGCCGGTGCGTTTTGATGATGCTTCTCTGCAGCAGGGCGCCAAGCTTTTCGTCAATTACTGCCTGAATTGCCATAGTGCAAGCTCGGTGCGTTACAACACTTTGACCCAGATCGGTTTGTCCGAACAGCAGATCAAGGACAATCTGATGTTTGCGGCGGACAAGACCGGCGAGCAGATGTTGTCGGCGATGCGCCAGGACGATGCGCGCAAGTGGTTTGGCGCGGCACCTCCGGATCTGTCGGTGATTGCGCGGGCACGTGCTTCGGAAGATGGCAGCGGCGCAGACTGGTTGTACACCTATCTGCGCAGTTTCTATCGTGACGATTCGCGTCCGACCGGCTGGAACAATGCAATCTTCCCGGGTGTCGGCATGCCTCACGCCTTGTGGACCCTGCAGGGCGAACAAGCTGCGAAGTTTGTCACCAAGGATGACGGGCACGGCAACCAGATCAAGCATCTGGAAGGCTTCGAACTGGTCAAGCCGGGGTCGCTGAAGCCGCAAGAATATGATGAGCAGGTCGCGAACCTGGTGTCCTTCCTTACCTGGATGGGTGAGCCGGGACAGGAAACCCGCCGCAGCATGGGCTGGTTCGTACTGGCTCTTTTGAGTGTTTTCGCCGTTCTTTCCTGGTTGCTCAAGCGGGCATACTGGAAAGACGTGCATTGATCGGGTGTGAACCAAATGATGGTGTTGGCTGGTCGCGACAGCGACGCGCAGCAGGCGCGTCGGGTGGTTCGTGACACTGAATATTCCTGGAGTAACTCTGCAATGATGAATTTGTATTCCGGTACAACGGACCCCTTTAGCCACCGCTGCCGGATCGTGTTGTACGAAAAAGGCATGGATTTCCAGGTGGTCGATGTCGATCTCTTCAACAAGCCTGAAGAAAATGCGGTCATCAACCCCTACGGCCGCGTGCCGGTGATGGTGGATCGCGATCTCGTCCTGTACGAATCGAACATTATCAACGAATACATTGATGAGCGTTTTCCGCACCCGCAGCTGATGCCGCCGGATCCGATCATGCGCGCCAAGGCCCGCCAGCTGCTGCATACGCTGGAACACGAGCTGTTTTCGCACATTGAAGCCCTGGAAAAGAACCAGAAGGCTGCTGCCGACAAGGCCCGCACAGCGGTGCGTGATCAGTTGCTGCAACTGGTGCCGCTGTTTGCCAAGCAGAAATACATGCTCGGCGACGAGTTTTCGATGCTGGACGTGGCCATCGCTCCGCTGCTGTGGCGTCTTGAGCACTACAACATCGAGCTGCCGAAGACGGCTGCGCCTTTGATGAAGTACGCCGAGCGGATCTTTACGCGTCAGGGCTTCATCGATGCCTTAACCCCCTCCGAACGCGCCATGCGTCGGTAAACACCCATCGGCCTACTGCGCGGGCCGATCTTGAGGCTGCGATGCTCTCCGTACTATTCGTACGTTTGCGCTTCTCGCCTCAAGCTCGATCCCGCTCGCTACGGCCGCTGGGCGCTTCCCGAGCGGTTTTTTGGGAAGTAGAGATTCCAGATTGTTCTGAATGACCCAAGCTACCTCCACTAAGCCTTACCTGATTCGCGCGCTGCATGAGTGGTGCGTGGATAACAACTTCACGCCCTATATTTCGGTGCGGGTGGATGAGCGTACGCGGGTGCCGATGCAGCATGTGAGCAAGGGGCAGATCGTGCTGAATATTGCGCCGTATGCCACGGGCGGCTTGCAGATCAGTAACGACGAAATCACCTGTCAGGCCCGCTTCAGTGGCGTGGCGCAATCCCTGTATGTGCCGATTGCCAATGTGCTGGCGATTTATGCGCGCGAGAACGGGCAGGGCATGGCTTTTGAAGAGGGCGCCGTTGCCGGTTCCGGTATGGAGCTGGGCGGCATCAGTGCTGCAGATTCCGACGCCAGCCCGACAGATACGCCACCACCTGAACCCGAGACGCCTGCGCCCGCCAAGGGCTCGCACCTGCGCCGGATCAAGTAAGTTTTCTTGCGGGTATGCCCGCACAGCCGCTCCCAATAAGCCTCTCCCGACACCCCCTCTGGAGAGTCGCTCTGCTGGCCGCTTCGCAGCCCTTAAGCGCTTATCTGCCGGCCCGTTTTTCGTAACAATTCGTGACCGATTCAAGCCGCTGAGTGTGAGCTAATGCCTTGTTTAGGCAAAGTATTTCGCCAGACCGTAGGCTGCCGCTGGCGGTCGGTGTATTGTTCGCGTTCGGTTAGGGTCTTTTGATATACATTCAGCGGTCGCACTCGCGGTGCTTTGGGTGCGGGGCAAGGCGTAGCGACGAAGGCAGGGCGGTTCCCTGTCGAGAAGCTGCAACGCAGCCCCGCGCCCAAAGCGCCCGAGCCCTGCGGGTTGAAGCGTATGGCTCGTGGCACTGCGTTGCGCTCCTTGTGTGGAGGACCACTCCACACTGTGTCGCACGCCTTGTTCCACAAGCCATACGCTTCAACGCGATCCGTTGAATGTATGTCAACAGACCCAATGAACACGGTGCCGCGAGAGCGCCGGGTTGGCATGCTTTTCGGGTTCGGACGCCAGTCCGGATTCGAATGGAGGAGGGGGAGGCTTTGCCGCTGTACGCGATTCGCACGAAATGCCAGGCCTTGTGGCGCTGGCTGGGCCGCACTCTGTGTGCGGCGAGCCTGTCCTTCGTTTACGTCGGGCTGGCGCGGGCCGAAGCTGTTGCCAGCGCCTCCTCCGGGTTCGACTCGACGCGCGTGATCGGCGGCGCGATTCTGTTGTTGCTGGCTGCCGCCTTGTTGTACCGCCGCCAGTTGCACACGCTTTCCGCGCGCACCCGCAAGCTGCAATTGTCTGAAGAGCGCTTTCGCGTCATCGTAGAAGGCACCAGTGTAGTGGCCTGGGAATACGATGCTGGCTCCAACGCATTCACTTATGTTTCCGCGCCGGGCGAGCGCCTGCTCGGCTTTGCATTGACGGACTGGCAGCAGTCCGGTTTCTGGCAGGCGCGCCTGCATCCCGAGGACCGTGAAATCGCCTTGTCCTTCCTGCGTGGCCTGATGGTCAGCGGGGAGGAACGCGAGTGCGAATACCGGCTGGTGCGGGCCGATGGCCGTGAGGTCCATGTGCGCGATCTGCGCAGCCCGATCGAGGCGCATCGCGGCCACGTGATCGGCATGCGCGGGATCTTTGTGGATATCTCCGCGCACAAATCCTCTGAATCCGCGCTGGAAGACAGCGAGGCGCGCTTTCGCAGCACCTTCGAGCAGGCCGCCGTCGGCGTGTGCCTGTGTGCGGTGTCGGGGCGCTACATGCGCGTCAATCAACGCTATTGCCAGATCACCGGCTTCAGCGAGGCCGAACTGCTGCTGCGCGACTTCCGCGAGATCACCCATCCCGATGATGTCGAGGCCAATGATCGGCTGTTGGATGTGCTGGTTCTCGACACGGCTGAGACCTTCTCAATTGAAAAACGCATGATCCGGCGCGGTGGCGAAGTGGTGTGGGTCAACCTGACCATGTCGCTGGTGCGTTCGCGCCGTAGCAGCGGTCAGTTCATGGAAGTCATCGAAGACATCACCGCACGCAAGCAGGCCGAGAGCGAATTGCGCGCCAATGAAGGGCGCATGCGCACCATCCTGTCGGCGATGCGTGAAGGCGTGATCCTGCGTGACGCGAGCGGTGCGGTGATTGTCGCTAACGCAGCAGCCCGGCGTCTGTATGGTCTGGAGGCCGAAGAGAATTTCCCGCCCCTGCAGGAACCGGAAGGCTACAGTTTCGTGCGCGAGGACGGCAGCGACTGCCCGATTTCAGAATTGCCCGGTGCGCGTGCCATGCACTTCGGCCGTCCTGCGTCCGCCGTGGTCGGCATCGATCGGCGCGACGGTACGCGTGGCTGGATGCTGGCCAAGGCCGAGCCGCTGGCCCGCGACGAAAGCACCGGCCTGCATCCGGTGGTGCTGACGCTGAACGACGTGACCGCCCAGCGTCGCGCCGAGGAAGAGCTGCGTCTGGCCGCCACGGTGTTCGATCACAGTGTCGAGGCCATCATGGTCACCGATGCGCAGCGCCGCATTCTCTCGGTCAACAAGGCCTTCACCGACTTGACCGGCTTCCCGGCAGCAGGCGTGGTTGGGCAAACACCCGCGCTGCTATCTTCCTCGCGTCACGGCCTGGTGCAGTACGACACGATCTGGAAGGAAGCCACCGAAAAGGGCTCCTGGCAGGGCGAGATCTGGCAGCGCCGGCGCGACGGCAGCGAGTTCCCCGAGTGGCTGTCCATCGGCGCGGTGCGTGATCGCAGTAACGCCATCACTCACTATGTCGCGGTGTTTTCCGATATCACCGAACGCAAGGCCAGCGAGGCGCGCATCGCCTTCCTCGCGCACCACGACCCGCTCACCGCCTTGCCCAACCGCACCCTCTTCCAGGACCGGCTGGAGCAGGCGCTGGCCCGTGCCGAGCGCAGTGGCAATGTGCTGGCGCTGCTGTTCCTGGATCTGGATCGCTTCAAGACCATCAATGATTCGCTTGGCCACCTCATCGGCGACCGCTTGCTGCAGTCCGTAGCGGAGCGTCTGCAGCACTGTGTGCGCGACACCGATACGATCTGCCGTCAGGGGGGCGATGAGTTCATCATCGTCCTGCCGGAAATCTCGGACATCGAAGTTTCCGCGCGCATCGCCGAGAAGATTTTGCGTCGTCTGGCCGAGCCTTTCGAAGTCGATGGCCACGTGCTTGGCACCTCCTTCTCCATCGGTATTTCGGTCTTCCCGAACGATGGCGCAACGGCCGATACGCTGATGAAAAACGCCGACACGGCGATGTATCACGCCAAGGAAAACGGCCGCAACACCTACCGTTTCTTCACCGAATCCATGAATGCCAATGCGCTGGATCGCCTGCAGATTGAAAACCATCTGCGTCGCGCCCTAGAGTTGAATCAGCTGAGCCTGCACTTCCAGCCGCAGATAGATTTGAAAAGTGGTGCCATCGTCGGCGGCGAGGCGCTGCTGCGCTGGCAATCCGATGCGCTGGGCTTCGTGCCGCCGGGGCGCTTCATCCCGATTGCCGAGGAGTCTGGTCTGATCGTGCCGATTGGCCGTTGGGTGCTGCGCGAAGCCTGCCGTCAGGCCATGCTCTGGTATGACGCCGGCGTGCGTAACGTCACCGTCGCGGTGAATATCTCGGCGCTGCAGTTCCGTCGTGACGACATCGTAGCCTGTGTCAGCCAAGCCCTGGCTGAAAGCGGTCTGCCGCCTGAGTATCTGGAGCTGGAGCTGACCGAATCCCTGCTTATGGAGCATGTTGAAGACGTACTCGACACAGTGTTGCGCCTAAAAACGCTGGGCGTGCGCCTGTCCATCGATGATTTCGGTACGGGCTATTCCTCGCTGTCCTACCTCAAGCGTTTCGCCGTAGATCGCCTCAAGATCGACCAGAGTTTCGTGCGCGACATGGTCGAAGATCCCGATGACGCCGCCATCGTGCGCGCCATCATCCAGCTCGGCCGTAGCCTCAAACTCGAAGTCATCGCCGAAGGCGCCGAGTCGCGCACCCAGGTCGACTTCCTGATCCGTGAAGGCTGCCTCGAATCGCAGGGCTACTTCTTCTGTCCGCCCGTGGCTCACGATGTGTTCATGGGCATGCTCGCACGCGGACTGGCCTCGCCAGCCCATGAGCGTGCACCTTTGTTGATGGCAAGCTGAAGATCGTTGAGTCGCAAGTCGCAAGTCGCAAGTCGCAAGTCGCAAGTCGCAAAATCCGGGGATGGCCCGAACGGCTTCCTCTCCCTGCCAGGGAGAGGGCTGGGGAGAGGGTCGGCTGCTACGCATGGGCCGGCTGCAGAGCCGCACCTGTATTATCTCTTCAGCAAGCCTGCCTGTTTAGGCATGCTGGGTGGGTCTCTTCAATGAGGCTATCTGTAGATGTCCGTCCGAAGCGGCTCTCCGGGCAGGTTCAGGCCGGCCAGCAGCGCCTTTGTCGCCAAATCAGAAATCTCAGCCTCTCAGGCCAAACCCTTTTAGCGTCGGATCACCCAGCGCCGCCAGGGTTTCCGGCAGCGGCGCAAAGTCGCCATTTGCCATCGGCAGCAGGCGCAGCCATTGGCTGGCGCCGTCCTGATCTTCGTCTATCCAGCCCAGCAAAACTCCTACCGGCCCGGCGCTGGCGCAGGCCAGGCGCAGCGCCGCGAGCGGATCGCGCGTGGTCAGGCAGCGCGCATCGCCCTGCCAATTTAGTGCCTTGCACAGATGCGCCAGCGCCTGATTCGGCTGACTCTGCAGGAAACCCAGCGGCAGCGGCATGCCATCTGCGGCCTCTGCCAGCGAGGCGCGCAAGGCCTGATCCGGGCCGCGCAGGCTCGCCAGGCTCAGCAGTGCATCAGCGGGCAGTGTCGCCTCGCCGGCCTCGTCCAGACAGCGCAGCGCGCCGTATAGGGCCAGCTCCGCCCAGCGCCCGATGCGGCGTGGTTTGAAGCCCAGTCGGACCGCCAGCTGTTCGCGCCAGTCGGCCGGTGGCGGGCTGGCAAAACAGCGGCCGGCGATGTGCCAGACTTGGCCGTCTGCGGGTAATTCGTAGCCCGGATGCAGCGCAGCGTAATCCGGGGCCACGCGGGAGGCCGGGGGCAAAGCCCCGGATTCCGGCCGCTGGCCTGCATCCGGGCTACTGTTCAGGATCTCCTTTGCTGCCTTCTGCGTCGCCACGCCTCTGCGGTGAAAGCCTTCTTCCTGACTCGCGCAATCTTCCACGATGACCGTCGCATGCCCGCCGCCGAAGCCGAGGATGTTGCTCATCAGGTAACACACGCCGGGCGCCTCACTCGCCAGCTCCGCGCCCAGCGCCGGATCGGCTGCGCAGCGCGGCGCAGGCCAGACCTTGTTTTCCAGACAGGCCATCAGCAGCGCCAGCTCTGCCGCACCGGAGGCGCCGAGGGTGTGGCCGATTTCGGCCTTCAGGCTGACGAGTGCGGGCAGCGTGCCGAAGGCTGCGCGCAGACCGGCCAGTTCCGTCGCGTCATTGCCGGGGCTGCCGGCCGCCTGCAGCTTGATCAGATCGATATCGCTGGCCATCAGCCCTGCATCGGCCAGCGCGCGTTTGACCATCGTCTGTACTGCATCCGACGTAGCGCCGGCCGGATCGCTGCCATCCACCACATTCGCCCCGCCGCACAGACGCCAGCGCGAGGGCTCGGTGCTCAGGTACAAAGCCGCCACTGCTTCACCCAGTACCAGCCCGGCGCGATCTGCCGACAGCGGGCGCGGGCGCTGCGTGTCCAATAACTGCATCGCCCCGAAACCCGCATAGGTAAAGCGATTGCGCAGCTCCATGCCCAAGACCAAGGCGCAGCGCGCTGGACCAGCCTGCATGCTCGATTGCAGGTAATTGAGAGCCGCCAGCAGCGCGTTGCTGGCCGAGCTGCAGGCCGTCGAAATCCAGAACACCGGCCCGCGCCAGTCCAGCCAGCCCACCACCGTCTCGGCGAAAGCCTGGCAATCCGTCAGATACGGCGTGCCATCTTCCACTGCCCCCACGTCCAGTGAGCAGGAGGCGAGGAAGAGCGGCGCATCGCGATCCAGCTCGCCGCATTCGGCCACCGCCTGCAGCGTCAGGCGCCGCGCGCGCGCGTACCAGTCGGTGTCCTCATCGGCGATGGTGAAGCAGGGCCAGACGGTGTCGGGGCTGACGGCGAGCGGGTTTGGCTCAACGCCGCCGTTTTGCAGGCGTGCGAGGGCGCTGGGAAGGTTAGGGCCGAGCGCGGAGACGAGGCCGCAGGCGTGGAGGAAGACGGAAATCATGGCTTGAGAACATTTTCTTGACCCACGCATTCAGGTTCGCTGTCATATATTTTTTGATAGGAGCTGAGTGCCGCTGTAGCGAGGTCGTTTCTGTTATCGATTGCGCAGAGATCTAGTCCTGCTAGAAGTGCAATTCGTGCAGCGTCGTTAAGGGAGTTATCAACGACTTCAAGGGGGATTGCGCTGCGAACTTCGCCATCGGTGTTTAGATAAAAAAATTGAAGATTCCCGCCATGAGTGAAGCCACAAAGTTGTTTGTACGTACGCTCTTTATATATTTTCAGAGTTCCGTTTTTGTAGCCAGGCGTTGTTTCAATGGAGGCAATCATCTTGGGTAAGGGGGGAATCTTTTCTGACTTGATAAAAGCTGTTAGTTCAGCCTGCGTGGCGCAGCGACGAAACCAAAGACCTCTGACCAGAGATTCAGTTTGAGGACGAAGTAATGCAAGGGCTGAATTGCCATGTTTTAGGCTAAACAGATCGTTAATTGCACGTTGGTGGCGAATAACCAAGCTCAAAAAAGATGCTGACAATTGCGAGCGCTCATTGGGCTCAAATGAATACCCGTCCAACAGAGACATGAGTTCATCTGCCCATGAGCGGGCACGTTCGAGTGAGTCGTTCATGGGGTGCATCCGTTTGATTGAAGTTGATTTATCCGCGCCGTTCCGCCAGATACTCCGCCAGCGTCGCCAGCGAAGCCATCGCGCGCCGGGTGTCCTTGCTGTCGGCGATGCGTACGCCCAGCTTCTTGTGGATCGCTACCGAGATCTGCAGGGCGTCGAGCGAGTCGAGGCCGAGGCGTGATTCCGGGCCGAAGAGGGCTTCGTCGGCGGCGAGGCCGCCAGCCGGCTCGTCCTTGTCGCAGGCGCTGAGGATCAGGGTTTTGAGTTCCTGGATGATGTCTTGGGTCATGGTGCGGGGCTCAGTTCAGGAGCTTGCCATCGGCCGGGAAGTTGCCGCTGCTCAGTTCCTCATCCGTCAGTTCGCGTCCTTGCCAGATCTTGACGCGGGCTGCGCCTGCGCCGAGACAGAGCTCATGCAGGGCGCGGATTTCAACTTGAGTAAAGCCGCCTTCCGGTTCGATGCAGGGATGCATGATGAAAATTGGCGAAATCTGGAAGGCGCGCGCCAGACCGGAAAGACCCGAGGCGAGTTTCTTGAAAAATCCTTTCAGTACCACTTCAGCGCAGGTGAAATCCGAAATCAGCGTGCGCGGATGAGCGAATGGGTTGATGACCCTGACGTTCAACTTGTCCCGGTGCAGCAAGGCTTCTTCGCCTGTCGCCAATGTCTGCATCGGTTTTGCGTCGTGGATGGCGAGCCAAGGTGTGCCGCTGACCTCATGAGTCGTGCCGACAAGGCGAAGCGAGAGCAGGTCTGGCTGGAGCCGAACGTAAATTTTTGGCTTGAGTGATATGAGCACGCGCTTCCCCTATTTCATTCGGCGTTGAAACAACAGCGTCGCCGCCAGCCACATCAGGGCCGCGAAGCCGACCAAGCGTGCAGCATACGGCAGCACGGCAGCTATTCCGCCATCGCGCAGCAGCACCTGCAGCAAGCCTTCCAGGCCCCAGTTCATCGGCGAGAAGGCGGCGGCGGCCTGCATCACGGGTGGCATGACGAAGGCGGGCACCATGATGCCGCCGATGGCGGCCATCAGGATGTTGCACATGGCGCCGAGTGCGGCAGCCTGAGCGTGGGTGCGCACGAGGCAGGCCAGTGCCAGGGCGAAGCCGATGGCAGCGGCACTGATCGAGGCGAGCATCAGCAGCAGCGCAGGCCAGTGGATGCCGGCGAGCTGCAGGCGATCACCGCCGAGTAGCGGCATCAGCCATACGCCGACGGCCAGCATCAGCGCGGCTTGCAGACCATTCACGGCCAGATAGGGCAGGGCCTTGCTGAGGATCTGGATGTTGCGCGGCACGCCGATGGTATGCAGGCGAGCCAGGGTGCCGTCGCGCGCTTCTTGTACGAAGAGGCTGGCAATTGCGGTGATGACGAAGAACATGCCAAAGACCAGCCAGGCCGGCACGTTTTGCTGCACGGCCGTGGGGCGCACGCTGGCGGCGACGCGTTCGGCCGAAACCAGTTTGCGGATGCTGTTGCCACCTGCGCTGGTCAGGCCCATGAAGCGCTCCTGCAGGGCATCGGCACGCAGCTCGCCTGTGCTTGCGGCCAGCTCG
Organism: Uliginosibacterium flavum; assembly: GCF_040566545.1. NCBI lineage: Bacteria > Pseudomonadati > Pseudomonadota > Betaproteobacteria > Rhodocyclales > Zoogloeaceae > Uliginosibacterium > Uliginosibacterium flavum. The sequence goes on from NZ_JBEWZI010000010.1 coordinate 31,902, forward strand.
GCTTCGATGCTGCGCAAGGCCGCGTGCTCCAGGCCCGGCTCGGCGAGCAGGTGGGCCTTGACGCCGGGCGGCGTGCTCATGGCGCTGATGGCGGTGGAGAAGTCGGGCGCGATTTCGAGAACGTATTGCAGATGCCCGGAGAGCAGCGCTGCGCGCCAGTCTGCGGGCAGGGTGGCTGGAGAGCCATGCTGGGTGCGCCATTGCGAGGCAAGGGTTTGCGCTTGCGGGCCGGCGTCCAGATTGACGATGGCGTAAGCCAGCGATTTGGTCGAGGGGCTGTAATAGTCCTTCAGCGCCAGCGACATGATGACGATGAACAGCACCGGCATCACGAAGAGCGCGGCCAAGCCGTGCGGGTCACGCAGCAGGGCGAGGATTTCCTTGCGGATCAGGGCGGCCAGCATCATTCGTCTCGCAAGGTGCGGTGAGTCAGTTGCATGAATAGCCTTTCCAGATCGTGGCTGCCATAGCGCGCCATGTGCAGGGTCGCTCCGCTGGTAGCGATGGCTTGCAGCACACCGGCGGGGGTGGCGCTTGCGTTCAGACACAAGGCAATCTCGCCGTCGTGGCTCGCCTGGACCGTGCCGAAATTGGCCAGCAGGGCAAGTGCCGCTTCGACGGAGCCTTCGATGCGCAGCGCCATTTGTGCGCCACCTTCGGCCAGCAAGTCGGGCAGGGTTGCAGCGCGTAGCACGCGGCCGTTGTCGAGGATTGCCACGTCGTCGGCGATGGCTTCGATTTCCTCGATGTAGTGCGAGGTGTAGAGCACCGTGCAGCCTTGTGCGGCCAGCGCCTTGACGGCGTCGAGCAGGAAGGCGCGCGACTGCGGATCGACGCCCACGGTGGGTTCATCGAGCAGAATCAGTTCGGGCTCGGGCAGCAGGGCGATAGCCAGATTCAGGCGGCGTTTGAGCCCGCCGGAAAGCTGTTCGGCGCGCGTCTTGGCGAAGCGCTCCAGCTGGGCGAAAGAAAGACACGCGGCGATGCGCTCGCGTTTTTTGTCACCCGTCAGGCGCCCGGCGGCGGCGAAGCAGGCCAGATTCTCGGCCACCGTCAGCATCGGGTAGAAGGCGTATTCCTGCGGCGCCAGGGTGATCCGCGTCGGGCGCTCGGCGCGGGCCTGCGCAAGGGGCTGGCCGTCGAGCAGGATGCTGCCTTGTTGTACGGCGAGGAGACCGGCCAGATGCGAGATCAGCGTGGTCTTGCCCGCCCCGTTCGGCCCGAGCAGGCCCAGCACGCGGCCGCGCTGCACCTGCAGCGATACGCCGCTGAGCGCGGCTTGCGGCGCGCCGGGGTACTGGAAACTGAGCGCACTGATCGTCAGCATGCTTACTTGATAGCGTTGCCGAGATCGCGGAAGAAGGCGGCTTCGCTGTCAGCCTGTTGCAGCAGCAGCGCAGCAATCGCCGGCGGATCGAGCGCGTCTCGCCCTTTCACCATGCGTGCGGCGGCCAAAGCGAAGTCGCGCCAGGCATCGCCGATGTTCATCAGGCGTTCCGAGAACTCGCTGAGCACCGACAGGCTGGCGATGTCCGCCGCTTCCTGCAGGAAGGCGGCATAGATGAAACGGAAACCCGCGCCGCCGGTGCCGATCTCTTCCTGCATGCGCACGACATGACCGATGAAGGGGCTGCTTTGCGCCGCCTTGGGATCAAGCCGGGCGATGTGTCTGGCGAGGGTGCGGATGCCACGCACGCCGATCAGCGGGATCGGTGCCGCCATGTTGCGCACGGTCTTGCGGATCGCCGGGCGGATGGATTCCGGCAGGATGTTGGGCAGCACCGTTTTGTCCGGGTAATACAGCAGGCCCTTGGGCGCAAGCGCGCCCTTGGCGAAGCGCGCGCGATTGAAGTCGGCGCTGGCGCAGCGCTGAACGTGTTCGGCTACCGGATCGCCAATCAGGTAGTCGTCACCGTCCTTGCCGAAGACCACGAGGTTGTGCGCGTTGAAGTGAAAGCGCATTTCCTCCGGAAAGTAGGGCAGCCAGTACACCGAGGTCTGCGCGCCGACGGCATGGCCCTGGGCCAACAGCTCGTCGAGGCGGCGTTGGCCGGCGGCGGCGTTGCCGAAGGTTTCAAAGCGGAAGCGGCTGCCGAAGGCCTTGGCCGTGCCCTTGATGATGGATTTGGGCAGCGAACGATAGGCAATCAGCGGCAGGCCATTGCTGATGCGCACGAAAGGAAAATAGGCAAACGCCAGGCCGGACGCGACGCCGAAAGCCAGCGGCTCGGACACCGTTGCGCCCTGATGGCGCAGCAGATTGGCGATGGTGCCACTCTCGCAGTGGGCGGCGTGCTGGTGTTGGTAGGAAACGTTATTAGTCATGGTCGTGTTCATCGATCCCATAAAAATCAAGATCGAAGGCCAGTCCGAGCTGAGCGGCTTTCCGGATGGCATCTCGATTGAGATGAAGACCGTGGCCGGATGCGGGGAAATAACCGACGCACTGAAGAGTCAAGTCGTATTCCACCCAGAGCTGCCGCAGTGACTCAGCTTTCGTGCCAAGGATCTGCAGCAGAGCATCAATGTGCCGATCCAGCGGTTCCGTATCATCAAAGCCACTGTCAAGTCGCCAGCTCATGCTTTGGCGTACCCGACCACGCGGTCCGATATCACCAGCAGACCACGAGTCGGACGGCCTGAGGCCGAGCCTTTCGGTAATGACCTCAGGATTGCCGTGACCCGATACGAAGAAGTAGGCGTATTCGCGGTGTGTCAGTGGTGGTGATGACATGGCTGTTTGTTCAGGTTAGGTCTGGAAGGCTGCAGATTGTGTCGGTAGCCAGTCCTAGCGCCTCCGCATACCGCGTCAGAATCTTCGGCGCCAAGCCCGCAAAAACATCCGGGCGCAGGTGACGGCGAATGCGCCATTGCCACAAGCCGCTGACTTGGGCGAGCATTTCCACGTCCATGCGGCGGGCGTACATCCAGTATTCCAGCGGCGAGCTTTGCCCGGCGGCAACGCGGGTGCGGGCGGCTTCGGCCTGGGCGTGGAAGGCGTCGACGGCCTGGGTTGTGACGATCTCTTCGACTTCCCAGCCTTTGGAGGCAACCAGCACCATTTTGCCGTTGGCATCGCGGGCGTAGACCACCTTGCGGTGGCCGCCCAAGGTGCGGTTGTCGTCCTGCGGGACCTGATCGATTTCCATCAGACGGCTTCCAGCATCACGAAGCCGCTGGAGAAGCGGCCGCTCTCGGGGATGAACATGAGGATGTGCTGGCCCGCCTGGATGCGTCCTGAGTGGAACAGCTCGTCGAGCATGATGTAGGGTGAGGCTGAACCGGTGTTTCCCTTGCTGGTGAGATTGGTGAACCAGCGTTCTCGTGGGACATCCAGGCCAATTTCGCGCATCGCCGCTGCAGCGGGTTCGGCGAAATACATTGAGGAAATATGCGGCAGGAACCAGTCGATATCTTCGACCGTCAAGTTGCGTTTGGCCGCGATCAGGGCTAGTGGTTCGCGCAGGGTGGCGCGTACGACGTGTTCGTTGAGCAGTTTGACATCTTGTTTGACGGCGAAGATCGAACGTTCGCCGCGCTCAGCGTGGTTGTAATGGAACCAGCTGGTCAGCGAGCCATTGGGCTGTTTTTCCGCCCCCATGTACATGCAGGCGGAGAGTTCATGCGCGGCGGAGGAAAGTTCAATCCACTCGATGCGCAGCGACAGCGGGCCGCGCGGCGCCGTTTCCAGCAGCAGGGCGCCGGCGCCGTCGGAAAGCATCCAGCGCAGGAAATCTTTTTCAAAGGCGATCTGTGGCTCGGCCTCTAGGGCATCGATCTGGTGATCGGTTTCAGCTGCGTAGAATTCTCCGCGCAGGCCGACGGAAGCAACTTCTGAGGCGGTGGCGATGGCACGCTGCGCCTCGCCAGCTTTGATGGACAACCATGCATGTTTGAGTGCTGCCGTTCCTGCCATGCAGATGCCGGCAAAGGCTACGGCTTCCATGCGTGGCCAGCCGAGTTCGCCATGCACCATGACGGCGTGGTTGGGCATGAGTTGGTCGGGCATCGAGGTGCCGACTGACAGGCAATCTACCGGGCCGATTTCTTCGACACTGCCTAAGGCGCGGATTGCGGCGGCGGTAAGTTGCGCATTGCTCAGGACATTTTTTCCGGTGGCACGGTCGATAGCGTAATGCCTGCTTTGGATGCCGTTGCTGCGCAGGATCATGCGCCGCGCGCGCGAGGGCTTGCCGCCGGCCATGCCGAGTACGGCTTCCATTTCATCGTTGGAAACCGGGTCAAATGGTAGAAACGTGGCGGTGCGCGTGATGAAAACGTCAGTAGTCATATTGGGCTAAACGTTCAGAGCCGGAGCCCGAAGGTTGTTCAAATTGCTGTTTCAGCGCTGCCAGACGCTGTTTCAAAAATGGGCGCAGCAGGGCTTGCAGGACAAGGCTCAGCGGCACGACGGTGAGGATCAGGGTAGTCAGGAAAAGGATATAGAGCAGCAGTAGCGGTTTGCGCTGCCAGGCGCCGGGGCCGCCAGCGGCACGCAGCAGTTTGCCCCACAGGAAAAAACTGCGCGTGCCGGCACGTTCGCTGACAAGCAGGCGGGGATTGGCTTCCACGGCAGCGAGGCCCGTGAGCAAGGGCTGATGTGCCTTTTCACAGTCATCCAGCAGTGCATCCAGCAGGGCTCGGCCGAAGCGGATGCTGCGCGCAGTGTCGGCCTGCGAAACGCCGGCGGCGGGCAGACCCGGAATCGGCTGGCGCTTGCCGCTGAGCAGCCAGGCCGGAGCGGTGATCAGGGTGGCCAAGGTCGGCGCGCGGTCGGTGAGGGCGACGTTGTCGATCAGATGGGCGCCCACATCGGCGAGCAGGCCCTTCATTTTTTCCAGTGCCAGCAGCCACATGTTGCGGCAGGCGATCACGCTGACCACCGGTTTGTTGCGCAGCAATTTAGCCGCGACCGGATGTTTGAGGAAGGCGGTGATCGGTTGACTCGGCGCGAGGAACCAGACTTGCCAAGGAAGAATGATCAGGTCGAAATTCTCGTCGCCGCTCAGGCTCAGTGGCGTCAGCGCGGGCGGCACGAGATGGGCGGATTCGGGGAAGGCATCGAAGAAGCGCGTGATCGACCAGGGAAACGGGAAGGCCGGTTGCGGCTGCAGGGTTTCAACGTGCACGGCGATGCGTGGATCGGCTTGCAGCGGCGCGAGGATGCGTTCGATGATGGCCGTCAGCTGCCCGGTCTGCGAGTAAGCAATGACCAGCACGCGTTTTTGGGCGCTATCAGAAGGCGCCGCAGATTGTGCTTGAGTCACTGTTTTTGCTCGGGATTTTGGGGTGGGGACGGGGCGAATCTTAACAGGAAGCGGGCTGCTCGCCCATGTCGGGGGTCTGGCCGCTTTGCTGCGTCAGCAAGATGAGGCGGGCGGGCGCGCCGCGTCAGGATGCGGGTCTGCCGACGCATGGTCTGAAGAGCCGCATCCCGCTTGGCTCTTCAGTCTTCCTGTCGCAAGAGCCAGGCTGGGTGCGGCTCTTCAGGCCTTACTGCATCTAGATGAAAGCTTGGCGCATATCGGCTTCAAAAGTGGCTGCTGCAGCCGTGCCCTCTGCCGGCGCCCAAGGCGCGCGCTCTGCGGCCGTGAGCGGCAGATAAGGCCCGGCTTTGGTTTCGAAGAAGACGCTGCCAGATTCGAGGGCGATGACGCTGTGCCAGCAGCCTGGCCGCAGGTGAAAACCGCTGCACGCGCTGGTGGGCGCCAGAACGTGGGTGGCGGTGATCTGACCTTGCTCATCAAACAGGATCAGACCGATCCGCCCGCGCAGCATGAGCAGGGTTTCGGCTTTGTCGGCAGCCAGGTGACGGTGTGGGATGACGTAGGAGCCGGGCTCGATGGCGTTGAAGAAACGCTGCACCGGATCATCCGGGCTGGTGTGCAGGTTGTGGTTCTGGCGCAGGCGCGGATTGGCACGCGCCGCGCGGCTGAGCTGATCGAGCAGACTTTGATCGAACAGCTCGGCAGACATCAATAATTGATAGTGGCGCCGAAGTTGATGTATGGGGTCAGGCGCAGGCCGTTGCCGCCGGCATCTCCGCTGAGGCCTTGCGGGCGCAACGGCGGGCAGGCTGCGCCAGTGCCGGCACAGCCGCTGCCCCCGGACACATTGGTGCCGAGTTCGGCCGAGAGTTTCCAGCCGGAGTTGCGGATCGATTCGCTGCGCCAGCCAAAGCCCATAAAGGACGAGGGGGCGACGGATGTGTTGGAAAACGTATTGCCAGCATCCGGAGCGCTCCAGGACAGGCCTAGCGAAGTGTGCATGCCATAGCCGAAGACCGGCCAGTCGGCGCGCAGGGTGTTGCGGGTGAGCGGGCTGGATTCTGCAGCGCTGATGCTGACAGGAGCCGTCTCGGAGCTGAAGCGCAGGCGCAGGCCGCTATCGGTTTCGCGCAGGGCGAAGCCTTCGGCATGGCCCTGCAAGCGCAGGCCGCTAGGCTGGGCGTAGGCGGGCGCGATAGCGATAAGGCAAGCCAAGGTGCTGCTCAACAAGGCGCTGGCTGATGCTTTCATGATCAGTGCTCCGGTTATTGGTAGATGATCTCTACACACTCTGATGATAGCCATTCTCTCAGGCTTTCAAGCAGCGAGTCATCCAGTCTTACCCTCCATCCGTCCCCTAAGGGCAGGTCGGCTTCCGCAGCGCCATTGCAATAGCGTACGCGGATCGGGCAACAGCCTTCATCGCGCGCGCCCCGGTACGGGTTCAACAGGCTCAGCAGATGAGTGACGGCCGTTTTGCCTCCTGTTTTGCCGTCTGCTGCTGCGCCATTCATACGCAGCGTCAGCAGGCGGGCGAAACGGCCACGCGCCTCGCCAAGCGTCAGTAGCTTGTCGGCGATGACCCGCAAACCACCTCCGCCGCCACCGTAATCGTCGCTGCTGACCTTGGCTTCGACAATCAGCACCTCATCCTGAGTGATCTTGCCCTTGTTGGCGTCGAGCACCTCGGCATAGATCATCACGTCCAGCGGCTTGCTGCCGTCGTCCAGGGTCACGAAGGCAATCTTGCCACGTGCGCCCATCTTGATGCGGATGCCGGAAACCACGCCGGCCAGTGTCTGCGGCTCGCGTCGGGGTTCGACGCGCGACAGCGGGGTGCGCACGAAGCGGCGCACCTCGGCGGCATAACCGTGGAAGGGGTGGCCGGAGATGAAGAAGCCGATGGCGACTTTTTCTTCGGTGAGACGGCGTTTTTCGTTCCAGTGCGGCGCGTCGATGTATTCCGGCGCGATTTCCGAAGGCCCGTCGCCCATGTCGAAGAGGCCACCCTGACCGGCGCTGGCCGCTGCCTGTTCGGCGGCCTCCATGGCCACGCCCACCGTAGCCAGCAAGCGCGCGCGGTGTGCCTTGCCGTCCTCGGCCAGCGGGGCAATCGTATCCAGCGCGCCGGCGCGCACCAGCGCTTCCATCACGCGGCGATTGGCGGCGCGGCGATCGACGCGTGCACAGAAATCGAAAATATCCTTGAACGGCCCACCGGCCTCGCGCGCGGCGATGATGCCTTTGACTGCTGGTTCGCCGCAGCCCTTTACCGCGCCCAGACCGTAGCGGATGGTCTTGGCGTCCACCGGTTCAAAGCGGTAGGCCGAGTGATTGACGTCCGGCGGCAGCACCACGATCTTGTTGTTGAGCGTGTCCTCGAAGAAGATCTTTACCGTATCGGTGCTGTCCATGTCGGACGACATCGTCGCGGCCATGAAGGCTGAGCAGTGATAAGCCTTCAGCCAGGCCGTGTGATAGGTGACCACGGCGTAGGCGGCGGTGTGCGACTTGTTGAAGCCGTACTCCGCGAACTGGGCCATCAGATCGAAGAGCTGTTCGGCCAGCGCCGGGTCGTAGCCCTTCTTGGCCGCACCTTCCGCGATGGTGGCGCGGTGCAGGTCCATCTCTTCTTTTTTCTTCTTGCCCATCGCCCGGCGCAGCATGTCGGCGCCGCCCAGCGAGTAGCCGCCAATGATCTGCGAGATCTGCATCACCTGTTCCTGATACACGATCACGCCATAGGTCGGCTCCAGGCAGGCTTTCAGGTCCGGGTGGAAGTAGTCGATGGCCTGCTGGCCTTTTTTGCGCAGGATGAAGTTATCCACCATGCCGGAGCCCAGCGGGCCCGGACGGTAGAGCGCGAGCACGGCGATGATGTCTTCGAAGCGGTCAGGGCCGAGCTTGCTCAGCAGCTTCTTCATGCCGTCCGATTCCACCTGGAAGATTGCGGTGGTGTTGGCGTCGCGCAGGATCTTGTAGGCGGCCTGATCGCTGAAGCCCAGCGACATCAGGTCGGGGCGCGCGCCAGTGAGCTTTTCGACGTATTTCAGCGCCAGTTCGATAATCGTGAGATTGCGCAGGCCGAGGAAGTCGAACTTCACCAGGCCGACGGCTTCGACGTCATCCTTGTCGAACTGTGAGACGGTCGAGGCATCTTCGCCGTCGGCCAGATAGATCGGGCAGAAGTCGGTGATGTTGCCGTCGGCGATCAGCACGCCGCCCGCGTGCATGCCCACGCCACGCGTCATGCCCTCCAGCGGCAGGGCCAGATCCCAGAGTTCGGAGACGGATTCACCATCGCCGTCCTCGTTCATCATTTCGTTGATGCCGGGTTCGCTTTCGCGCGCCTCGGTCAGGCCCAGCGGCTTGTTCTGCTCAATCGGGATCAGCTTGGACAGGCGATCACACAGGCCGTAGGGCAAATCGAGGACGCGGCCGACGTCGCGCACCACGGCTTTGGAGGCCATGGTGCCGAAGGTGGCGATCTGGCTCACCGCGTTCTGGCCATAACGCTGACGCACATAGTCGATGACCATGTAGCGCTTTTCCTGGCAGAAATCGATATCGAAGTCGGGCATCGAGACCCGCTCGGGATTCAGGAAGCGTTCGAACAGCAGGGCGTAGGCTGTCGGATCGATATCGGTAATGTCCAGCGAATAGGCCACCAGCGAGCCGGCGCCGGAACCCCGGCCGGGGCCGATGGGCACGCCGTTCTTTTTGCCCCAGCGGATGAAGTCCGCCACGATCAGGAAGTAGCCGGGGAAGCCCATCTGCACGATGGTGTCGGTCTCGAACTTGAGGCGATCCAGATAGCGCGGGCGTTCGGCGTCACGTTTTGCTTCGTCCGGATAGAGTTGGGCGAGGCGGATCTCCAGGCCGCTCTTGGCTTCGGCGACGAGGAACTCGTCCAGCGTCATGCCTTCCGGCGTGGGGAACTGCGGCAGAAAATTCTTGCCCAGCACCACGGTCAGCGAGCAGCGCTTGGCGATCTCGACCGCGTTCTGCAGCGCCTCGGGGATGTCGTCGAAGAGCGCGAGCATCTCCGCCTGGGTCTTGAAATACTGCTCCTCGGTGAACAGTTTGGGCCGGCGCGTGTCGGCCAGCACATAGCCTTGCGAGATACATACGCGGGCTTCGTGCGCCTTGAAATCCTCGCGCGCCAGAAACTGCACCGGATGCGTGGCCACCAGCGGCAGGCCCAGTTCGCCTGCCAAGTGTTGGGCCTGTTGCACATAGGTGTCGGTGCCGGGATGGCCGGCGCGCTGCACTTCTATATAGAAGCTGTCGGGAAAGCGCTCAGCCCAGTCCTGCGCCAGCGTCTGCGCGGCGGGCAACTTGCCGGCGGCCAGTGCGGCGGCGATGTCGCCCTGCAGCGCGCCGGACAGGCAGATCAGGCCCGCGGCGGATTCGGCCGTGAGCCAGTCGCGGCGCAACTCGGCGCGGCCACGATGCTTGTTTTCCAGATAGGCGCGGGACAACAACTCGCACAGCTGGCGATAGCCTTCACGATGCTTGACCAGCAGCAGCACGCGGAAAGGCTTGTCGCGCTCCACTTCGTTGCTGATCCACGCATCCAGGCCGATCACCGGCTTGATGCCCCGGCCGCGACAGCCCTTGTAATGCTTGACCATGCCGAACAGGTTGGCCAGATCGCTGATTGCCAGCGCCGGCTGCCCATCGGCCGCCGCCGCCGCGATCACTTCGTCGATGCGGGTAATCCCGTCTTCGATTGAAAACTCGGTGTGCAGACGCAGGTGGACGAAAGCGGGGTTGTCGGGAGAAATGAGGGGACTGATCTGCATGGGAGCGATTTTAACCCGTCGGGGCGCCATCGCCGCTTTGGCGGCGGGCCAAATTTAATGGCAGGCTGGAGAGCCGCTCCGGGAGGGCGTCTTCAAGCGATGTGCTGTGAGAGCAAGGCGGGGCGGGGATCTTCAAGCATGCCTCGCTTGAATGTTTGCCTGGCCTCAAGTTTCAGGTGTTCGTGGACGCAAAGCACAGAGTGGGCGTTGTGTTTTTGCGCCAGACCCGAATTTTTGAACTGCTACATGCCTCCGATCAAGCTCCTGATTGTTGATGATTCGCCGCTGGCTGTGCGCCATCTGGCGGCCCTGTTTGCCCGCGATCCGGCTTTCGCGCTGGTGGGGACTGCCCATAGTGGGCGTGAAGGCGTAGCGCTGGCGGCGAGCCTGCGTCCGGATGTGGTGTGCATGGACATCAACATGCCGGATATCGACGGCTTCGAGGCCACGCGGCAGATCATGGCAACTGCGCCCTTACCTATCGTGATTGTCAGTGCGACCTATGATCCGCATCAGGTGGCGATGGCCTTTCGGGCGCTGGAGGTCGGGGCGCTGGCGATTCTGGAGAAACCGCCGGCAGGTGATACGCCGGAGTGTCGGTTGCGGCAGACGGCCTTGCTGGAAACTTTCCGGGCCATGGCCGCGCGTCACGCGCCGCGTCGCCGCGAGGCTGCTGTTCGGCCTGTGCCGCAAACGCGGCCAGTGGTGCCGCCGGAAGTCTTGCTGATTGGCGCCTCCACGGGCGGGCCGCAGGCAATCCATACTTTGCTCAAAGGTTTGCCGCCGAGTTTTCCCTTGCCGATTCTGGTCGTGCAGCACATGTCGCCGGGGTTTTCGGCGGGCTTCGCGCACTGGCTCAGCCAGTCCACGCCCTGGTCGGTGGCTCTGGCCGAGGAGGGCGAGGCGCCGCAGCCCGGGCGGGTGTATCTGGCGCCGGAGAAAATTCACATGGAGTGGCAGGCTGATCGGCGCATCCATCTGTTGCCAGGGGAACGGGAGCATGGTGTGTGCCCCTCCGTGTCACGACTGTTCCGCTCGGCGCTGGCGGTGGGTGGCGGACGGGTACTTGCGGTGTTGCTCAGTGGCATGGGCAAGGATGGCGCAGCCGAGTTGAAGGCCTTGCATGACGCCGGCGCGCAGACAATTGCGCAGGATCAGGCTACGTCGGTGGTGCATGGCATGCCCGGCGAGGCGATCCGCCTGGGCGGGGCGAGTCAGATCCTGCCTGTTCAGGAGATTGCAGCGGCCTTGTGCCGGGCGCTCGGCTTGCCGGTTTGAAAACGCGGGCCAGCTGGATGAACTGTCCGGGTGAGCCGCACTGGCTGGTTCTTTGCGGCATATCTGCCTGAAGAACCTTTGTGCAAGAGGGTCTTCAGGGTGTATGTCTGTAGAGGTAATGCAGGTGCGGCTCTTCAGCGTGTCAGGAGTTCGGTGCAGTCTGACGGCGGAAAATAGCCATTTGTTCCAGCACGGCGGGTACATAGCGCTGGGTTTCTGCGTAGGGCGGGATGCGATTGCCATTGCGGATTACGGCGTTTTCGCCGGCATTGAAGGCGGCCAGGGCGAGGTGGACGTCTTCGCGGAAGAGGGTGAGCAGATCGCGCAGATAGCGCGCGCCGCCGTTCAGATTCTGGCGCGGATCGTAGGCGTTGCTGACGCCGTAGCGTTTGGCGGTGCCGGGCATCAGCTGGGTCAGGCCCATAGCGCCCTTGGGGGAGCGTGCTTTGGGGTTGGCGCGACTCTCGACGGACACTAGCGCCTTCAGCAGCAAGGGGTCCAGTGAATGGGTCCGGGCAGCCGTCTCGACATCGGCCAGCAGGGCAGGCGGGAATTTGTAGAGGAAGCCGCCGCCACTCGGCAGGAAAATGGCCTTGGGGCCATTGACGTCACGCCACAGCAGGCGGGCGCGGCGATCTGTGGGCACGTCGGTGTAGTTGCGCACGCCCTTTTCATCGACGAAACCGAAAACGTCAGCGCGCGCGGCGGCAGGCTGAAGGGCGGTGAGCAGCAGGCAGGCAGTCAGGGCAAGGCGGAGCATTCGAGGTGTTCAGACCAGTTCCAGGCGCAGGGTGTTTTCAACCTCAATCAGTGCCTGACACAGGCTGTTGGTCAGGCGCTCAAGCTGCGCAGTCTCGCCCTTTTTGGTGGCCTCTTCAAGTTCTATGGCGGCCTTGACGGCAGCCGGCGCACCGAAATTACCGACGGCGCTTTTGGCGCAGTGAGCGGCTGCGTGCAAGGCTTTCAGCTCGCCAGCGTGCAAGGCGGCATTGATCTGCTGGCGGATGTCCGGGCAGTCGACGAGGAAGACTTCGATGATGTCGTGCAGCAGACCTGCATCGCCACCGATTTGCTCCAGAACCCATTTGCGGTCGAACACGAGGTCGGCTGAGGGGCTGCTGTCCATGATTGATGCCTTGTCAGGGATAGGTTTAAAAGCTGTGCGAGCGCCTTGGCGCGGACTTAGTCCTGATAAATGCTGCGGATATCGAGGATTTCATTCCAGTTGTCGAGAAACATATCGACGCAGACCGGATCGAAATGGGTGCCGCGACCCGCCAGAAGGTGTTCGCGGGCATGTTCGAGATCCCAGGCTTCCTTGTACGGCCGGGCGGATGTGAGAGCGTCGAAAACGTCGGCGACCGCCACAATACGCCCGGTCAGGGGTATATCTTCGCCGATCTTGCCTTGCGGATAACCCGTGCCATCATATTTTTCATGGTGACTGAGTGCAATCTCTGCGGCCATCTGCAACATCGGCGAGCTGGAATTGCGCAGGATTTCGTAGCCGATGCTGGCGTGCTGGCGCATGATTTCCATCTCGTCAGGCGTGAGTCGCCCGGGTTTAAGCAGGATGTGATCAGGCGTGCCGAGCTTGCCAACGTCGTGCATGGGAGCAGCTGATAGAAGTAGATCCACTGTTTCGTCGGGCAGGCCCAGATGCTGGGCGATGATTGCGGAATAATGGGCCATGCGCAGGATGTGGGAACCGGTTTCCGGGTCGCGGAATTCGGCGGCGCGCGCCAGGCGCATGATGGTTTCGCGCTCGCGCATCTGGATTTCTTCGGTGGCTTGGCGCACCGCCACCGCCAGTTCGTCGGCGCGGTGGGTTGTGGCCGCCATGGCCGCGCGCAGCTGGAGCATGTTGCGTACGCGCGGCGTGAATTCGTGGGTGTCGATGGGTTTGGTCAGGAAGTCGGAGGCGCCTGCTTCCAGCGCCGCGTAGCGCACGGATCTTTCGGCAGCCGCGGTCACCATCAGAATTGGACGCTCTTGCAGTGCCGGAGTGCTGCGACAGCGGCGAATGAATTCCAGTCCATCCAGGCTCGGCATCATGTAATCGACAATGATCAGATCGGGCGCATTGTCCTGACACCAGGCCAGCCCAAATTCCGCGTCGCTGAAAATCTGGCAGTCGTGCGCCCCTAGCCGTTTGACCAGACTTTGCATGACCAGCAGATTGACCGGCGTGTCTTCAATTATGGCAATGAGCATGAAAGGGCTGATGCAGAAGGAGGGTTGGGTTTGACAGCAGTCTGGTTAAAGGGTGTTACGGCCTTTACTTGTCGTGCTTGAGCGCAAAAATCAGGCCGGAACCAATGCTGCACTGCGGTGGCAGGATTTTTTTGATCGATTACAATGTGTTCAGGGTTAACCCTAGGGAAAGTCGTGATCGACTTGATTTGGCACAAGTGCCAATGGTCGCGGCACCGCTAAGGTTCCGATCTTGCAGCGAATCGCGAGGCTTGAACGGGAAAAACTTACAGGCGTGTTTTCAGGCGCTTACGCCGGGTTTTTTTTGTAAACACCTTTGCGTTTTTTTTGCCCTTCTTCATAAGCTGGGCTGATGGTAGGATTAGTTGGGGTTTGTGCTTATACTTGGCGCGCGCAGTGTTCCGGGTGCTGCACAAGACTCTCTAACCGGTAATTTAACTAGGAGGACGTGATGAGGTTTATTCCCTCTCGTTTTGCGCTTGCTGTTGCAGCGGTTGCTGTTGCGGCTGTTCCCTCGCTGGCCGTGGCCTATCAACAGGCCCCGATGCTGGCAGCCAACAAGGCTCTCCCGCCTGTTGATCAGCGCCTGCCGGCTCAGCCGGAAGTGGTCAAGCCCTTGGAACGCACCGGTGTGTACGGCGGCACTATCCGTACGGCCATGCGCGCCAATAATGACCATAACAACATCCTGAAATTCATTGGTAACCAGTCGCTGGTGCGCTGGGAGCCTACCGGTTTCAACAAGGTTGTTCCCAACCTTGCTGAAAGCTGGGTAATCAGCCCGGACGGCACGACCTATACTTTCAAGCTTCGTAAGGGTTTGAAGTGGTCTGATGGCGGCCTGTTTACGGCGGATGACGTGATGTTCGCCATGAACGACGTTCTCGCCAACAAGGAATTCCTGAATGCATTGCCGGCTGACTTTCAGCCGGGTGGTGATGCTGTCAAGGTGAGCAAGACGGATGATCAGACCGTGGTTTTCCAGTTTGCCAAGCCTTACCTGCCTTTCCTCGAGAAGCTGGCTACCCCGGTTGCCCAGTACCCGACGCTGTATCAGAAAAAGTATTGCAGCCAGTTCCATCCGAAGTACAACCCGAAGGCTGCTGACCAGGCCAAGGCTGAGAACCTGAAGGACTGGGGTTCTTTGCTGCGCAAGTATTGCGGCGATCAGGAAGTTCCGCAGCGTTGGGGTAATCCTCTGCGTCCGGTGATGGATCCCTGGATGATCAAGGAACCGTATTCGGGTTCCGCCACCAAGGTTGTGCTGGAACGTAACCCCTACTTCTGGCAAGTCGATGACAAGGGCAATCAATTGCCTTACGTCGACCGCGTCCAGTTCCAGGTGATCTCCGAAGTGGAAACCATCCTGCTGGCTGCCATCAATGGCCAGCTGGACTTCCAGATGCGTCACATCTCCTCGATTCAGAACCGTCCGGTTCTGTCCGAGAATGCGGCAAAGGGCGGCTACAAGCTGCTGGCGGGTCAGGGTATCAACGCCAATCAGGGCGGTCTGTGGCTGAATCATTCGACCACTAATGCCAAACTGAACAAGCTGATCCGTAACAAGGACTTCCGCATCGCCATGTCGCATGCCATTGATCGCAATGAAATCAATGACATCGTGTATCTGGGGCAGGCGAAACCTTGGCAGTCTGGTCCGCAGAAATCTTCCAAGTTCTATAACGAGAAGCTGGCAACCCAGTTCCTTGCTCTGGATCTGCGGAAGTCTGAGGAACTGCTCGACAAGTTGGGCCTGAAGAAGGGTGCTGACGGCTTCCGTACTTATCCGGAAGGTGGCCGCGTGTCCATGGGCATGATCGTCATGATCTCCAACGCGTCACTGATGGAAACCGCCGAGTTGGTGCGCAAGCATCTCTCGAAGGTAGGCATCGAGATCGTCATCAACTCGTCCGAGCGTTCGCTGTTCTATGATCGTGCCAACACCAACCAGTATGATATTTCGCTGGATGTGTTCTCGGGCGGTCTGGATCCGACTCACAACCCGCGTCCTTGGTTGGCTGTGCATCCGCAGGAATCCCGTATGAGCCTGCCTTGGGTCAAGTACTACCTGACCGATGGCAAGCAAGGCGAGAAGCCTTCTGCCAGCATGGCCAAGCGTATGGCGCTGTATGACCAGTGGCAAGTCGCCAAGACCCTGCCTGAAGCTGACAACCTGTTCAAGCAGATTCTTGAAGAGGCTGCCAACGAGTTCGAAGTCATCGGCACTGTTGCCCCGGCTCCGAATGCTGGTGTCCGTAGCGCCAAGTTGGTGAATGTGCCGGTTGCCATGCCTGATGGCTGGACCTGGCCGAACCCGGCTCCGACCTTGCCGGCTACTTGGTCGTATAACAAGTAATCCCGCTGTAAGACCTGAGGGCTTCGGCCCTCAGGTTCCCCCTTTTTGAGGTCTTCTTAGAGAGTCAAGCCGTGCTTAACTACATATTCAAGCGCATGCTCTCGGCGGTTCCATTCATGTTTATGGTGTCGCTGACAGTATTCATCCTGATTCAGTTGCCCCCGGGCGACTTCGTCGACAGCTATGCCGCAATGGTGGCATCGTCTGGCGAAACCCTTTCTCCTGATCAGATGGCTGAATTGCGCCATCGGTTTGGCCTCGACAAACCCTTGATCATGCAGTATTTCAGCTGGATTTCTGGCGTGATTCAGGGCGACTTCGGTTACTCCTTTGAGTGGCAGTCGCCGGTTAAAGATCTGGTTGGCGAGCGTATCGGCCTGACCCTGATCCTGTCTCTTTCTGCCATGTTGTTTACCTGGGCGTTGTCTTTGCCTATCGGCATCTATTCCGCCGTCAAGCGTTACTCCATCGGCGATTACGTTTTTACTTTCATCGGCTTTATCGGTCTGGCAGTGCCCAACTTCCTGCTGGCCTTGATCCTGATGTTTCTGGCTTCCAAGTACTACGGTCTGGACGTTACCGGTCTGTTTTCTTCCGAGTTCCAGAATGCGCCGTGGTCGTGGGCTCGTTTCGCTGACCTTGGCAAGCATCTGATCATTCCGATGGTCATCATGGGCGCAGCCTCTTCGGCTGGTTTGATCCGTATCCTGCGTGCCAACCTGATCGATCAGTTGTATATGCCTTACGTCGTGACGGCTCGTTCCAAGGGGCTGTCCGAAACCAAGCTGTTGCTGAAGTATCCGGTGCGCATCGCGCTGAACCCGTTTGTTTCCTCGATCGGCTGGATTCTGCCGAGCCTGGTGTCGGGTGCGGTGATCACCTCCATCGTGCTGAACCTGCAGACGGTTGGCCCGATGTTGTTCCAGTCGCTCATGTCCCAGGATATCTATCTGTCGGGCACGATTCTGCTGGTGGTATGTGCGTTGACGGTTGTTGGCACCCTGTTGTCCGACATCCTTCTGGTTATCCTCGATCCGCGTATTAGGTTGGAACAATGAGCGCAGAAAACAAGCAAGAAGCGGCCGCGCCAGCGGTCAATATGGCCAACTTGCGTGGTGGTATCGAATACGCCTCGCAATGGCAACTGATGTGGGCACGTTTCCGTAAGCACAAGCTGGCTTACTGGAGCATGATGTTCGTGTTCTTCCTTTACGGTGTTGCGGTGTTTGCAGAGTTTCTGTCGCCCTTCGATCCGGAAGATCCGAGCTCGCGCACGGTCTATCAGCCGCCGCAGATGATCCACTTCGATGGCATCAAGCCTTACGTCACCAAGTTCAAGCTCACGCGTGATCCGGTGACCCTGAAGCCTACGTATGTCGACTCTGACGAGAGGACTTACATCCGTTTCTTCGTGCCTGGGTTCGAGTACAAGATGCTCGGCGTCTATCCGACGAACATTCACCTTTTCGGGCCGACCGAAGCGGGCGAAAAGATCTTTCCGTTCGGCTCGGATCGTCTTGGTCGCGACATGTTCTCCCGTGTGATCTATGGCGCGCGTTTTACGCTCTCCATGGGCCTGATCGGCGTGATTCTGTCGACCGTGCTGGGTATTACCCTCGGTGGTATTTCGGGCTACTACGGTGGCAAGATTGACTGGGCAATTCAGCGCCTCGTGGAGTTCATTCTGTCGCTGCCGACCATCCCGATCTGGCTGGCCATGGCCGCTGCCATGCCGCGTAACTGGCCGCCGCACCTGGTGTATATCTCGGTGACGGTGATCATTTCGCTGATTGGCTGGACTCACCTCGCACGGGTTGTGCGCGGCAAGTTCCTCGCCATGCGTGGTGAAGTGTTCGTGATCGCAGCCAAGCTGGACGGATGTTCGGAAGGTCGTGTGATCTTCCGTCACATGTTGCCCTCGATGGCTTCGCACGTGATTGCTGCGGTAACGCTGGCGATCCCGACGATGATTCTGGCGGAAACGACACTGTCCTTCCTTGGCCTTGGTTTGCAACCGCCAGCAATCAGTTGGGGCGTGCTGCTCAAGGATGCACAGAAGATCAGCGTGATCTCTGCGGCTCCTTGGCTGTTCCTTCCCGGTGCTGCCACCGTGCTAGCCGTGCTGGCCATGAATTTCTTTGGCGACGGCCTGCGTGATGCTGCCGACCCGTACTCGCACTAATTCCAGGAATGGTTGAAAACGTGAATACTTCATTGGATACTAAATCGGGCGAGATCATTCTCGACGTACGCAACCTTCAGACCCACTTTGGTACGGGTGAAAAGGCTGTGCGCGCTGTTGATGACATCAGCTTTCAAATCAGGCGCGGCAAGACCCTGTGCATTGTGGGCGAGTCGGGTTCGGGCAAGTCGGTTACGGCGCGTTCGATCCTGCAGATCGTCGATCCTCCAGGCAAGATCCTCGGTGGTCAGGTGCTGTATTACGGCAAGGATCCGAAAGGTCAGGATCTCGCCCAGCTGCATGAGCGCAGCAAGGAAATCCGTTCCATCCGGGGTCATGAAATTTCAATGATCTTCCAGGAGCCGATGACCTCCTTGTCGCCGATCCACACCATCGGCAACCAGATCATGGAAGTGATCCTGTTGCACCAAAACGTGGATAAGGCCGAAGCGCGTGCGCGTGCGATCGAACTGCTGCGCCGGGTTGAAATTCCGAACCCGGGTGTGGCCATCGACAAGTACACCTTCGAGTATTCGGGTGGTATGCGTCAGCGCGCCATGATTGCCATGTCGCTGGCCTGTAACCCGAAGATCCTGATCGCCGACGAGCCGACCACCGCTCTCGACGTGACTACTCAGGCCGAAATTCTGGCGCTGATCAAGGAACTGCAGACCTCCTACGGGATGGCCGTGCTGTTCATCACGCACGACATGGGCGTGGTGGCCGAGATCGCTGACGAAATCGGCGTGATGCAGAACGGCAAGATGCTGGAGTTCGGCAGCGCAGAAGAAATCTTCTACGAAGCCAAGCATCCTTACACGCTGGCGCTGATTGATTCCGTGCGCAAGCTGGAAACTTCGGCTCGTGCTGCACGCGGTTCCCGCGTGACGGACAAGAAGCTGATGGAAATCCGTGGCGTGTCGAAGATCTATCCGGCGCGTTCGAATTTCCTCGGTAAGGCGAATCCTCCGTTCAAGGCACTGGATAACGTGTCTCTGGATGTGTTCGAAGGTGAAAACCTCGGCATCGTGGGTGAGTCTGGCTCCGGCAAGACCACGCTGGGTAACTGTGTGATTCGTGTGTTGTCGTGTTCGGGCGGCGAAGTGCTGTTCCGTATGGCGGATGGTCGTATTTCTGACCTAGCCAAGGCTGGCACGCACGAACTGCGTCAGGTCCACCGCGAAATCCGCATGGTCTTCCAGGATCCGTTCGCGTCCCTGAATCCGCGTATGACCATTGGTCAGATCGTTGGCGAGCCGCTGCTGGTGGCGGGCACCCACAAGGGTGAAGCGCTGCGCAAGCGTGCCGAAGAGCTGTTGGCCATGGTCGGTATGCCGGCAGGTGCCATGGAGCGCTATCCGCACGCGTTCTCGGGTGGTCAGCGTCAGCGTATCGGTATTGCCCGCGCGCTGGCTCTCAGCCCGCGTCTGATCATTGCTGATGAAGCAACTTCAGCGCTGGACGTGACCCTGCGTTCGCAAGTGCTGGATCTGCTGCTGGATCTGCAGGACACCTTGAACCTGAGCTTCATCCTCGTTTCGCACGATATCGGCGTGATCCGTTATTTCTGCGACCGCGTGGCGGTGATGTACAAGGGGCAAGTGGTGGAACACGGGACTGCAGAGAAAATCTGTACGAACCCGGATCACCCTTACACCAAGGCGCTTATCTCTGCCGTACCGGGTACCCACCCGCGCGACAAGCGCATCATTAACCGTCACCGTTATGACGCCTCTGCACATGGCGTCAAGCTGTCCGGTTCCTGATTGCGGAATAGGCAATAAGCAAAAAGCCACCTTCGGGTGGCTTTTTGCTTTTGGGGTGATCTGTAAGTGGCATGCTCGTGGAGCCTCACGGGGCGGGCTTGTCCAGCAATGCAGCGCTGAAATGTCCGTCCCGTGCGGCTCTTCAGACAGGTTGGTTGCGCACGATGGTAAAGGGCCCGTTGGCTTGGGTGGTGGGCATCAGTTCTATGAAATTGATGTTCACGTGCGCGGGTAGCGCAGTGCTCCAGTAGACCGATTCGGCGATGTCTTCGGCGGATAGCGACAAGGTGTCGGCATACACGCCAGCGGCTTTGGCGTCATCGCCATGAAAGCGCACGTTGGAGAATTCGGTGCCGCCGCACAGCCCCGGGGCGATGTCGGTGACGCGTACATTGCTGCCGACCAGATCAGCACGCAGGTTGAGGCTGAACTGGCGCACGAAGGCCTTGGTGGCGCCATACACATTGCCGCCGGGATAGGGGTAATGGCCGGCGACCGAGCCGAGGTTAACGATGTGGCCGTGCCCGCGTTCCACCATGCCCGGCAGCAGGGCATGAGTCATGTACATCAGGCCTTTGGCGTTGGTGTCGACCATGCGTTCCCAGTCGTCCAGTGAAGCGCGCTGGGCCGGCTCCAGACCCAGGGCGAGGCCGGCATTGTTGATCAGCACGTCGATGGCAGAAAAAGATTTGGGCAGGGCCGCGATGACGGCGGCGATGGCTGCCTTGTCGCACACGTCCAGCACCGCGGTGTGCAGCGGCAGGCCGGCGAATTCTGTTTGCAAGGCTTGCAGACGTTCGGCGCGACGGCCGACGGCGATAACGCTGTGACCCTCGCGCAGATAGCGGCGGGTGATGGCGGCACCAAATCCGGCGGTAGCGCCGGTGACGAAAGCAATCATGGGAAAGCTCCTGTTGGGCTTGTTCTGTAAGGATGTGGCAAGCGTAGCGCAATTGCCGCGAGCGTGAGCGGGGCTATCGCGGTATTCTCTTTGTGTCCGCCGTGTTTCAGCGCATCACCGCTCACCTCAAGTCTGCTCCTTGCCATGATCGAAACCCTACTGCTGACCGCCTCGCGCATTTCCACTTTTGATCTGCAGCGCCCATTGACCAATGCGACCGGCTTTTTCTTCGAGCGCGGCAATCGCCTGTTTCTGGTCACCAGCCGGCATGTAGTGATCGACAAGCCGACCGAGCATTTTCCGAGTCATCTTGAGATCGAAGTGCACCTTGATGCCACGAATATGACCGCCTACACCGCCTATTCGATTCCCCTGTACCGGGATGGCAAGAGCATCTGGCGGCAGGGTAGCGATTCGGCCGGTGAGATCGACGTGGCGGTAGTGGAGCTGAATCGCGCGACCTTGCCCAAGGGCGCCGTGTATCGGGCGTTCACGCCGGATCATCTGTTGGCTGCCAGCGAGCAGGTCGAGGTTGGTTCATCCCTGCTGATCGTGGGTTTCCCACTGGGGTTTCAGGACACGCTGCATCACCTGCCGGTGGTGCGCCAGGCGGTCAATGCATCCTCCTTCGGCCTGCGTTTTCAGGGCAATGGCTACTTCCTGACCGATGCGCGTACGCACCGTGGTACCAGCGGCGCACCGGTCGTGATCCGCGACAGTCAGGACAATCCGGCTCATGGCGATCTGCCCTGGCGCCTGCTGGGGATTCATTCCGCCCGGATGGATATGGGCACGCGAGATCTGGAGCAGGACGAGGCCTTGGGCCTGAACTGCACCTGGTACGCCGACATCCTGATGACGCTGACCGAGAAGTAGCTGGCCGGAATGCCGACAGATGCGCTACGTCGCGCTATCATTTCGGCCGGAGTTTTGCGCCCGTCGGGCAAGGTGTTTCATGTTGGCATTTGGGTGGGAGTCGCGCGCATGGCGGTAGCCGGATTGATCGCAAAAGTATTGCCCGGGGCCCTGTTGAGTTTCGCGCAGCGCCTGCGCTTTCCGCATCTGTTCCTGCTGATGTTGGCGCTGTTCGGGCTCGATCTGCTCGTGCCGGATTTCATTCCCTTCCTCGACGAAATATTGTTGGGCCTCGCGACACTGCTCTTTGCGGCCTGGAAACAAAGGAATATTCGCCCATGAGCGAACGCGACGAAGCCTTTATGCGCGAGGCGCTGGCGCTGGCCCGCGAGGCTGGCAGCCTGGACGAGGTGCCGGTGGGGGCTGTGGTGGTGCTGGATGGCCAGATCGTCGGGCGCGGCTTCAATCAGCCGATTGGCCGGCACGATCCGACGGCGCATGCCGAAGTCATGGCGCTGCGCGATGCGGCGAAAAACGTCGCCAATTACCGTTTGCCGGGCTGCGAGTTGTACGTGACGCTGGAACCCTGCGCGATGTGTAGCGGCGCGATCTTCCATGCGCGGATCGCCCGTGTCGTTTACGGTGCGCGCGATCTGAAAACCGGCGTGGCCGGCAGCGTGTTTGATCTCTATGCGCAGGAGAAGCTAAATCACCACGCCACGATTGAAGGCGGCGTGCTGGCGCAGGAATGCGGCGAGTTGCTGTCCGCATTTTTCTCCGCGCGGCGCAGTCGCGTGATGACGGCCTGAGCGAGACTCTTATGGAGATCCGCGTCAGTATTGGCTCACAGCGCATGCTGCTTGTAGATACAGACGGTGCATGCATCCGCCGCTATGCCATCTCGACAGCCGCTCTGGGCGCGGGTGAGCAAATAGGGAGTTTTCAGACCCCACGCGGGCGCCACCTCATTCGCGCCAGGATCGGCGCAGGCCTGCCGCTGTGTGCCGTGTTCAAGGCGCGCCGCCCGACTGGTGAAGTGTGGACGCCCGACCTACAGACGGCTCAGCCCGAACGGGACTGGATTCTGAGCCGCATCCTGTGGCTCTCCGGGACGGAAGTGGGCTGTAACCGGCTCGGCTGCGTGGATTCCATGCGCCGCTACATCTACATTCACGGCACGCCGGACACCGAGCCGATGGGCGTCGCCGCTTCGCATGGCTGCATCCGCATGCGCAATCGCGATGTCGTTGAGTTGTTCGAGCTGGTGCAGGCGGGAACGCCGGTGCTGATCGAGGCGTGAGCGTTTGTTTTCGTAGCCCGGCATGCAGCGCAGCGGAATCCTGGAGCCCCGCCGGGCAAAGGCCCCGGATTCCGCTGCGCTGCATCCAGGCTACGTGAGCTCTTCAGCCTGCCGTTGCGCCCGAGCGGTTCAAGGCAGATACGAGGGCGCGCAAGGAGGCCTCAACGATGCTGGTCGAGCAGCCGGCGCCGAAGAGCGTGCCGGGCCGGCCGGGGACGGTGATTTCGACGAAGGCCACGGCCTGGGCGCCGCTGCCACTGCCCAGCGAATGCTCCTCGAAGCTGTGGATTGCCGCATCCACGCCGATGGCGGCCAGCGCAGCGGCCAAAGGCCCGTTGCCCGTACCGGTGAGGCTGCGGTGCTCGCCCGCCCAGTCGACTTCAAGCGTGATGCCATGGCGCTCACGTGATTCGTCGAGGCGATGATCAAGCAGGCGCAAGGGCTTGTCGGCGTTCAGATAGTTGCGCTCGAACAGCGCCCACAGATCGGCGGCTTCCATCTCGGCGCCGAGCTCGTCCATGACCTTCTGCACTTCGCCCGAGAATTCCACCTGCATGCGCCGAGGGAGACTCAAACCATAGGCGGATTCGAGCAACCAGGCTATGCCGCCCTTGCCGGACTGGCTGTTTACGCGGATCACCGAGGCGTAGCTGCGGCCCAGATCGTGCGGATCGATGGGCATGTAGGGCACTTCCCAGAGCGAGTCGGCCTGCTGCACGGCGAAGCCCTTCTTGATTGCGTCCTGATGCGAGCCGGAGAAGGCCGTGAACACGAGATCGCCGACATAAGGGTGGCGCGGGTGGATCGGCAATTGGGTGCAATCCTCAATCACACGGGCAACCGTGTTGATGTCGGAGAAGTCGAGGCCGGGATCGATGCCTTGCGTGTAGAGATTGAGCGCGAGCGTGACCAGGTCGACGTTGCCGGTGCGCTCGCCATTGCCGAAGAGACAGCCTTCGACGCGATCGGCGCCGGCCATGAGCGCGAGTTCCGCAGCGGCTACCGCCGTGCCACGGTCATTGTGTGGATGCACGGAGATGAGGATGGCGTCGCGGCGCTTGAGATTGCGGCTCATCCATTCAATCTGGTCTGCATACACGTTGGGAGTGGCGCCTTCCACGGTGGCGGGCAGATTGAGGATCATCGGCCGCTCGCGCGTGGGCTGCCATACGTCGGCAACGGCTTCAGAGATTTCGAGCGCGAAATCGAGTTCGGTTGAGCTGAAAACTTCCGGGCTGTACTGGAAGGTCCATTCGGTCTCGGGCTGCGCGGCGGCGAGTTGCTGGATCTTGCGCGCGGCATTCACAGCGATTTCGATGCAGCCGGCGCGATCTACGCCAAATACGGTGCGGCGGAAGACCGGCGCGGCGGCGTTATAGACATGCACGATGGCGCGGCGCACGCCACGGAGTGATTCGAAAGTACGCTCGATCAAGGGATCACGCGCCTGGGTCAGTACTTCGATCGTGACGTCGGCCGGAATGCGGTTTTCGTCGATGAGACGGCGTACGAAGTCGAATTCGGTCTGCGAGGCCGAGGGGAAGGCGAGTTCGATCTGCTTGAGGCCCACGGCACAGAGCATCTCGAACATGCGTAATTTCTTGGCAATGTCCATCGGCTCGAAAAGGGCCTGATTGCCGTCGCGCAGATCGGTGCTCATCCAGATCGGTGCGCGGGTGATCGTCTTGCCGGGCCATTGGCGGTCCGGGAGGGAGATGGCAGGAAAGGCTGCGTATTTGCTGGCGGGATTTTTCAACATCGACATGATTCGTTTCTCCATTGCTTTTGGAATTCAGGCAGGGTGGCCGAAGCAGGGGCAGCGGGCGACCACAGATTCATGGCCCGGCGCCCGGGGCGCAGTCGCAGCAGCGTGTTGAGCAATGCAGTCATGTGAGTCTCCCGAGGGAATGAAAAGGCGTGCGCCATGGCGCACCGCCAGCCGAAGGGCAGGAGCCAAAAGCCAGAACGAGGGGTGGGGTTTTATCTGCGCGTGCGGCGCAGCAGTCGCTGCGATGGCAGGCGGATCGGCTGCAGGCGGCGAGCCGACAGCACGCGCTTGGCGATCAGCGCCAGAGCGAAGGAGAGAAGCAGAGCGAGGGCGAAAGAGAACGTAGCCATGAGACGAACCATAACGGGCGCAGCGCCGGGGTGTCAAGCCTTGGGCGATCAGGAATGGCAATGGGAGCGATAGCGGCTATCAAGGGAGCCTGCCTGCACAGCCGCGCGGGGCGGACGTGTGCAGGCTGGTGGGCTGCAGAGGCAAGCGCAGCGAGCCTCTCCGAGCACCCAGTTCCCAGTTCCAGCCCTTTACATTGCCACCAGAGTCTGACGGCCCCACCAGCTCTCGGCCGCCTGCAGCTGCACAGGGTTCTGGATGGCGCCAGCTTCCACGCAGAGGTAACGGCGGAAACCGTTGGCAGGCAAGTCCGGAATCTTGGCGCAGGTTTCCACCCAAGGATTCCACACTACGGTGTCAGGCATGTTGTCGGAATTGATGCCCAGCGAGCGATCTGTTTCGCGCAAGAGCAGCGGATTCTCGGTCTCGTAATACAGACGCGAAAGTTCGCGGTCGATGGTCACTGCGATGCCGGAGTCGACGGTTTCTTCTTTGGCGTTCAGGTTGAGCAGATTCCGATAGGTCTGGCCGCGCAAGCCTTCGAGACGAACTTCTTCGACTTCCTTGACGCGCACATAGGTGTGCAAAGCGGCAGAAAATTCGAAAGCTGACTCGCCGGTGTTTTCGACTTCGAATTCCATGTCGAGGCGGGCATTGCTGACGCCGACGCTTAATTCAACCTGGAAGGCGTGGGGCCACAGGGCGCGAGTTTCCGCGTTGTCCTTGAGGCGCAGCGTGGCCATGGCGAAATCGTCGCCGGCGCGGGCGGCCACTTTTTCCCACATTTGGGTGCGTACGAAGCCGTGCTGTGGCAGCGGGCCGGTCGTGCCGAATTGCGGGAAGCAGATCGGTACGCCACCACGAACCGGCTTGCCGGCTTCGAAGAAAGCCTTCTCAGAAAGATACAGGCGCTCTTCGTCGCCCGCGGGCTTCCAGGAGACGATATGCCCGCCGTAGAGCAGCACGATGGCTTCGGCGCCGTCAGGCGAACGCAGGTGAATGGCGGGAAAGCCGTGGTAATCGATGTCCTGGGCGAGTGGAGTGGCCATGAGTATGTGTCTGACAGGATGTGAAGTTGTCAGGATTTTACGCGTTTGTCCGTACTTTTGTTGAGCGCGGGTTTACCACCAATCTGTCGACAAGCCCATTTCAATGCCTGGAACGTGGGTTTGCTGGTGAGCGGTGAGCGCAGTTATTCTGCTCAGGGTTTCCCTATAGGACGCGCAGATCAAGCCGGTCGGTGTGGGATAATCCGGCCATGGTTTCTGTTCAGCACTCTGTCGCCAATACTGATGGCGAAACGTCCTTCGACGAGCTACTCGCCGATGGTTTGCCGCCCGAGGCGCGCGCCATTCTGGCTCAGGCCATTGAATGGGCACAATCTTGCTATGGAGACCGTCAGCTTTCCAGCGGCGAAGGGGTTTGGGAGCATGCCTTAGGCATGGCTCTGATCGCCGTGTCACTGCGACTGGATCTGGATGCGCGGATTGCGGCGCTGCTCTTCGCGGTGCATGAATTCGATGCCAAGGCGGCCGAGCACATCGAGGAGAGTTTCGGGCCGCTCGTCACCAAACTGGCCGAAGGCCTGCGCCGCCTGAATCGTCTGCAAATGGCTTCGCGCACCGAGAGTGGTTCGCCGGCCGATCTGCGCGCGCAGACCGAAGTGCTGCGCAAGATGGTGCTGGCGCTGGCCGAGGACATCCGCGTGGTGCTGCTGCGCATTGCCTCGCGGGTGCAGACCCTGCGCCACTTTGCCGCGAACAAGTTGTGCACCAATCTGGATATTGCCCGCGAGAGCATGGATCTCTACGCCCCGCTAGCCAATCGTCTGGGCGTGTGGCAGTTGAAGTGGGAGCTGGAGGATCTATCCTTCCGCTTTCTTGAGCCGGATACCTACAAGAAAATCGCCAAACAACTGGACGAGCGGCGCGTCGAGCGCGAGGCCTTCATTGCCGATTCAATCACACGTCTGAAGCACGATCTGGCCGAGATCGGCGTGAAGGCCGAAGTGTATGGCCGGCCCAAACACATCTACAGCATCTGGAACAAGATGCGCAGCAAGAACGTCGGCTTCGATCAGGTGTATGACGTGCGGGCGCTGCGCGTGCTGGTCGACAACGTGGTGGATTGCTATGCCGTGCTGGGGCTGGTGCATGAGCTGTGGGAGCCGATCTCCAAGGAGTTCGACGACTACATCCTGCAACCCAAGGGCAACAATTACCAGTCGCTGCACACCGCCGTGCGCGCCGCCGATGGTCGTGCCATGGAAGTGCAGATCCGCACCTACGACATGCATCGCCATGCCGAGCTGGGCGTCGCCGCGCACTGGCGTTACAAGGAAGGCGCCAAGGGCGATGGCGCCTCAGAGTATGACGAAAAGATTGCGCTGCTACGTCAGCTGCTGTCCTGGCGTGATGAAGTCACTGATGGTGCCGTGTGGGAAGAACATACCAAGGCTGCCGCGCTGGACGACACGGTTTATGTCGTGACGCCGCAAGGTCGGGTGATCGATCTGGCTGCGGGCGCTACGCCGATCGACTTCGCCTATCGTCTGCACTCCGATCTTGGCCATCGCTGCCGCGGTGCGCGCGTCGACGGGCAGATGGTGCCGCTGGATACGCCTTTGCTCAGCGGGCAGAAGGTCGAGATCATCGCGGCCAAGCAAGGCGGGCCGTCGCGCGACTGGCTTAATCCGCAGCAGGGCTACCTTGTCACTTCGAATGCACGGGCCAAGGTGCGGCGCTGGTTTGTGCAGCAGGACGAAGAAGAAACCGCTGCGCAGGGCCGCGCCATCGTCATCAAGGAATTGCAGCGCGCGGGCATGACCCAGGCCAGTCAGGAAGAACTGGCCAGCAAACTGGGCTTCAAGGATGTGCCCGGTTTCTTTCTGGCTGTCGGGCGGGGCGACATCAGCGGGCGGCAGATTCACAACGCGGTGCTGCCGGAACTGCCGGCAGTGGCCGAACCCGAACTGGTGATTCGCGAGAGCCACAAGCCCAATTCGGATGACAAGGTGCTGGTGGTCGGCGTCGGTCGCCTGCTTACGCAACTCGCGCGTTGTTGCAAACCGGTGCCGCCGGATGTGATTCAGGGCTTTGTGACGCGCGGGCGCGGCGTATCGATTCACCGCAGCGATTGCAGCAGTTTTCAGAATATCGCGCGGGTTCATCCCGAGCGCATCGTCGCCGCCACCTGGGGTGGTTCGGCTGCCGCCGAGACGCCGCACGGCGAGG
Organism: Uliginosibacterium flavum; assembly: GCF_040566545.1. Taxonomy (NCBI): domain Bacteria; kingdom Pseudomonadati; phylum Pseudomonadota; class Betaproteobacteria; order Rhodocyclales; family Zoogloeaceae; genus Uliginosibacterium; species Uliginosibacterium flavum. The sequence goes on from NZ_JBEWZI010000010.1 coordinate 60,175, forward strand.
TTTATCCGGTGGATATCGCGCTGGAAGCCCACGACCGCCCCGGCTTGCTGCGCGATATTTCGGATGTGTTTACGCGCGACAAGCTCAATGTCATCGGTGTGAATACCGTCTCCAAATCCGGCCGTGCCTTCATGCGTTTCACCATCGAAGTCTCCGGCACCGAACCCGTGCAGCGCGTGATCCAGCAGATCAGCGAAGTGAAAGGCGTGGTCTCGGCGAGTCGGGGGTGACCGCCTGCGGCGGAGTGCTGAGCAATGAGGAGTGAGTGCTGAGTGGGCGTGTTTGCAGAGCCGCGCTGGTATTCGGTTTTCGGATAGGGATGCCGAAGAGGCTTTAGCAGAGCGGCTCTCGGAGCATGCTGATGGCGCACTCAGCACTCAGCACTCAGCACTCAGCACTCAGCACTTAGCACTGCGTCGCAGACGCTGTCAGGTGGTCGTCAGCTTCGCCTCAGGCTTGGGTCAGTTTCGGTGATTAATCTGCAGTTGTCGGACGAGCAATCACGCAGATCCGAAACTCAACCAAATCCAAGGAGTTGCAAAATGACCAAGTTCGTCCTGAGCCTTGCTGCTGTTGCCTTTGCTGCTTCCACTGCGTTTGCTGCGGATGCGCCGGCCACTGCTCCGGCTGCGGCCAAGGCTTCTGGCAAGATCGAGAAGACTGAAAAAGTTGCTGCTCCGGCGGCTGCTTCGGCCCCTGCCGCGACGGCGTCTGCGCCGGCTGCCAAGCCTGTTGCACCGGTGACTCCGGCAGTCAAGAAGTAAGTCTTGGCCTGCCGGGGCGATAGCCGGCAAACTGTCAGAACCCAAGCGCCCGCCTTCCTCCACGGGCGCTTGTGCTTTTATGGCAGCATACGAACTCTCTGATTCAGGAACGACGACATGCGCGTACTGCTGGTAGAAGACGATCCGGCGCTGGCCGACACGATTTCGCGGGCCTTGCAGAGCCAGGCCGAGGCGCAGGTGGACTGGACCGGGCGCGGCGAGCCGGTACTCAACTCCCTGCAGACCGATGATTACGATCTGCTGGTGCTGGATATCGGCTTGCCCGGCATTGACGGCTTCGAGGTGCTGCGCCGCGTGCGTGCCGCCCAGCTGCGCTTGCCGGTGCTGGTGCTGACCGGTCGCGAAGCGATTGATGATCGCGTGCATGGGCTGGAGCTGGGTGCCGATGATTACATGGTCAAACCCTTTGCGCTGCCCGAGATGGTGGCGCGCGCCAAGGCGCTGGTGCGCCGCGCGCGCGGTCAGTCGGCGGGGGCACAAACCACGGTCGGCAAATTGATGCTGGATGCTTCGGCGCGGCGTGCCTGGGTGGCCGGGCAGGAGATTGATCTGCCCGCGCGTGAATGGCAATTGGTTGAATACCTGCTGCGCCATCTTGGCAAAGTCGTCAGCAAGGAACATCTGGTCAGTTCGCTCTCCGGCTGGGAGGGTGACGTGAGCGAGAACGCCGTTGAGGTGTATGTCTCCCGTTTGCGCAGCAAGCTGGTCGATTCTGGTCTGCGTATCCGCACCGTGCGCGGCTTTGGTTACATGCTGGAAGAAGCGGCCGATGCTGAGCCGGCTTAGCGGTAGCTTGCGCCGGCGTCTGGCGCTGATCCTGCTGCCCAGCTTGCTGATCCTGTTGCTGGTCAGCGCGTTGGCGCAATACCTGCTCGCCGTGCGTCCGATACAACGCGAACTTGATCGCGCTCTGAGTGACGTCGCCATCGCTCTGGCCGACCGGATCGGCGTCAATGAGAGTGGCGATGTGACCTTCGAACTCTCCGACGAGGCCGCTGCGCTGCTCGATGCAGATGCGCTCGATTACAACTGGTTCGCGGCCTTCAACGAGCGCTTCAAGCCGATTGCGGGTGAGCCCAACATCCCTTGGCCGGCCGTTAAACTGACGCGCGGCGAGCCCTATTTTTTTGATTCAGTCGTCAATGATCGCCCGGTGCGTGCGGTCGCCGTCATGACGGCTTGCGGCGTCCTCGATTGTGGCGTGGTGATGGCCGCCACTGTGCGCAAGCGTGGCCGCTTGATTCGTGCCGCGCAGCTTTCCGCGCTGCTGCCGGTGGCTTTGGCGGGCTGTGTCGCCTTCGGTCTGGTCTGGTTTGGTCTGGGCAGCGGTCTGCGCCCGCTGGTGCGCTTGTCGCGTGAGCTGGAACGACGCTCGCCGCGCGAACTCTCGTCAATCCGGGTCGCCGACGCGCCCGATGAAGTTCAGCCGCTGGTCGAAGCCGTCAATCGCCTGATGCAGCAACTGAGCGAAGCCAGTTTTGCCCAGCAGAAATTTCTGGCCACCGCCGCCCACCAATTGCGCACCCCGCTTGCCGGGCTGCAATCGCGCATCGAGCTGGCCCAGCTGGAAACACGTGATCCTGACAGTCGCATCCGCCTTGGCGAGATCCATGAATCCGCCGTACGCTCAGCGCGTCTGGCGGTGCAGTTGCTCTCGCTGGCGCGCGCCGAACCTGGCGCAAGTACCGGCGACGCACGTGTGGTGCTGGATCTGGCCAAGCTCGCCACTGAACTCGTCGACGAATGGGTGCCGCGCGCGATTGCCAACCGGATTGACCTGGGCTTCGAACTCGCCGCCGCGCCGGTCGAAGGCTCGCCCTTGCTGCTGCGCGAGATGATGGTCAATCTGCTGCACAACGCTCTTGAATATACGCCATCCGGCGGGCGCGTCACCCTGCGCACCGGCCTGTACGAGGGGGGCGGATTCTTCGCCGTGGAAGACAACGGCCCCGGCATCGCGCCCGAATTGCGTGAGAAAGTGTTGGAGCGTTTCATGCGCCTGCCAGGCACGCGCGGCACGGGCAGTGGCTTGGGTCTGGCAATCGTCGCGGAAATCGCCGAAGGCCATCAGGCTCGCTTCGAATTGCTCGATGCGCCGGGTGGGCAGGGCTTGCTGGCGCGGGTCAGTTTTGTGAGTTGCGCCGGGACTTGATGCTTCCGGGCAGACTTCTGTTTATGAGTCAGGCCGCCTGAAGAGCCGCATCCAGCGGGCTTCTTCGGGCTATATGTCCCAAGAGCGTTTATGGCTAAGGATGTCTGGTGTATATGCCTGAAGACTCTTTCTGGGAGCGGCTCTTCGAGCAACTTAAGATGGTCTTCTGCTTGCTATGCGGACACGGCTACTGAGGCACTCCAGCCCAGCGCGCCCAGCAGCGCCGAAAAATCCTCATCCAGTGGTGTTTCCAGTAGCAGATCGGCGCCTGTAACAGGGTGGCGCAGGCGCATGGCGGTGCACGCCAGCAGCATGCGCTGGCAGCCGAAGTGTTCGGCGAACATCCGGTTGTGAATGCCTTTGCCATGCGTTGAATCACCGATGACCGGGTGCGCAATGTGCTTCAGGTGGCGGCGAATCTGGTGGCGGCGGCCTGTTTCAGGATGCAGGCGCAGCAAGGCATAGCGGCTGGTTGGATAGCGATCTACGGCGATCGGCAGTTCGACCGTAGTGAGTCGCTCGAAGCGGGTGATGGCGGCTTGTGCTTCGCTTGTGGCGCCCGCAGGGCGTCGCTCATAGTCATCATATTGTCGCGACAGGGCGTAATCGATCACTCCACTTTCCGCTGGCCAGCCGCGCACCACCGCCAGATAAGCCTTGTCGACTTCATTGTTTTCAAAGGCTCGGCTGGCCGCGATCAAGGCCTCGCGTTCCAGTGCGAACAGCAGCACCCCTGAAGTGCCGCGATCCAGCCGATGCACCGGCCATACTTTCTGCCCGATCTGGTCGCGCAGCAGCTGGATGGCGAAACGGGTCTCATGCCGGTCAATTTCCGAGCGATGCACCAGCAACCCGGCAGGCTTGTGCACGGCGATTAGCTGATCGTCGCGGTAGAGGATGTCGAGCATGATCTCAGGATTGATTCGGGACGTTCAGCGCTGCGGGTGGCAAGCCTTGCTGCTGGCGTAGCCACATGCAGGAATAGGCGTGCTCGATGTTGCGGGTCAGGCGCGTCGCGTCAAAAAGGGGGTGGCTACTACGGTTGCACGCGAGCTTTTGACGCAGGGTTTGCAAGTCTGTTGCAGAGTGGGCCAGATGCAGTGCTTTTGCCGCGTAATCGTCAGGGTTCGTCGCAATCAACTCCGGGAAATCCAGTGCGTTCAGCAGGCTGGCTGCGACGCGTGAGGCAAATGTTTCACCCGGCAGGGTCAGGACAGGCAGGCCTGTCCACAGCGCGTCGCTGGCGGTGGTATGGGCGTTGTAATAGAACGTGTCGAGGAATAGGTCTGCGTGACGATGGCGGGCCAGATGCGCGGGCAGGTCCAGACGTGGTGCGAAGATCAGGCGGGAAGGACAGACACCATGTTGTCGCGCTTCCTGTAGCAAGCTGTTTGCAGCGTCCTTATTGTCTTCCAGCAACCACAGAACGCTGCCCTCTTTTTGCAGCAGTAGCTGCATCCAGATGGCGAAGACCTCCAGAGTAATCTTGAAGTTATTGTTGAAGCAACAGAAAACAAAAGCCTTGTCCGGCAGGTTCTGGGTGGCCCGTTCTGGAGCCTGCGCTGCAATTTCTCTGTACTGGTCGTTGGGTTGATAGGAGTGGGGCAGGCGCACGACTTTTTCAGTGTAGTGCACCTCGTCGCCCTCGCGGATCAGTGTGGCGTCAGCGATGATGTAATCCATGAAGGACGCGCCCATCGTGCCGGGATAGCCCAGGTAATTGACCTGGATCGGGGCTGCTCGGTGGGCAAAAATGCCTGCTCGACTATGGGTGGTGTAGCCCTTCAGATCAATGGCAATGTCGATTCCGTGTTTCCTGGCCAGCTGTGCGATTTCAGCGTCATTCAAAGTTTCGACATCCAGAAAGTGTTCGAAAGCGGCCTGAAGGCGTGCGCGCATAGCCCCTGAGCGTTTTGGGCCGAAGGAAAATGCGTGGATTTCAAAGCGCGAACGATCATGCTTTTCGAACAGTTCGGCCATCAGATAGGCCGTAGCGTGATCGTGGAAGTCGGCGGAGAAATAGCCGATGCGAATGCGCTCCGGCTGGCTGGTTTTCTCTTGCCAGAGAGGTGTTGGCTGGGCAGGGAAGTATGCGCCGGCATATTTGTGGGCGCAGACCCGCTGCTGGGCGGGCGTTGATGGGATGGAGAGCAGATCAAACGGCTCCGCAGCATCCAGGCCCTGCTCCACTTTTGTGAGGGTTTTTGCGCAGTCCGACTCGAAGTCGTTCCACAGGCAGGCGCGTGCCTTCAGGTGCAGCAGCCGCCCGTCAATTCGGTCGCGCTGAGGTTCGATCTGCATGAGCTTCTTGCAGTATCCGGCTGCAGCCATATAGGCGCCGATATCGCGGAGTGCATTGCACAGGGCATGCAGCACTTCTGCGCAGTCCGGTTGAATATGCAGGGCATGCTGGTAATGTGTGACAGCCTCCTGCGTGTTGCCGGCGTCTGTAAGAGTGTTGGCCAGGTTGTAGATGATGCGCAGGTCGTCGGGCTGGAGTTGCGCCGCCTTGCGCAGGCTGGCCAGCGCTTCTGCCAGACTGCCTTGCTGGTGCTGTGCCAACCCCAGATTCATGTATGCCATTGCATCGGTGGGTTTGATGCTGAGAGCACGCCGGATCAGGCTGATGGCTTGTGCTGGTTTGCGGGCCGCGAAATTCGCCACGCCGAGCATGTGAAGTACGTCGAATTGAGCGGGAGCGAGCTTTTGTGCGGTTTCGAAAGCGTAGATGGCCGCTTCAGCATCGCCGCCTTGAAGCAGGGCGAGGCCATGGTCAAACAGTTCAGAGAGCCTGCGGGCTTTGGCGGGATTGAGTTTGTGCATGGTGAAGGGGGTATGGCCGTTGGAGCCGCAAAACTGGCGTCATAAAATTTATGACGTGCGGGCCTGGTTATGACTGCGGACGGTGCAAATGGATTTCTGCATTTTCCAGAAACGCCACCCGCCGAACAGGCCTACGCCGATACCCAGTGGTACGAAAGCCACGCCCAGCCACAGCAGCCAGCTGGCGGCGAAAAAATGGATGAAGGTGACGCCCGCAATGACCAGCGTTAGTGCGCTGCGCAGGTAGGCGAGCAGGGTGTTTTCGTTGGCCAGCAGGGTGCGATCGATGGCCAGTTCGTCGCGCAGGATCAGGTCTTCGCTCTGAAAGCGCGCATAGGGCTGATCGGCCATGCTCAGGCGACCAGCCGGCTGAACCAAGCTGGCGGCTCGATGCTGTCGAGCAGGTTCTTCAGGTGCAGGCCCAGTTCGGTGTCGCCTTCGATGCGCAGCTTGCGCTGGAAGAACAGCGTGTCCGGGTCTTCGGTGCGGCGCAGCAGCTTGAGGAAATCGGCACTGGCGGCGCGGAAGCTGACGTCGGCTTCGATGTCGGCGGCGGCCGGGCGGAAGTGGCCGTTCGTGTAACGCAGCGTGGCGCGCGCGCCGAGATCTTCAATGAGGATGCGCAGGGTGCGCCCTTCCAGAAAGCTGAAGTCGGCGTCGATCTGTTTGGTCAGACGGGCCAGTTCCAGGCTCGCGCACAGTGCGTCGCTCCACGGGCGTTGTGGCAGTTTCGGGCCGATTTCGGCGAGGAATTTCGGCAGACGGAAATCAGTGGGCAGCATGTATTTCTCCAAGCTTGATGCCTTCGCGACCCGTCCAGTAACCATCGCACAGGGCGCTCGGGGCCAGAGTGGCCAGTTCGTCCAAGTTTAGCGCATGCCCGTCCAGCGCGGCGCGGTGCATGGCCACGATGCGGGCGGTGTGCTCGGCCTGCGGGCTGATGCGCAGACGCGAAACGCCTGCCGTGGAGAAGTCCGCCTGGTGCGGCAATGCGGCATGGGTGGCTGCAGACTGAGTCTGGGTACCGTTGATGGCGAGGAAGTGTTCGCCCTCGCGGGTGTCCAGTTGCATGCCATCAGGGAATTCAAGGCAGCGGAACTGGCAGTCGTCTTTCTTCAAATTGAAATGGCGCGCGGTGAAGCAGCGAGCCGAGAAGGCCAGCGGCAGGCGGCCCCAGGCGAAGAGTTCGGTTTCCGGCTTTACGATCGGCGCAGCCGCTGCATGTTCCCCTCGCTCGCTTGCGGGAGAGGGGTTAGGGGAGAGGGCTGCGCCGTCTATGTCCTTGAGCAAGGTCGTAAGACCATCGCGCCCCATCTCCACGGGCGGCACCCAGCGCACGGCGCCCAGCCCGGCGAAAAGCTGCAGGGTGGCGGCGTTGTAGATATTCAAGTGCGAGCCGGCGACCCAGCGCGAGCCCTTGAGCAGATTGACCGCGCCCATGTCATTGGCTTCGACGAGGAACTCACCGTTTGCGCAGATCCGGCGCAGCGCCTTCAGCTCGCTTTCGGATTCCAGCAGCGCCTGACAGGACAGCACGACCTCCTTGCCGGCGGACGTAAGCTCGCGCGCCAGTCCCTGCCAGTCATCCAGACGCATCTGCTGGCGCCGGCTGCACACCATCTCGCCGAGGTGAATGGTATCGACGGGCCAGTCGGCGGCTTGCGCGTAGAAGGCCAGTACCGTTTCGCGGGGCCAGAAGTAGAGCAGGGGGCCAAGGGAGAGTTTCATGGGGCGGTGAGGAGTAAGGAGTGAGGAGTGAGGTGTTTGTAGAGCCGCGCGCAGCTTGGTTCTTCGGATTGCCCTGCTCGGAGAAGTCCGTTCTATAAGGCTTTGCGATGAGGGCTTTGAATTTGTCGGGTAAAAATGCCGAAAATGGCTGAGGGCGCGTAGCGAGCGGACGGCAGGCAAGGCGGCGAGCGCAGACAGTGCTTTTGCACGGCGAGCGAGCCAACGCAGCCTGCCGTTCGCGCAGTAGCGCCGTCAGCCATTTTTACTTCCACGGCCGCAGATACGCACCCAGCGTCACATGCTGTCCTTCCGAAACCTTGCCCAGCGCCGCATCCCAGGCCGGTTTCGACGCAAAACGCGCCGGATCGGCGAAAGCCGCGTCGATGGCTGCACGCAGGGTGCGTGTCACTTCCGCCACATAGGCCGGGCTGCGCTGGCGGCCCTCCACCTTGATCGCGGCCACGCCGATGCGCAGCAGGTCGGGCAGGGCGCTGACGATGTTCAGGCTGGTCGGCTCTTCCAGCGCGTAATAGGTTTCGTCATTGACCTCGAAACGCCCCTTGCACAGGGTCGGGTAGCCGGCCGGCTCATCCGGTGCGTACTGGTCGATCAGGATGCCGGACAGGCGCGCTTCGGTGCCTTTGGGCGTTTCCACCCAGCGCACCGCTTTGGCGGGCGAACACACGCCAGCCGTATTCGGCGATTCGCCCGTAGCATAGCTGGAGAGCAGGCAGCGACCTTCGACCATCACGCACAGACTGCCAAAACCGAAGACTTCGATCTCCACGTCGGTATGGCCGATCACGTGTTCTACCTGTGCCAAGGTCAGCACGCGCGGCAGCACGGCGCGCGAGATGCCGAACAGGTCGCGATACAGATTGATCGCCTCGTAATTGGTCGCCGAGCCTTGCACCGAAAGGTGGCGGCGCAAGTCAGGATGGGTCTTGCTGGCGTAATCGAGCAGGCCCGGATCGGCCAGAATCACCGCATTCACACCCAGATCGGCGGCGCTATTCACGGCCTGACGCCAGCGTGCCTCCTCGCCGGGTTGGGCATAGGTGTTGATCGCCATCAGTACCTGACGGCCGCGACTTTGCGCGTAGCGTATGCCCTCGCGGGCAGTGTTTTGGTCGAAATTCAGGCCGGCGAAATTGCGCGCATTGGTCGCATCTTTCAGCCCCAGATAGACCGTATCGGCGCCGTTATCGACGGCCGCTTTCAAGGCAGGCAGGCTGCCGGCGGGGCATACCAGCTCGGGTTTGCGCATGATGACTCTTTGCTGAAAACAGGTGTCCAGCTTAGTCAGGGCGGCGTGCGCGAACCTTGCCTTGGGTCAAGCCGGGATAAGTGGAGCCTATATTCTTGCTGGCGAGGCTAAAGCTTGCCCGACAAATGCCGTAAAATCGCCGACACTCTCCGAAAAGCGCACTCCCGCAGGCTTTCCGGTTTTCAGCAGGGGATAAAAATGGCCAAGGGCGATACCTTCCAGCTCAAGTTTCACGACTACACCGACCCCAGTACCGGCGTGCGCGTCACCCGACTGACGCCCACGGACGTGACTTGTCACCGTAACTACTTCTATCAGAAGTGTTTTACCAATGACGGCAAGAAGCTCATGTTCGGCGGCTGGTTTGACAATAACTGGAACAACTTCCTGCTCGATCTGGACACTCAGGTCGCCACCCAGATCACCGAAGGCGCGGGCAACAACACCTTTGGCTGCTTCCTGTCGCCGGACGACAAGACTTTCTATTACCGCCTGGGCACCAAGGAAATGCGCAAGGTCGATCTGGCCACGCTCAAGGAAGAAACCTATTACACCGTGCCGGATGGCTGGAAAGGCTACGGCACTTGGGGCTCCAACACTGACTGCACCAAGCTTGCCGGCATTGAAGTCATCGAAGACGACCTGCTGCCGCTGACCACCTGGGAGCAGTTCGCGGAACAATTTCACATGAAGCCGCGTTGCCGCCTGATCATTGTCGATATTGAAAAGGGCTCCAGCGAAGTCCTGCTCGACGAAAAGCGCTGGATGGGTCACCCCATCTATCGCCCGGGCGACGACAACACCGTGGCTTTCTGTCACGAAGGTCCGCACGATCTGATCGATTCGCGCATGTGGATGATCAACGAAGACGGTACGAATGCCCGCAAGGTCAAGCAACAGGAAGAGGGCGAATCCTGCACACACGAATTCTGGGTGCCGGACGGCTCCAAGATGATGTACGTGTCTTACAAAAAAGGCAGCTCGGATCGCTGGATCTGTGTGGCCGATCCGGTTACGCTGGAAAACGAAGCCGTGCTGACCATGCCGCCGTGCTCGCATCTGTATAGCAATCACGACGGCTCCCTGGCGGTTGGCGATGGCTGTGATACCCCGGCGGATGTCCAGGATACGGCTGCACATACCCACGAAAATGATCCCTTCCTGTACCTCTTCGATCTGAAGAACAAGACCACCAAGAAGATCTGCGAACATAACTCCTCGTGGAAGGTGTATCGCAATGATCGTCAGGTCACGCACCCACACCCCGGCTTCACGCCGGATGGCAAGCGCGTGTTGTTTTCGTCCGATTTTGAGGGCGAGCCGGCGGTCTATCTGGCCGATCTGCCAACTTGAGCAAGCTGTGTGGTTCCAAGCAAAACGGGCCTGTGGGCCCGTTTTGTTTTTATGCCTCCGGTGCGAGGTGGTCTGTGTTGCATCCTCACAACAGTTTGACTCCCGAATGTGTGGAAAGGCTGCTTTAAGCTTGCCCTGAGCAGCCTCGCTTGCCAGAATCGCATCAACTTCTCGAATCGCGAGAGGTGGGATGGGAGAGTAAGGCAGCAGCTGCCATGCCCCCGATCTTCAACTGTGAGGAGAATTATTCATGCAGAAGAAACTTATTGCTCTGGCTGTTGCTGGTCTGATGTCTGGCGCCGCTTTCGCACAAACTTCCGTCACCGTTGGTGGTAAGTTTGATGCTTGTTATTCGTTCAGCCGCACTCAAGCCAACGACACCGATGGCAACATGATCGGCACCAAGGAATCTGTTGACGGCGGTTGCAACTCGACCAGCCGCATCAGCATCGGCGCCAAGGAAGAAATCGCCAAGGGCTACGACATCCGTGTCGACTTCGATATTCGCTTCGGCAACGTGCATGAAGGCAAAAACGCTGCCACCACTGGCGGCCTGAACAGCAACGATAAGAAGGCCATGGCCTTTACCACGCCGTTCGGCACGCTGCAGTGGGGTGTTGCCAACTTGGCCTCTAACGAGTACAAGCTGGCCGAAAAGCCCTATATGGTGACTCCGAAGGACACCGAGCTGGTCAAGTTCGGCGTGTCCCAGTTCCGTGAAGAGTCCCTGACCAACCGTAACACGACCTACTGGTCCCCGACCTTCAACCTCGGCCCGATCAAGACCTTGGTCAAGGCTACGTACGCCAACGGCGACAACCAGAAGGCTGGCGCCAATGATGCTGACGCTGTTTCTTCTGGCAATGTCTTCGTGATCGGTTCCGAAGGTGTCGTGATGGACGGTATCGTGGATTGGGGCTTCGACGTGACCGACGTGCGTCCGTCTGCTCAGCAGAGCGGTGCAGCTGGTCTGGGTCGTAACTTCACCCACGCTTACCTGAACATCCGTCCGATCCCGGGCAACAAGAACCTGAAGTTCTCGACTGCGTACAACGTGTACAAGGGCGCCTCGGCTCTTGAAGGTTACTACAAGGAAAAGAACACCAATTTCGTGGTGGCTTACAACTTCAATGGCAAGGCTGAAGTCGGTCTGGGTATCTCCCACCTGAACGACTTGGGTTCGGGCCCGACGGGTCGTAACAGCGGCAAGTCGATCATGGTTGGCGGTTCCTACTTCCTGTCGAAGAGCGTGCAAGTGTATGCAAACCTGCAGAAGACTGACTTTGCCCGTCAAGAAGCCCTCGCTAACGGCAAGTATGTTGGCACGGGTGCTAATTTCAGCGGCGGTGCTACCAAGGCTGATGCAACGACCGTCAAGGTCGGTATCATGAAGGAATTCTGATCCTCCGCAAGGAAGATTGGTTTCTGTAAAAAGGCAGCCTTCGGGCTGCCTTTTTTTGTCTACCTGTCAGGGAGCGGCATCGGGCCTTGTTTAGCAGCAGTGCACCCTGAAGATACGCGCGTGACAAGGGTTTCGAGGCGGCTATGCTGAAAAGGCAAGCTGGGTGAGGCTTTTCGGGCAGGCAAGTTCAGAGGGTGAGCGTTTTTTAAACGGCGCGATCTGCCTTTCGCAGGAGCCGCTTTAGCCGCGAAATATCGCGTTCATTCGCGACAATTGATTGGGTCCGCAAACAGTTGCATGTGCCCGTGTGGCAGGCAGACTTCAGTCAGTCTGCCAAGCGTGGTGTGCGACTGAAGTTGCTTCTGGGTTTCAATCTGAAATTGGGCTGAATCAATAAAGCCGCTCAAACCCTCAAGTCAAAGAGTTCAGGGCGGAGCGTAAGGCGCTGATAACTTCGTCCCAGTTGCCCGCTTCGGTCTGGCGGAACAAGCGGGTGCTGTGCCGGTACCAGGGGGAGCTGTCCTCATCCAGGCCCCAGCGCCAGTCTGCACCTTGAGCAAGCAGTACCCAGGTTGGCGTGCCGAGTGCTGCGGCGAGGTGCGCCACTGAGGTGTCGATGCTGATCACGAGATCAAGTTGACAAATCAGGCTGGCCGTGTCGGCGAAATCGCTGATGGCTCTGGTGAGGTGCCGGAAGTTGCCGGTGCTGACCAGCAGCTGTGCGTCTTCTTCGGCCAGATCTTTGCCGACAAAGACGAAGTCGCAGGGCAAGCTGAGGAGGGGTAACAGCTGTTTGGCATGTAGCGAGCGGGAGCGGCCGATACGGTTTTCCAGATTGCCTTGCCACATCAGACCGACCCGAGGCTGGCGCTGGAGGTCTGGTTTGGTTTGCCAATCGTGTTCGAGTCCTGTCGGGGCGCTCAGGTAGGCCTGATGTCGGGCGGGAATGGTCTCGGGCCTGGTGCCGAGTATCCGTGGCAGGCTCAGTAGTGGGCTGTGCAGGTCGTGCGGGGGTGGGATTTCATTCTGTGCAATCACGCTGATGTGCGCTGAGGCGAGGCTGTCGCGCAGGAGTCGTAGCAGCGAAGCCTGAACCTGCAGGATGACAATGGCTCCCTGCTCTGCAAGAGGGAGCGCAAAGCGGCAAAACTGCAGGGTGTCCCCCAGCCCTTGTTCGCTCCATAGCAGGATACGCTGACCCTTTAAAGACGCGCCATGCCAGCGTGGGGCATGGCCTCTGTAGCTGAAAATCACGGGCTCAGGCGTGCGCCAGCGCCACTCGAATTCTTGCCAGCCGGTTTCGTAGTGCCCCAGCGTGAGTTCAACAAGCGCGCGGTTCCAGTGGGCGTTGGCGCAGTCCGGATCAAGCAGTAGGGCTTTGGTGTGGGCCTCTGCAGCTTCATTGAAGCGACGCAGTGCGCGCAGTGCTGTGCCTCGGGCGGTATGCCACTCTGGGTTGTCCGCATCCAGTCTGATAGCGTGCTCATAGGCAGAAAGTGCTTTCCCTGGCTTGGCTAGAAGCATCAGGATGCTGCCTTGATTGCCGTATGCGCTTGCATTGCCAGGGTCAAGTGCAATAGATTTTTCCATGGCATCAAGCGCAGCAGAAGGCGCATCGTCCTTCATCCTGCACAAGGCCAGGTTGAGCCAGGCAGTGGGGTTGGCCGGGTTGTGAGCCAGCACTTGTTCACAAAGGGAGGTGGCTTCTGCTGTTTGGCTGTTTTCGAGCAGGATGCCGGCCAGATTGACTTGCAATGATTCACGTCCGGGGGCGTGTGTCAGTGCCTGGCGTAGCAGGGTTTCGGCTTCCGGCAGATTGCCTGCCTCTTGTGCTGCCAGGGCCCGAAGAAACAGATTCTTGGCTAAGCTCAGATTTTCCATTGGCATGCGTCACATGGGGAGAGCGCCCATTTTCCTGTGCCGGGGGCGTAGTGGCAATTTAAATCTGCACGCAAAAAAGCCGCAGCCATTGCGGCTGCGGCTTAAAAACCCGGCGGTTGCGGCCGGGGCCCGATGAGCTTGAAACTCAGGCGGCCTTCTTGCCCTTGGCGGTGGAGCTGCCCACGGCCTTGACGGTGGCGGTGGTGGCGGCTGCGACATTGGCTTCGGCGATTTCGGCGACTTGTTTGGCAGCTTTGTTGATGCTGTCGTAAGCGGAGTTGGCTGCGGCAATGGCGGACTTGACGGCGGCGACAGCAACGTCGGAACCGGCAGGTGCAGACTTGGCGGCCTTGTCGAGTGCGGCGGAAACGTTCTTGTTTACTTCGGAGAGCTGGCCTTCGAGGATCTTGCCGATGTCTTCCTGAGCGGCGGCGCTGATTTCATACACGCTGCGGCTATAGGCGACGATTTTTTCGACAGCCGGCTGTGCCAGGGTGGATTGCAGGGAGCTGAGCTCTTGTGCATCCTTGGCGCCGAGCAGGGTCTTGGCCGTGGCGACGCTGTCTTCCAGCATGGCGCGGGCGGTGTTCAGGTTCAACGTAGCAAGCTTCTCGGCGCTGGCAAAGGCAGTGTTTGCGAAGGTCAGAGCGGCTTCGATGGCGGTTTTGTTGGCGACGTTGATTTGATCTGGCAGGGACATGGTTGACTCCTAGATAGTTGATTTCGGATTGAAGCGGCTACATGAGGACTGAATGTGCTGCTTGCGACGAAATTGCTGCATCGCACAATCTGAATTATACGAAGGACTTTTGCGCTGTCAAGAATAATTTTGCTGCGTTGCGTCAAGTTTTTTTGGTGGCGCGGCGCCATTATCTGCAAGGCTTGGCGCTTGGCCTACTGTCCGTACGGGCGGGGTCTTTGTTGTGATGCGGGGTGTTTTTGGAGGGGCGAGTCTAGCTGGGGGCGGGCGAAATGCCCAGGATTCCGTTGCGCTGGATATCGGTCCGCGGGATAGGGCCTTGAAGAAGCGCATCCGGCGGTTCTCTTCAGGCAGGCATGTCGTAGAGGCAGGCGCAGAGCGGCTTTTCACGACATGCCTTTCGTTGGAGCGGCTTTAGTCGCGAATGGATGCGTGATTCGCGGCTAAAGCCGCTCCTACAACTTTGGGTGCTCAGCACTCAGAACTCAGAACTCAGAACTCCGGATTTCCGCGTCCAGTGCTTCGATCGTTCGGCTCAGGGCTGCGTGCAGCTGGCTTTCGTGCACGGGTTTGGTGAGGTAGTCGTTCATGCCGCAGGCGAGGTAGAGGGCGCGGTCTTCGGCGCTGGCGTTGGCCGTGACGGCGACGATGCGGATCTTCGGGTTGCGCACGGGAGTGTCGGGCAGGCCGCCGGCGCGGATTGCACGGGTGGCATCGGCACCGTCCATGACAGGCATGCGTCCGTCCATGAGAATCAGGTCGAAATCATTTTCTGCGAGGGCGGCGATGGCGGCGCGGCCGTTTTCGACCATGGTGACGTTGTGTCCGAGGTGTTTGAGCTGGGCACGGATGATGAGTTGATTCACGCGCACGTCTTCGGCGCAGAGGATGTTCAGGCGGCGCGAGTGCGGTGGCAGTTCGTCGCTGGCGGTTGGGACGGGGGCCGGGGCTTCGCCGGGGGCCAGTTGCAGATCGAATTCAAAGCTGCTGCCGACGCCAACGTGGCTGACGACGCTGAGTTTGCCGCCCATGGCTTCCACGAGCTGCTGGCTGATGGCCAGACCCAGGCCGGTGCCGCCGAAGCGCCGGGTGGTGGAGGTGTCGGCTTGCTGGAACATCTGGAAGAGTTTCGGGACGACATCGGGGGCGATGCCGATGCCGGTATCTGCGACGCAGAAGATGACTTGCTGGCGTCCGTTATGGACCGGATTGGCGCGAATGCGCAGGCTGATTTCTCCTTGTTCGGTGAATTTCAGGGCGTTGCCGACAAGGTTGATGAGGATCTGGCGGATGCGCGTGGGGTCGCCCCGGAAGTGTTGGGGCAGTTGCGGATCGACTTCCAGAATGAAGCGCAGGGCGCGTTGTTCGGCTTGTTCACGGAAGCTTTTGAGGATTTCGCGGGCGGTGCTATGCAGGTCGAAATTGATGTCTTCGAGCAGGAGCTGGCCGGCCTCGATTTTCGAGAAATCCAGGATGTCGCTGATGATGCGCAGCAGGGATTCGGCGCTGTTGAGGCTGGTGTCGAGATAGTCGCGGGTGCCGGGCAGGATCTGTGCATCTTTCATGGCTAGGCGCAGGGTACCGATCACGCCCGAAAGCGGAGTGCGGATTTCATGGCTCATGGCGGCGAGGAATTGCGATTTCGCGGTGCTGGCGTGTTGCCAGCGCAGCTCGGCTTCGCGCCAGGCGGTGATGTCGAAATTGGCGCCGACGATCACCGGGTGGCCATTCGCGTCTTCGCAACTGCCTTTTGAAATGAAGCGATAGACATTTTTGCCGGTGACTGGATGCTTCAGGCATTCCTCTTTGGCGATCACCAGGCCGTTCAGCACTTCCTGGTCTTCTTCGATCACCTGTTGTGCATGTTCGGGATTGTCGGAAAGGTCAAAGGGTGATTTGCCGACCAGTTGTTCTGGCCTGAGCAGGCGATTGCGGCAAAGGGCTTCGTTGACCAGCAGGTAGCGGCTGGCGGCGTCCTTGACGTAGACCGGCTGCGGGATGACATCTACGAAGCGTTGCATGTAAGTCTGGATGCGCTGACTTTGCATCACTTCGCGTGTCAGGCTTTCCTGGGTCGCGCGTTCGGCTTGGCGCAGGCCGGTGATGTCGAAATGCGCACCTACGATCAAGGCGGCACCCGTGGGGGCGAAGCACAGGCGTTTCGAGACCAGGCGGAAACACTCCTCGCCGGTGATCGGGTAAGTGGTGTGTTGCTCCTTGAACACGCTGCCGCCGGCGAGTACTTCGCTGTCTTCGCTGGAGAGGGTGCGGCTGGCCTCCGGATTGGGCGAGAGGTCGAAGGAGGTGAGGCCGATGATTTCGCTGGCAGGGCGACGGCGTTCTTCGGCAAAGGCCTGATTGATCCACAGGAAGCGTGATTGTGCGTCCTTAATGTAGACCGGCTCGGGGATTGCATCGATCAGGCGCTGGACGAAGGAGTGGACTTGTTCAGGTTCGGTTTTGGCGGCCTGACGCATCAGGCGCACGCAGGGCAGGATCAGGCCAGCGGTTGCGGCCAGGCACAGGCCGAGGAGCGGCGGCAGATCGAACTGGTGCAGTCCGGCCGCGCCGAGCAGAGCCATCGAAAAGGAGAGGGCAATCCACAGCCAGTCGGCTTTCATGTGGCCGCCACCGGGTCTTCAATCAGTAGGCAGAGCATGCTGATGTGCAGTTTATGGCAGCGCGGCTGGCCTTGTAGATGATTTGGCAAGGTGAACACGGGTTCGGTGTCTGTATTGAGCGCGGCGGACAGGATTTCGGTGCTGTCGGTCTGGCGCGTGGTAACGGCCGGGCTGGCGAGGCGGATTCCAGGCTGTCCGCCATGTGTGCCATCGAATATGCAGAGCGGTGTGGGATGCATGTTAGCGAATGATTGCAAGTGGGCCAAGCTGTCACGGTGCGCACTTGGTCTGGCGCCACTGGGTGATCAGGATCAGTCCGAGGATGCACCAGTCCAGCTTCATGGCGCCTTCACTGCTGGTGCCGTTCGTTTGTGCAGGCGTTCGCTGCAGCGCTGCAGGGCTTCGGCCAGCTTTGCTTCGTCGATGGGTTTGGTCAGGAAATCATCCATGCCGGCGGAGAGATACTCTTCGCGATCTTCCAGGCTGGCGTTGGCGGTCAGCGCAATGATCGGGATGCGGGCGTCGCGCACGGCGATGCCTGGCAGGCCGCCGGCACGAATCGCGCGGGCGGCGTCTGCGCCATCCATTTCGGGCATGCGTCCATCCATCAGCACCAGATCAAAGTCCTTTTCGGTCAGCGCCTGAACGGCAGCGACGCCGTCCTCCGCGAAGCTGACCGTGTGGCCCATGTCTTCGAGCATGGCCTGCACAATCATGCGGTTGGTGGCCGAGTCTTCGGCACACAGGATGTCCAGGCGGTGCGCGGCGCGCTGGGCGATGTGTGCCGCGGGCAGACTGTTTTCACTGCTCGCCAGCAGCGGCAAGGTGAAGCGGAAAGTGGTGCCCACGCCTTCCTCGCTTTGCACGCCAATTACCCCGCCCATGGCTTCGACGAGCTGGCGGCTGATCGCCAGGCCCAGACCGGTGCCGCCGAATTTGCGCGCGGTGGAGCTGTCGGCCTGCTGGAATTTCTGGAACAGGCGGCCGACGGCTTCGGGCGGAATACCTACGCCGGTGTCGCGCACCGCAAAGGCGATGCGGCCTTCGCCTTCGTCGGAATCTGAGTCGACCATTACCGTGATGCGTCCGGCTGCGGTGAATTTGATGGCATTGCCGACCAGATTGGTCAGCACCTGACGGATCCGCACCGGATCCCCGCGCACCCGGCGCGGCACCTGTGGGCCCATGTCCAGGGTGAAGCGCAGACCCTTGGTCTGGGCCGTGTGGCGCAGCAGTTGCATGGTGTCGTCGAGCAGCTTGTGCAGGTCGATGTCGATTTCTTCGATCTTGAGCTGGCCGGCTTCGATTTTCGAGAAGTCGAGGATGTCGTTGATGATGCCCAGCAGCGATTCGGCGCTGGATAGGCCCGTGTCCAGATAGTGGCGTGTGCCCGGGGCCAGCGCTTCATCGCGCATGGCCAGGCGCAGGGTGCCGATCACGCCGGAGATCGGGGTGCGGATCTCGTGGCTCATATTGGCGAGGAAGGCGGACTTTGCCGCATTGGCGCGCTCGGCGGTTTCCTTGGCGTGTTGCCAGCGGGTTTCCGCTTCGCGCAGTGAGGTGATGTCGGAGAGCACGCCGATGCGCACCGGCAAGCCGTCGGCGCCTTCGCTGACCGTGTCGAAGAGTACGAAGTGGCGGATCTGGCCCATTTCGCTCGGCAGGCTCAAGCTGCGATGATGCACATGCATGTCCTGTCCATGCGCCCTCGTTTCCGTCAGTGGGATGCTGTCGGGCAGAGGCGGTAGTCCCATCTCCGCGCTGCTGGCACCGACCAGCGTCTCGGTGCTGCTGCCGAGCATGCGGGCCAAGGCACGGTTGAGCATCACGAACTGGCCCTGACTGTTCTCCACAAACAGCGGCGTGGGCAGGGCGTCAAACACCGCCTGCAGGAAATCCAGCAACTGGGTCTGGCTCTGCAGCGCGCCTTGCAGCGCATTTTCGGCACGGCGCCAGGGCGTGATGTCGAAGTTGGCGCCGACAATGATCGGTTCGCCATCCGCATTCAGGCAGGTGTTCTTGGAAATCAGACGGTAGGCATCCTGACCCGTGTAAGGGTGCTGAATGTGCTCTTCCTTGAGGATCACCTTGCCTTCGATGATCTGTTGATCTTCCCGTTTTACCAGCGCCGCATAGCTGGGCGTGGCGCCGAGTTCCTCAGGGGTGTGGCCGAGCAATTCCGTGGGACTCTTGCCCGTATCTTGCACCATGGCACCATTGACCATCACATAGCGGCTGGCTGCATCCTTCACGTATACAGGTTGCGGGATCACGTCGATCAGGCGCTGGGCAAATGCCTGGGCGCGCTGGCGCAGGGCTTTTTCGCGCTCCAGCGTGTCCTGCAGCTTGCGCTCGGCAAGCTTCCATTCGGTGATGTACAGGTGTGCGCCGACCACCACCGGTTTGCCATCGGCATCCACGCAGCGGCGTTTGCGCACAATGCGGAAACATTCCTCGCCACTGACCGGCAGCGTGGTGTGCTGTTCCTTGTTGACCTCGCCACCCGCCAGCACGGCTAGATCCTCGCGCGCCGAGAGCGAGGCTGCGGCGTTATCGGGGGCCAGATCGTCCGAGGTCAGTCCGAGCAGGCTGGCATGCGGGCGGGCACGTTCGCGGGCGAAAGCTTCATTGACCATGATGAAGCGGCGGTTCTCGTCTTTCACATAAACCGGGTCGGGGATGACATCAATCAGGCGTTGAACGAAATCCTGCACGCGCTGGCGTAGATCTGCCTCGCGTTGCAGTGCATCTTGCAGGCCATCTTCGGTTTGCACCCAGTGAGTCGTGTTCAGATTGCAGCCCACGATCAGGGATTCGCCGCCCGGAAACGGGCATGCGCGCTTGCTGACCCGTTGGTAGCGATCCTCGCCGGTGACCGGGTTGGGTGCGTGTTCTTCCTTCTGCACCGCCTGACCCGCGAAGATGGCTTGATCCTCGGCACGCACTCGCGCGCCGTATTCCGCACCGAAAATATCTTCAGGCGTGTGGCCGATGACTTGCTCGGCTTTCAGCGAGTGCTCGCCCAGGAAGGCCTGATTGGCCAGCACATAGCGGCTGTTCCGGTCTTTCAGATAGACCGGATCGGGGATCTGATCGAGCACCGCCTGTAATTGTGCCAGCCCTTCAGGCAGTGCCGGGCGCGTGCGCAGTAGCGGCCAGGCAAGAGGCGCGAGCGCCCCGGCAGCAACGCTCAGCAGCGCCGGCAAGACTGGCAGGGCCAGCCCGAGCGCCAGCCCGCCCCCCAGCAAGGTGCCGACAGCCGTGAGAAGTAAACGGAACAGCTCAGGATTCATTGGGGAGCAGCCCTTGCGAAGGATGGGATGTCATCCTTCTGCTTATCGGCAGGAGGCGCTGGGCCTTGACCGCCAGAGAGAGCCAATCCGGGCTGCCCGGAAGGGCTTTAAAACAGTGCTGAGTGGGGGGTGCTTGCAGAGCCGCTCGGGTATTCGTTCTTCGGGCAGGGGTGGTGGAGAGTCAATGCGGGTGAGGCTCTGCAGGCATGCTTAGACCGAAAATGTAGAGTCGACGAGCGTAGCGAACTCAACCGGAGGGTGTTTGGCGTTGCGGGGATGAGGCGATCCGCTGGATCGCTGAAGGAATTCGCTGCGCTCGTCCGCCCTACGAAAACTGGCCCTGCCTGTAGAGCCTCATCGGTATTGCCTCTACAGGCACGCTGTTTGAAGGAGTCCGCCGCACGCGGCTTTCCGCCCACTCAGCACTCAATCCTCAGAACTCAGCACTTCGCCGCGGGCGGGCGCCCTCAAGCTTTGCCGTGCCCTGACGATAAGCAAAAGGTGGATAGCCGCAGCCTGCGGCCGCCCGTGTGCGAGAGCGTGCCCGATGGATCTTCCTGAAGCTCAGCGCGAAGCCCGAATCCTGATCATCGACGACTCGCCCTCCAGCATTCGTCTGGTGAGCCATTTCGTGCGCGATATGGGTTCAGTGCATTTCGCCACAAGCGGCGACGCCGGGCTGAAAACGGCGGTCGATCTGCTGCCGGATCTGATTTTGCTGGATATGGAAATGCCTGGCATGGATGGCTTGGAAACCTGTTGTCAGCTAAAAAAACACGCCGATTTGCTGGATGTGCCGGTGATCTTCATCACTGCGCATCACGGGGTGGATCACGAGGTGGCCGGGTTCGCCGCCGGCGCGGTGGATTTCATTGGGAAGCCCTTGTCCGAGCCGATCGTGCGCGCGCGCGTGCGCACCCATCTGACCCTCAAACGCCAGGGCGACACCTTGCGCGAACTGGCCATGATGGATGGTTTGACCGGCATCCATAACCGACGCGCGTTTGATGAACGCATCGCTCTCGAAGCGCGGCGTCATCGGCGCACCCCGGGTTCGCTGGGTCTGGTGATCGTCGATATTGATCATTTCAAGGCCTACAACGATTTTTATGGTCATCAGGCGGGCGACGCCTGTTTGCGTGAAGTGGCTCGCACCATTGATGCCAATGCGCGGCGTCCCGGTGAGATGGCGGCGCGCTATGGCGGCGAAGAATTTGCGGTGATCATTCCGAACTGCACGCCGGACGAGGTGCTGCGGTACGGCGAATTCCTGATCGAGAAAGTGCACGGACTGGCGCTGCCGCACGAGGCCGTGGGAACGGGGATTGTGACCATCAGCGTGGGCGTGGCGGCGGGTGAGCCGCAGTCCGATATTTCGGATCAGCAACTGCTGGCCAGTGCCGATGCCGCGCTCTACCGTGCCAAGGCCGGTGGGCGCAATTGCGTGTGCCAGGGAGAGATTAAATGAATCAGGCGGAGCTGCCCGTGTCGCCTGCGGGTGCCACGCAGGCGGTCAAACTTTGGCGTGCTTTACCCTGGCTGGTTCTGGGCCTGAGCTTGATGATTACCGTGGCGGGCTGGCATCTGGCGCGGCGGAACGTGCAACAGAATCGCGAAAGCGTGTTTGCCGACGCGGTGGCGAATGCGCGCCATGACATCGAGCAGCGCATGGAGACTTACCGGCAGGTGTTGCTGGGTGCGGGTGGCTTGGTGCGCGCCAGCAATGATGTCAGCCGCGAGGAGTTTCAGACTTATTTCCAGACCCTGCAACTGTCGCATCGCTATTCTGGCGTAACCGGGGTCGGCTATGCCGTCGTCTTCGGGCCGGATGAGTTGGCTGCGCATGAGCGGCGGCTGCGTGCTGACGGTTTTCCAGCGTACCGGGTCTTGCCGCCAGGCCGGCGTAGTCGTTACAGCGCGATCATCTATGGCGCGCCGGAGACGGCTGATAATCAGCGTGCGCTGGGCATGGACATGCTCACCGAGGAGACGCGACGACACGCGATGGATCGGGCGCGCGATTCCGGCCAGACCGCGCTGAGTGGCAAGCTGCGTCTGTTTCTCGGGGCCGATGCGGCGAACCAGACGAGCATGATCATGTATGTGCCGGTGTATCGCACGGGCGCGCCGGTGGCCTCGCTGGAGCAACGCCGCAGTGCCCTGATCGGTTATGTTTTTGCGGCATTCCGCATGGATGAATTGCTGGCAGGAATTTTTGGTAAACAGCAGAACTCGGGGCTGGATCTGCAGCTTTACGACGGCAAGCAGGTGAGTGCGCAGCAGCTGCTTTACGACTCGGCCGTGCATCAGGTGCCGGAGGCTCTGAGTGGCAGCGAGGCCTTGCATACCGAGACGCGGCTTGAACTGCCGGGTGGGCAGTGGACGGCGGCGTTCCAGGCGCGCAGGAGTCTGCTGGAGACTTCCGCCA
The DNA here is from genome assembly GCF_040566545.1 of Uliginosibacterium flavum. NCBI lineage: Bacteria > Pseudomonadati > Pseudomonadota > Betaproteobacteria > Rhodocyclales > Zoogloeaceae > Uliginosibacterium > Uliginosibacterium flavum. The sequence continues at coordinate 82,608 of NZ_JBEWZI010000010.1, forward strand.
GCAGCCTGCCCGAGCTGATTCTGGGTGGTGGTCTTCTGCTGGATGGCATGTTGTTCGCGCTACTGTTGATTTATAGCCACTCGGAGCGGCGCATTCTGGCCAAGGCCAATGAAAAAGCTGAGGCCATGACGGCCGAGTTGCGCGCCAGTGAAGGGCGTTTCCGTCAGGTGGTGCAAGCCAGTCCCGGCGGTTTGCTGCTGGTGGATCCGCATGGCCGGGTCGAGATGGCCAATGCCCAGGCCGAGCACATCTTCGGCTATGCGCCGGAAGGCTTGCTCGGCGTGGAGGTCGAGTTGCTGATGCCCGTATCGCTGCGTGATGTGCATCATGGCCAGCGCGGCGCATACATGCAGCAACCGGCTGAGCGGGCGATGGGGGCCGGCCGCGATCTGCGCGGGCTGCGCCTGGATGGTCGTGAGTTTGATATCGAGATCGCCCTTTGCCCGCTGCAAACCGAGCGCGGCAATCGGGTGCTGGCAGCGGTTACCGACATCTCCGAGCGCCGTGCGCGCACGCAGCTGGAGGCGAGCACGCGGGCGTTGATGCAGGGCGTGATTGATGCGGCAAGCGAGTTTTCGATCATCGCGACCGCCCCGGATGGTCTGATCACCATGTTCAATACCGGTGCGCAGCGCATGCTGGGGTACTCCGCTGAAGAGATGGTGGGCAAACAGACGCCTGCGATCATTCACGATCCGATCGAGCTTCGGGCGCGTGGCGAGGAGCTGTCGCAAGAGGCGGGCGAGCATATCGAGGGCTTTGATGTATTCGTGCATGCAGCGCGGGCCGGGCGTACCGAGGCCCGTGAATGGAGGTATTTCCGCAAGGATGGCAGCAGCCTGCCGGTGAGTCTGACGGTCAGCGCGATTCCAGGTGTGGAGGGTACGCCGGGGGGATTCATCGGTATCGCCTATGACATCAGCGCCCGTCGCCAGACCGAGCGTGCGCTGGCCGAGGCGCGCGATCATGCCGAGGCAACGAGCCGTTCCAAGACCGAATTCCTCTCCAACATGAGCCATGAGATCCGCACGCCGCTGAACGCCGTGCTGGGTATGGCGCAGCTCTTGGGCTTTGGCCGGCTGGAGCCCGAACAGCGCGAATATCTGCGCATGATCGAAAGGTCCGGCAAGACGTTGTTGAGCATCCTCAACGACATTCTGGATTTTTCGAAGATCGAGGCGGGCCGTCTGGAGCTGGCGCCAGTGCCTTTCTATATGCAGGATCTGACTGATGGCCTGGCCGATATCATGCAGTCCAGCGCGGCTGACAAGGATCTGGATCTGTCCATCGACATCGATCCGACAGTGCCGGCCTGCCTGCTTGGCGATCAGCTGCGTTTGCAGCAGATCCTGATCAATTTGCTGGGCAATGCCATCAAATTTACGCAGCAAGGCGAGGTGAATCTGCGCATCCATCTGGTGGAGGCGGATGAGGACGCAGTGAAGCTGCGCTTCACTGTGCGCGACACGGGCATTGGCATGAGCGAGGAGCAGATCGGGCGTCTGTTCCAGCCCTTCTCGCAGGCCGACAATTCGATGACACGCAAATTCGGCGGCTCGGGCTTGGGGCTGGCGATCTGCAAGCGTCTGGTCGAGATGATGGGCGGCACGATTGGCGTGAGCAGTACGCCCAACCACGGCAGCAGCTTCCGCTTCACCGCCCGCTTGCCGCGCGTGCCGCAGGGCCAGGGCGTGTTGTCGGCCTCGCTGGATGAATTGCAGGTGCGGGATGTGTTGCTGGTCGAATCCAGTGCCACGGCGGCCGGCTCGATTGCCTCGGCAGCCAACGCGCTGGGCGTTAATTGCGAGAATTGCGCGAGCGAATCCGAGGCCATGGCCCGCATCATCACGCGCGGGCGGGCGCATGACGTGGTGCTGATCGACTGGAACATGCCGGATCGTGGCCGCAGCCAGCTGCTCACGCAATTGCGCGGCAAGGCCGCTGCGCGCCACACCATCGTGCTGGCGATTTCCTCCGTCTTCGGTCGCGAAGCCTTGAATGCCGATCCGCTGGCGGTCTCGCTCGATGGCGTGCTGGTCAAGCCGGTTACCAGTTCGACCTTGCTCGATTGCGTGATGCAGGCCTGCGCCAAGCGCGACAGCTCGCGCGATCTGCGCAAGCTGATGCAGGTGCCGGAGCTGCAGTTGCGCGCCCGCTCGCTGCGCGGCGCCCGCCTGCTGCTGGTGGAGGACAACTCCATCAATCAACTGGTGGCGCGCGGCATCCTGCAGCAGGCCGGCGCCGTGCTGGATGTGGCCAATAACGGACAGGAGGCTGTGGATCGGCTGCGTCAGCATCCCGGTCTGTATGTGATGGTGTTGATGGATGTGCAGATGCCCGTGATGGATGGCATCACCGCCACGCGCATCATTCGCGAGGAGCTGGGTCTGGCCTTGCCCATCGTGGCCATGACCGCCGGCGTGCTGCAGTCGCAGCGCGATGAATGCATGGCGGCGGGGATGACGGATTTCCTCTCCAAGCCGCTGGATGCGCAGCTGACTATCGATACCCTGGATCGTGTGCTGCTCGGCAGTGCTTATGTTGAGCCCGCTGTGGTGGCGCCCGCCAGTGCTGCCCCAGCTGATGAAGCCCCGCCTGCAGTTGATTTGCCTGTGCCGGAGCTCGAAGCCGGCGAGGGCGTCGACGGCCTTGATCGCGCGGGTGCGCTGGCCCGTATCGGGCGCAATCAGACCTTGTATCGCGAGCTGCTGCTGCAGTTCCGCATAGAAGCCAGCGAGCTGCCGATCGAGACACAACGCTCGCTCGATAGCGGCGCGCTGCGTGATGCGGGGCGTGGTTTCCACACTCTGAAATCGACCGCCGCCAGCATCGGTGCGAACGCCCTGGCGGCACTCGCCCAGACCGGCGAGATGGCTATGCACGACAGTGATCTCGCTCTGGCGCAACAAAGCCTGAACGATATCCGTGTCGAGCTGGAGCGCTTGCTGCCCGCGATTTCCCGTTCGCTGGAGCAACACAAACTCTCGCCCGCCCAGGCCGCCTCGGCAGTCACCGGCGTGGATCGCGTCGCGCTGGAGCAATTGCTGGAACAACTGCGCCGCCACGATCTGGATGCGCTGGACGCCTTCGAATACCTGCGCGCCGGCTTGCCGGGTTCCTTCGGCAGCGTCGATTCCGAACGCCTGACGATCCTGATCAGCGCGCTGGATTTCGATCCGGCGGCGGCGCTGTTGGAACGATTGATGAAGCAATAAAAGTGCTGAGGACTGAGTGCTGAGTAAAGGCACTCGCTTTGTGAGGTGTGTCGTGAAGAGCCGCTCTGCGCCTTCCTCTGCGGCATATCTGCCTGAAGAGGTCCGCTGGGTGGGCTTCTTTGAGGCCCGTTTTCGTAGGGTGGGTTCGCGAAGCAACCCGCCACGATCCGTCAATTGCCGATGGTGGGTTGTCGCTTCGCGCCGAACCCACCCTACGCACCCAGTCCTTCTTTAGAATGCACGCTTCCTCCAAGCGTCGCCTTCCATGTCCAAGCTGCTCGAAAACCTGAATGCCGAACAACTCGCCGCCGTGACCCTGCCGCCGCAGGCTGCGCTGATTCTGGCGGGCGCCGGCTCGGGCAAGACCCGCGTATTGACCACGCGCATCGCCTGGCTGCTGCAGACCGGGCAGACCAGCCCGGCGAGCCTGCTGGCGGTGACCTTTACCAACAAGGCTGCCAAGGAGATGCTGCTGCGTCTGGGCGCGATGCTGCCGATCAACACGCGCGGCATGTGGATCGGCACTTTTCACGGCCTGTGCAATCGCATGCTGCGCGCGCATTACCGTGAAGCCGGTTTGCCGCAGACTTTCCAGATTCTCGATACGTCCGATCAGCTCGCCGCGATCAAGCGCCTGCTCAAGGCCATGAACGTGGATGACGAGAAATTCCCGCCGCGCGAGCTGCAGCACTTCATCAATGGCAACAAGGAGGCCGGCTATCGCCCGCCGAACGTCGAAGCCTGGGACGATTACACGCGTCAGCGCGTCGGTCTTTACGCCGAATACGATGCGCAGTGCCAGCGCGAAGGCGTGTGCGACTTCCCCGAGTTGATGCTGCGCTGCTACGAGCTGCTGGAGCGCAACGAGCCGATCCGCCGCCACTATCAGGCCCGCTTCCGCCACATTCTGGTCGACGAGTTTCAGGACACGAACCGTCTGCAATATCTGTGGCTGAAGATGCTGGCCGCGCATGGTTCCGAGACGCCAGCGGCGGTCTTTGCAGTCGGTGATGATGACCAGAGCATCTACGGCTTCCGGGGTGCCGAAGTCGGCAACATGCGCGACTTTGAGGGCGAGTTCAAGGTCGCTGCGGTCATCCGCCTGGAGCAGAACTATCGCTCGCACGGCAACATCCTCGACGCAGCCAACGCCATCATCGCCAACAACAGCAAGCGTCTGGGCAAGAATTTGTGGACCGATCAGGGTAGCGGCGAGCCGATTCGCGTGTATCAGGCGGCCAGCGATCTGGACGAGGCGCGCTGGATCGTCGAGGAAATCCAGCAACTGGTGCGCGATGGCGCTTCACGCAGCGATATCGCTTTGCTTTATCGCAGCAACGCCCAGTCGCGGGTGCTGGAGCATCAGCTATTTTCGAGCGGCGTGGCCTACAAGGTTTATGGCGGCCTGCGCTTCTTCGAGCGTCAGGAAATCAAGCACGCGCTGGCCTATCTGCGTCTGCTGGCCAATCCCGATGACGACACGGCCTTCCTGCGCGTGGTGAACTTCCCCACGCGGGGTATCGGCGCTCGTTCGCTCGAACAGCTGCAGGACGCGGCACGCAGCTTCAACACCAGCCTGTATGCGACGGTGCCGCATCTGTCCGGCAAGCCGGGCGTGGCTATTGGTGGCTTCGTGCGCATGGTCGAGGAAATGCGCCACGTTACCAGCGAGTTGCCGCTGTACGAGATCGTCGATCACATCCTGGATACTTCCGGCCTGCGCGCGCATTACAAGGCGGATCGTGAAGGCCAGGAGCGTCTGGAGAATCTGGACGAACTGGTCAGCGCCGCGCGTTACTTCATGAACGAGGCCGATCAGCCGGTGGCCGAGGGCGAGGAAGCCTTGCCCGGCGATCCGCTGTCGCGTTTCCTGTCGCACGCCTCTTTGGAGGCCGGCGACCATCAGGCCGAAGCCGGGCAGGACGCGATCCAGCTGATGACCGTGCATGCGGCCAAGGGTCTGGAATTCGACGCGGTGTTCATCACCGGCGTGGAGGAAGGCCTCTTTCCGCATGAACAGAGCATGAATGATCTGGCGAGTCTGGAAGAGGAGCGGCGCCTGATGTACGTGGCGGTCACGCGTGCGCGTCAGCGCCTGTACCTGACCCTGGCGCAGAGCCGCATGCTGCACGGCCAGACGCGTTACGCGATGAAGAGCCGTTTCTTTGACGAGATTCCCGAGGCGTTGCTCAAGTGGTTGACGCCGCGCGTGCAGGCCTGGAGCGCGCCTTCACGTTTCGGTGGTGGGCAAAATGCAGCTCCGCCGTATCAGAACGAATCCGTTCTGGCCGCCTCGCACCGCAGCCCGCCGCAGAAAAGCCGCGATCTGGACGGTCTGCGCATTGGCCAGTTGGTGCGTCACGCCAGGTTTGGCGAAGGCGTGATCGTCGCCGCACAAGGCAGCGGCGAGGATGCCAAGGTGCAGATCAACTTCGGCGCTGATGTTGGCATGAAGCTGCTGATGCTGAGCATGGCCAAGCTGGAGCCGGTTTGATCGGCTGCTTACAGCCGAGTGCTGAGCAATGAGTGCTGAGGACTGAGTGCGCCTGCTTGTTGAGCCGCGCGTGGCTCGTCGGTTTTCGTAGGGCCGACTTTAGTCGGCCACCCACGCGTGGAGTGCGACTGAAGTCGCACCTACGATGGCAGATCGTGCCGTTTGGAAAACGCTCAGTTTCGATTGCTGAATGGATGTGCCTGAAGAGCCGCGCTGCGCCTTGCTCTACGCTGTCGTGTATTGAAGAGTTCCGCCAGCCAAAGGTCTTCGGGCATGCTTGCCGTAGAGAGCCGCCAGCTGCGGCTCTTCCGCTAGTCGTGAAACTGCGTGAATTCCGTGGCCGGGATGCGCGGTAGTTCCAGCGTGTTCTCCGGCGCGGCTGGATCAGCGTAGCCCAGTGACATGCCGCAGACCACGCGCTGGCTGTCCGGAATTTCCAGCAGGCGATGCACGATCGGGTGATATTCGCAGAAGGCTGCCTGCACGCAGGTGTCCAAGCCGTTGGCGCGGGCGGCGAGCATCAGGGTTTGCAGGAAGCCGCCGTAATCGATCAGGCTGCCCTGGCCCAGTACCTTGTCGATGCTGAAGATCAGGCCGACCGGAGCGTCGAAGAAGGTGTAATTGCGCGCCCATTGTTCGCGCATGCGCGTGGTGTCCTTCTTCTCGATGCCCAGCAGCGAATACAGGGCGAGGCCGGTGTGACGCCGGCGGGCGAGGTAGGGTTCGACCCATTCGGTCGGGTAGTAATCGTATTCGCCCTTGTGCTCGAAGCTCGGATTTTCATACTCTTGCAGGATTGCTTCGCTCAGCGCGACCTTGCTCGCGCCTGTGAGCACGTGCACATGCCAGGGCTGGGTGTTGACGCCACTGGGCGCGCGGGCGGCCAGATCCAGCAGCTCCAGCACGGTGTCACGCGGCACGGCCGTGGGCAGGAAGCGGCGGATCGAGCGGCGGCCTTGGACGGCTTCGGCAAAGACGGAAGGGGATGAACTCATGGGGAGAATCCTGCTGGACGAGTGGTCGGAAAAACATCAAAGGCCAGTTTGGCAGCTTTGCACAGACTGGCCTTTGATGCGGATTCAAGCGCAGGCGTTCAGGCGGCGTCCAGGCTGATGCGAGCGCGGCTCGCCGTGCGCGAAATCATGCCCTGGGCCATTTCCTCGGCGACGACCGGGTTCTTCATGCGGATCATGTCGAACAGGTCGTTGTGTTCCTGGATGGTCAGCGCCATGTGATCCGGTTCGGCGAGATAGGTGTGATCGAAGATCGCGCGTTGCAGGGCGCTGATCGCGTCGGCCAGCTGCTGAATGACGAAATTGTGGGTGGCGGCGACTATCGCGCGGTGGAAGGCGATGTCGGCTTCCATGAAGGCGTCGCGCTGCGTCGTGTTAGCCTTCATGTTGTTGAGTGCCTCCTCGATGGCGACCAGATCGAGGGCTGTAGCGCGCTCGGCGGCCCAGCGCGAGATGGCGGGTTCGATCAGGCTGCGCACTTCGATCAGCGAGGCGATCAGGATCGGGTCATCGGCGTTTTCCAGCGCCCATTCCAGCACATCGGCATCCAGATAATTCCATTGCGTGCGCGGCATCACGAACAGGCCGCGATAGCGTTGCGCATCAATCAGGCGCTTGGTGGCCAGCACCTTGATGACTTCGCGCATCACGTTGCGCGAGGTTTCATACTTTTCGCACAGCTCGGCTTCGGAAGGCAGGGCGCTGCCGGGGGCGTGCGCTCCCTGCACGATGTCACGGCCGAAGGCGTGAATCAGGCGGTCTGTCTTCGTCATTTTTGGGCTCACTGCGCATTCCTTCATATGTTTGCCGACATCCTAGCAGGGAACCGGATAGAGATCGGGCCACGCGTGGTGGCCCGATCTCTAAGCTTGCTTACTTGCGGATCTTGGCCAGTTCGGCCTGCAGATCCTTGACGACCTGCGCGTGGCCGTCGGCGGCGAACTTGTCGACAGCGGCGGTAGTCGTGCCACGCATGCGGGTCAGTTCAGCATCGCTGAGCGTGGTGATCTGCATGCCCTTCTGTTTCAGCACCTCCATGGCTTTGGTCGAGGCGGCGCGGCTATCCTTGCGCTCGAAGTCACGCGAGGCGATGGCTGCCTGTTGCAATGCTTTCTTCTCGTCGGCGGACAGGCCGTCGTACCACTTCTTCGACACGGTCACGATCCATGGGCTGTAGACGTGGCGGGTCATCGACAGATATTTCTGCACTTCATAAAACTTGGAGGATTCGATGGTCGTCACCGGGTTTTCCTGGCCATCCACCGCGCCGGTTTCCAGCGCCGCGAACAGTTCGGAGAAGGCCAGGGGCACGGGATTGGCGCCGAAGCCCTTGAACATGTCGATGTACACCGGGTTCTGCATCACGCGCAGTTTGATGCCCGCCATGTCTTCCATCTTTGCGACCGGACGCTTGGAGTTGGTCAGATTACGGAAACCGTTTTCCCAGTAGGTCAGGCCGACCATGCCCTTGTCCTGCAGCTTGGTCATCAGGTTCTGACCGAAGGGGCCGTCGAGCACCGTGTCGGCTTCCTTCTCGTTGGCGAAGATGAAGGGCAGGTCATACACGCCGAAATCACTGACGATGCCGACCAGGGTGGCCGTGGAGCCCACCATGATTTCCTGGGCGCCGCCGATCAGGGCGTTCTGCATCTGCGGATCACTGCCCAGGCTGGCGCCGGCAAAACCCTTGACCTTCCACTTGCCACCGGACAGTTTTGTCATCTCGTCGGTGAAGTATTTCACCGCGCGGCCCTGATTGCTGTCTTCGGCCAGTCCGTAGCCGAAGCGCACGATGCGCGGTTTGAAGTCGGCCGCCTGAGCGGCTGCCATGCTGCCGGCCACGGCCAGGCCGATGACGATGGATTTGAAAATGCGATTCATGATTCCTCCAGCAATTGCAGGTTAGTGATACCAGGTCATCGGAGTCGTGATGATCCCGGGGAAAGCAACAAACAGCGCGATCAGGACGATATAGACCAGCAGGAAGGGCCAGATCCCCTTGGTCGCGCTTTCCAGCGAAATCTTGGCCACGCCGCACACCACATTGAGCACGGTGCACACCGGCGGGTGAATCAGGCCGAGGGTGCCGACCAGCACGAACATGATGCCGAAGTAGGTCGGGTCGATCCCCGCCTTCAAGGCAATCGGCATCAGTACCGGCGCCATCACCAGAATGGTCGGGGTCAGATCCATGACGGTACCCACCGCCAGCAGCAGCAACATGATCGCCGCCATCAAGAGGCGCGGATCCTGCATCAGGGGGCCGAGGAATTCGGTCACCTGCAGCGGCAGATCGGCCAGGGTGACCATGTAGGACGAGACCAGCGCGCCGGCACACAGGAACATCACGGTACTGGTGGTGCGCGCTGCATCAATGAGGAGTTGCAGCAGCTGTTTGAAGTTGACCTCGCGGTAGATGAACATCGCCACGAACATCGAGTAGCCCGCCGCGACCACGGCCGCTTCGGTCGGAGTGAAGAAGCCGCCACGCAGACCACCGAGGATGATTACCGGCAACATCAGCGCCCACAGACCCTTGATGACGGCGTGACCGCGTTCGCCCCAAGTGCACTTGGGTTGCGGTTTGACGTCCATGTTCTTGGCCAAGCGAGCCCAGACGATGATCAGCGCCACGCCCATCAAGACACCGGGCACGATGCCGGCGAGGAACAGGTTGGTGATCGAGGTGTTGGTGGTGACGCCGAAGATGATGAAGGGCATCGAAGGCGGAATGATCGGGCCGATGATGCCGCCCGCAGCGATCAGGCCAGCCGAACGTGGCACCGAATAGCCGTGATTGCGCATCATCGGCACCAGCAGGGTCGCTAGTGCTGCAGTGTCGGCAATCGCCGAGCCGGACAGACTGGCCAGCAGCACGGCTGCGCCGATGGTGACGTAACCCAGACCGCCCTTGATATGGCCAACCAGGGTGACGGCCAGATCAATGATGCGCCGGGAGATGCCTCCTGCATTCATCAGTTCGCCGGCGAGGATGAAGAAGGGCACCGCCATCAGCGGAAAACTGTCGGCGCCGGAGAGCAGGTTCTGGGCGACCAGCTGGGCGTTGAAAAAGTCCAGGTGGAACATCAGGGCCACGCCGGTCAGTACCAGCGCGAAGGCGATCGGCATGCCCAGCAGCATCAGGATGAGCAGGGAGCCAAGGAATACAGCTAGAGTCATGATCGGGCTTCCTTTTTTACTGGCTGACTTCAGGTGCGGTTTCGGCGGCGTGATGCACGGCCGGGGCTTCACCCGGAATACGGGCGGCCGGATGTTTTGTGACGATGCGCCACAGGTTCAGCGCCACCATCGGCAGCATGGCCGCAGCGCAGACCAGTCCGCCCGAGGCCATCAGGGCCATCGGGAAGCCGAGGACGGTGGAGTAGGTATTCAGCCCGATCACTGTCTGATCCCAGCTGCCGACGAGGAACAGCCACAGTGCGTAGAGGATCAACAGGTGGCTGACGATGGCGCAGGCGCGGCGCAGGCTGCGCGGCAGACGGGCCTGGAAGATTTCCATGCCCAGATGTGCTCCGCGGTGCAGGGCGAGGATCGCGCCGAGGAAGATCATCCATACGAACATCAGGCGGGCCACTTCTTCAGCCGCCGGGATGCCGGTGTTGAATACGTAGCGCAATACGACATTGCTGCCGATGGCCAGCACCATCACGCCCAGGGCCAGGGCCATGAGCCATTCGACGGCGGTTTCGAGTGGGGGAATCAAGCGTTTCACGGTAAGTCTCCTTGCGGTTCTGCCGGTCTCGTGCCCGGGGTGTCGGGTTGCCCGGGTCGGCTTGCGCTGAAATGTAGGACAAAATTAACTTATGCACCCATAGGTGTTTTCACTTATACGTCAAGTGTTGATGTGTTGTACTACAATCTGTTTGAACGCGGCATTCCGGGGCACGTCTGCTCCTGCTGCATCGTATGGATGGAAGCGCCATGGACAACACCACCGTTCTGAACCCCGAGTTTGCTGATCTGTATATAGACGAGGCCTACAACCCTTTTCGGGTGTGTATTCAGGGCTTGGCCAATGAGCCGATCACCGTGCGTGCACTGCTGCACCGGGCTGACGACCTGCTGCTGGATGAGGCGGGCTTTGCCGGGCTGGGCGACTACTCGCTGGATGCCATCGTTCAGCGTCTCGCGGCCAATCGTCCGCGTGTGGCAATCATCCAGGGCTCGCCGGACCATCCGGCGCATATGTTCGATCACGAGCACACTCTGCGTGCTGCCGCGCGCATCTGGCAGAACGGCGGCGTGCCTTTCACTTTCGGCATCCCGGTGATCTGCGATGGCACGGCGCAAAGCAATATCGGCCAGAGCTATTCGCTGGCCTCGCGCAATCACACGGCGATGGCTGTGAACATCAATTTCGAGGGTCACAGCTACCACGCGGCCTACGTGTTGTCCGGCTGCGACAAGACGCCAACCGGCATCCTCTCCGGACTGGCCTCCGCCGATCGCGCCCGGCGTCAGCCCGAGCGCGGCACCGCGCCAGTGTGGGCGATCTTCGTGCCAGCGCATGTGCTCAAGGGCGGCACGATCCCCAAGCGCACGCGTCAGAAATTGCAGGCGATTCAGGATGCGGCGGCGGCGGCCGGTGACCGTCAGCTGTCCGACGATATCGAGGAAAACTGCCATTACATCCTGCAGTGCTCGTCCGATGAGGCCTTCCTCGGTTTGCTGGCGCGCGCCGAGGAAAAGGGCCTGCTCAGCCAGCCCGAGGTGGAGCAGATTCTCAACGAACTGGCCGCCGCGACCTGCGATGACAAGGGCGGCATCTGCGCCTTCAACGGCACCGGCAACTCATCGCGCACGCTGGTAGCTGCGTTGGGTTTCGTGCCCGCCGAATCCGAGTTGTTAACCGATGAAGCCACCAGCGACATCGTGCGGCATAACGTCGATCAGCTCTTCCGCATGTTCAACAAGCCCGAATACTCCGTGTGCAATCTGCTGGAGAAGAATTACGCCAATGCCATCCGCATTCATGGGGCAACCGGCAGCTCATCGAACCTGATGCTGCACATGCCTTGCGTGATGCGCCATGCCGGTTTCGATGTCTCGCTCTTCGACTATGCCCGTGTGCGCGATTCACACGCCGTGCCGGACATCTTTGCGCACAGTCTGACCGAGGGGCGCGATACCTTCGTGCTCGCCCAGCAGGCGGCTGCCGGTCTGCATCACGGCATGACCAGCCTGTTCAAAGCCCTGACCGATCTGGGCGTACCCATGGATCTGGATGCGCCAACCGTGGCCGGCCTGACCTGGGGCCAGCGCGTCGCGGCGATCGCGGTCGCCGTTTCGCCGAAGTTGTCGCAGGAGCGGTCGGTGATCCGCATCACGCCGATCCGCGCCATCTCCGGCACCGACGTGATGCGCGGCAATTTCTTCTCGTCCTGCACGCTCAAGGTTGCTGGCATGTCTACCGAGTCCTATGAGCGCTTCAACGGCCGCGTCTTTCTCGTGCGCTATTACGAGAACGAGATCGACTGCAATCACGAGATGCGCGCCACCGATTTCATCGAGCGCCTGGCGGCAATGCCCGCGCTGACGCCAGCACTGCTCGCGGCCTTGCGCCGCTTCAACGGCGCGCCGGAAGACCAGAGCGTCATCGACATGATCACGGCCGGAACGCTTGCCTTTGCCTTTGTCATCGCCGGTCAGGGGCCAAAAGCCTTCGGTATGCCCGAACTGTTCGCGCCCAGTCAGAATCTGCGCCACCACGGCGTGGTTGAAAAGACTTCGACCATGATTACCGACGGGCGCTACTCCGGCGTCACCAAGGGCGCCTGCGTCGGACACATGGTGCCGGAGGCTTATGAAGGTGGCGGCATCGGTGCGCTGATCGATGGAGATCTGCTGTGGATGCAACTCTCGGAGCGGCGCATTGATTTGCTGGATAGTGCAGCCTTCTTGCTCGGCGAGGTGCGGGTGTGTGACGCGGCGCCGCTGGCTGAACGCGCCGAGCTGATTGCTCAGCGACGGGCCCGCATTGAACACCGCCAGCTGCAGGTCGCTGCCTGCAGCATGATGGATAACGTGACCGACGCGGAGTTTGGCGTGGTGCCGTTGGCCGTGCATCGCCGGGCGACGCTGGCCTGGCCCGCGAAGTCATGAATCAACAGGCTGAAGAAGTCTGGCCAGAGCGGCTCTTCAGCCTGCTGTTCAAATCCGCAAGGCGCCGTCCTGTAGCGTCGTGGATTGTTCGAGGCGTTTCAGAGTCGGACGCAGATCAAGTCCCGTTGCGGCCTTGAGTTGCACGGCACGTTCGCGCAGCTCGGTCAGCGAGACGGCGATTTCCGCGCCGCGTGTGGCCAGCGCAATTACATTGCCGCTTTCGCCTTGGGGCAGGGCGAGGCTGCGGCCTTCGAAGGCTTCGCTGAGGCGCTTGAGCGGCGGGCCGTACTTCCGCGAGCGGCCAAACAGGTTGGTGGCCAGCATGCCGCCTTCGTTCAGGCGCGCCCAGCAGGCCTGATAGAAAGGCAGGCTGTCGAGCAGACCGACCTTGGCATCTTCGTCGTAACCATCGATCAGGATGTAGTCATAGCCGGGGCCGGGCCGGGTCATGAAATCCACGCCGTCGTCGATGACGATGGACAGGCGAATGTCTTCGGGTGGCAGCTTGAAGTGGAAACTGGCGGCCGCCCACACGGATTCGTCGATCTCCACGGTGGTGACGCGCGCCTGCGGCAGCTTCCAGTAACAGAACTTGGTCAGCGATCCGGCGCCCAGGCCGATCAGCAGGATGCGCTTGGGCCATTTCGCCTCGGCCGTGAATCCGCCGCGCAGGAGCAGGCCGAACATCATCTCGCGGGTGTATTCGAGTTCGAGATCAATCGAGCGGCGGATGCGCATTGCGCCCTGTACCCATTCGGAGCCGAAATGCAGATAACGGATGCCGGCTTCTTCGCTGACGTCGATGGAGGATTGGCTCATGCGGATGATCCGATTGAAAGTTTCGCGCAGCCTACCTGTGGACAAGTACTTCGCCAAGGCTTGCTTGTGATGGCGTCGGAAAACCCATCCACACAAAACGTGGACAAGCCTGTGGATGAGTGCCGGACAAGTAGGCTAAGTGTCTGAGCGCAAGGCGAAAGAGGGCGCTGATCAAAAACTGATCATCTTGGAGATCGGCCATGGACGCGGGTCTTCACGGTATGCGTGAGGAATGCTGTCAAGGGGTGAAGCGGCATTTTTCCGGATAAATCCAAGTTTTTTGCAAGCGCGCGCCAGCCTGTACACAGAATGCGTGGAGAAGCCTGTGGATGAGTGCCGGATAAGTAGGTTAAGTGTCTGAGCGCAGGGCGAAAGAGGCGGCCGGGCAAAAAATGAGCGATATGCCGATTGGGCGATGGAATGGCTCTTACGGCATGCCGAGGACGCATTGTCAACGTGTTAACCCCTGTTTTTACAGGGGAATTTAAAAATCCGGAGTGCGCGTCGGCGAGCTGTGCACAGAATCCGTGGAGAAGCCTGTGGATGAATCCCGGCAAAGTGACTCAAGTGCTTGATGCAAAGGAAGATGTGCGGACTGATCAAAAATGAAGCAGATTTTGGGCTTTGAGCAAAAGAGGGTTGCGCGGCATTTCGGGGTGCTTCAGTCAAGGCAGAAACGTCATAATCGACAGATATTTTCCGGCCCCGAAAAGGCTTATCCACAGAAAATGGGGAGAAGTCTGTGGATTGTTTTCCGCAAACCGACTCAAGTGCTTGAACCTGAAGCGGATTCCCTTGCTGCGCAAAAATGGCACAGGCGTTGCAGTTTGATGTCGCCCGTGTGACGCTGTTGGTATTCGCGAGCCAATCCCCTCGGCCCGCAATTTTTTGGTCCGGAGAAAACCATGCGTCGGCTGTTGGTTCTGTGTCTGCTGCTGTTGTCTCTGGGTGTCGCAGCGCAAGAGGCTCCGCCGCGCTGGCAGCCTTCGGCGGAGGAGCTGGCCCAGCTGCGTACGGCCGTCGATGCGCGCTACGCGCGTCTGTTTGCACAGGGCGTGTTGCGGCCGGGGATGAGTTCCATTGACGCCTCGGCGCTGGCCCTGGATGCGCTGGCGGCCGGCTACGATCCGGCGCGCAGCGCGCAGATGCTGGCCGCGCTGCCTGCCTTGCTGGATACCGATCCGGCCAGCAAGACCTTCGGCAATATCCATTGGTATCAGGGCGACACGAAACTGGTGGACCGTAACGGTATCGAATTCGTGACGCGCAAGGCTGTGCTGATCTGGTTGCTGTATGCCGAGCGGCTGACGCCCGCGCAGCGCGAATCTCTACTGACTTTGTTGAACATGGCCAAGGTCGGCATTCCCCGCCACGGCGTGGCGATCAGCTACACCAATATCTGGTTGATGAAGACCTGGAATCTGATTGCGCTGGGCGAGGCCTTGCAGGACGAAGCGCTGGCCGCCTCGGGTTACAGGATGCTGGCAGATTGGCTGGCGCACACGCGGCGCACCGGCATCAACGAATATCTCAGCCCGAGCTATTACGACGTGGATCTGGAAAGCCTGGCTTTGATCTGCAATCTGTCGCGCGACGCCGGTGCCCGCAGTCAGGCGCGCGAGGCGCTGGACATTTTCTGGCAGGACATCGCGCTGAACTGGTACGCGCCGGCGCAGCGCCTCGGCGGCACGCACAGCCGCGATTACAACCGCCTGTTCAACGTGGGTGGCGTGAATAACTGGGTGGCGCGTGCCGGCTGGATGGGTGGCCCGGAGAGCCGCACGGGGCGGACTTCTGCAAGCAGGGGGCCGTACGACGCCTATGCATGGGCGTCTCCGGGCAGGGGGGCTGAAGAGTGGCTGCAGGGGTCCTTCCCCAGACTGGTCTCGGCGCGTTGGGGCGTCGAGGCGGAGAAGCGTCACACGCACTTTCTGGGCAAGAATTTCAGCATCGCCTCGGCCGAATCCGGCTACCACGCGGGCCACGACAACTCACCGCTGGTGATCAATCTGGGCAGCGGGCAAGACGTGCCGATCATCAATTTCTTCATGGACGGGCGGCGCGATTATTACGGCCAGAACAAGACGCTGGAGGCCGGATCCGGCCACATGAAGGCGCTGCATCTGCGGCCCTTTCTGAGTAGCGTGCAGCACGACAACGAGGTGTTGTTCCTCGCCTCGGTGCGCGATGCCAGCCCGGCACTGAGCGCGCTGGAATCAGTCGTGACTTTGCCGGCGGATGCCGAATACTGGCTGGACGATAAAAAGCTCGACCTGTTTACCGCACGCAGCCGTTGGATTTACGATTTTGGCCCGAATGGGATAAGCACCGTCATCGACGTGAAGCAGCGTGATGGCCGTGCCGAATTGCTGCTCAGTGATCGCGATGACAAGCTGGGTGTCGGTGTCTCGCGTATCTTTCCGGTGCAATCGGGCCGCACTTACCGGCTGGCCGCCAGCCTGCAGGGCGGTGAGGTCTTCCTGTATCTCAATTATCTGGATGGCGCGAAACGCCTGATCGGTAGCGAACATGCCATTAAGGTTTCTGGCGGGCAGGGGGCTTTTGCCGATCGCCAGTTCAGTCACGCTGCGCCCGAAGGCGCGGTGTGGTGCAAGGCCTGGCTATATTCCACCAGCAGCAATCGCACCGAGCTGCGCGTGGCTGATCTTCGTTTCGAAGAGCTGCCTGCAGATCAAGGCGCAACGAGGCTCCTGGGAGGTTTTGATTTTCGCGAGTTCGTGCCGCAGCAGAACGCGATCCCGGCCGGCGCCACACTCTTTGCGCGCCGTGAGGGTGCGGTGGCTGCCTTGCGTCTGCTCGGTGCCTGGGACGTGCAGGGCGCGCCGGTCGGCTTTACCCTGCATAACGACGGCCTCGCCTATGGCGCATTGCGTCTGAGCGCCACGCATGCGGCCATGCGCACGGAGCAGCGTGCCAGCCTGGCGATGTGGGCGAGTGTGCAGGACGGTCTGGTTGATGAAACCGCCTTTGCGGAATACCGGCGCAGGCAGATCCGCGTGCAAGGCGCGGCGACGCTGCAGGGCGATCAGCTGGAAGCAAGCGTGCGCGGCGGTCATCCCTTGCGCTTGATGGCCGATGTAGTGGCTGGCAAGCGCCTGCTGCGCGAGGGCATGAATTTGCTGCCGGCCGAGGCTGCGTTGTGGGTGAATGGCCGAATACAGGCAAACCCTTATAAATAGGGGCTGTCTGCGGATCGCCCAAGGAGCGCTGTTGCGGCGAAGCAACGTCCGGTATTGATAAATTTTGTGTATTTGAAAGTTTTATCACGCGCTTGGCGCTTGCAGGATGTTTGCGCTGAAGTGCCTGCCGGGCCGCTTTTCCGGCCCTTCCTGATTCATTGAGCCAGGCTTTTCTGCTCCGGCTTCTTACCCATTACGTTAATTTTTTCCTACACATTGCCTGCGGCACTGCTGTAGGATGTTTTCGGTAACAATTTGTTTGTTGTCGGTCTCATTGGAAAAGATTTCGGTAACACGAATTTTTTTGAAAGGCCGGACCGAGGAGGCGTTTTCGTGCGACGCAGGCTTGAAAAAGGCCGCGCCCGGAAATGATCAAAGACGTAATTCGCTGGAGAAGGAGCAAGTCATGAAGGGTTTTCGTAATGCAGTGCTGGTGAGCATGTTCGCCGCCGCCGGGCTTTTGGCGGCTTGTGGCGGAGGCGGTGGTGGCGGGGATAGTTCAAGCCCGCCTGCCGGCGGTTCGAGCGGTAGCTCCAGTTCGTCGAGCAGCAGTTCCAGTTCTTCTTCAAGCTCCAGCAGTTCCTCAAGTTCATCTTCGGGCGGCGGCACCGTGGCCGTTTGCAGCGGTACGGACTGGTTTTGTGATGACTTCCAGAATGGTTCCTCCGCAAATTGGGATCTCGGCATCACCAATGCAGGCACCGCTGGCGGATTCTCGGTGATTGACGAGCCGGGCGCGCCGAGTAACAAAGTCATGTATTACGACGCTCAGGTTGATACCAAGGGTGGCGTGATTGCTGCGCTGAAAGACAGTGTCTGGGCTGGCGTGAGCAACAAGACCAACTATTACGTCGAGGCACGCATCAAGCCTTTGGCGAATGGAACTTCCGGCAACAAGCAACTGTATCTTCTGGCGCGTTATGGCAGTGCGACCAGCTGGTACCACGGCGGCCTGAACATGCAGGGCCTTCCAACCGCCACCAAGGTTGAGGAGGGTGTCTCAAACGCTAGCTTTCTGCCCAGCCGCGCCAAACAGGTTTCGAAAGCCTTGGTGATGGGCGCGGCGCCGACCTCCGCCGACCTGACGACCTGGGTTCCGGGCGGTCAGTGGTATACCGTGCGTTTTGAGCTGATCGGTAGCGATCTGGTGACCTACGTTGATGGCGAGAAAGTTGCGGTTTGGGCTGATACGTCGATCACTGGTGCCGGCAAGATCGCCCTCTGGTCAGCCAATCGTTCCTTCCTGATTGATGACGTGAAGGTGGGCGACCCCAGTGTGAAACCGGTGGCTCTGGTGCTGGCTCCGTCGGCACTGACCTACACCGCTGAAGCAGGTACAGCCCCGTATAGCGTGGCCGTTACCGCACTTAAAAGTGATGGTACGACGGCAGATACCTTCAGTGTTTCGTCCAGCAATACTGCTGTCGTTTCAGTGGTGACTAGTGGGACGACAGTAACATTGACGCCGGTCGCTGCAGGCACGGCAAACGTGACTTTTATTAGCGGATCTGATTCCACGGTGAAACGCACGATTGCCGTGACCATTAATCCAGGCTTTGTGATGCCGACGGCTACTTACGGCAGCCTGGCGGCCAAGACTGTGCCTGCCTCCGGTGCCGCGGCAGCTTACGCAGACGAAGTTTTGAGTCTGACATTTGATTCTGTTCCCGTGCTTGGCTCGGTCGGATCGGTACGTATTTTCGATTCCAGCAATGATCTTGTTGTCGACACCATCGGGCTTGCAGGTGAATCCAATGCGGTCGGTCCGGCAGTGGGGGGCTACTACCGTGGCTTGGCTATGCCAATGATCTCTGTGTCGGGGAATAGTTTGAAGATTCGCCCGCACATGAATAAGCTCGCCTATGGCAAAACCTACTATGTTGCAGTTGCTAATGGCGTGGTGGCGGGTACGTTGAACGGTACGAGCTTCTCTGGTCTGGGTAAAACAGCGAACTGGTCCTTCACGACCAAGGCCGCACCGGCTAGTGGCTTGACCAGCCTGACTGTGGATGATGATGGTGTGGCGGATTTCCGCACGGTGCAAGGCGCTCTGAACTATGTTATGGCCAATGTTGCAGTAGATACGGCGGCGACCATTACGGTGAAGAACGGCACCTATGAGGAGCTTCTCTACTTGCGCGGCAAGAATAAGCTGACGATTCAAGGTGAGAGCCGTGCAGGATCCGTGATTACCTTCAATAATTACGACGGGCTAAACGTCGGTAACGGTGCAGGTGTTACATCTTCAACGGTTACGAGTGGTGGTGGCCGCGGCGTATTCCTTATTGATGGAACTACCGACGAGTTGACGCTGGATAACCTTACCTTCAAAAACACGCGTTTGCGTACAGGTGGTGGGGATCAGGCAGAAACCATTCTCTTTAATAGCGATGGCCGGCTTGTTGCCAAGAACTCAAATTTCTTGAGTGAGCAGGATACGCTGCAGTTGAAGGGGTACTCCTGGTTCTACAACTCCTTGGTGGCGGGTAACACCGATTTTATCTGGGGTTATATCAAAGCTGCCGTCTTTGAAAATAGCGAGATCCGCACGGTTGGGGATAGCAAACCGAGCACTACATCGCCTTCCGGCGGTTATGTTGCGGTAACGCGCACAGCGCCGGGGGATAAGGGACTTGTATTCCTGAATAGTAAATTCACCTACGGGCCAAGCCCTTCTGCTTCCGGGCAGCAAGTCGCAAATGGCACAAATGCACCTGCCGCGACCTATCTGGCACGCTCCCAAGCGTCGACAGGCGTCGGTGATAAGGTTGCGTATATCGGTTGCAAGATGGATACCCATATTGCAGCCTATGGTTGGGCGGATGCGACCATTAATGGTCAGGTCAATCCGGATACCAACCCGGCAACTGCGGCTGCTGGCTGGCGTGAGTACGGTAGTACTGACCTGAATGGTACTGCGCTGAATGTATCGGCTCGTTCTGCAACCAGTTTGCAGTTGAGCGCTGGCGATGCTGGGGCTCTGGATACGCGCGCCGAGATCTTCTCTGGTTTCAGTGGCGGCTGGAATCCGCAACCGTAAGGATGTGAGCCCCGGATTTTCAGGGGTTTAGGGAAAATGCGGGGAGGCTTCGGCCTCCCCGTTTTCGCTTGTGCTGCAACACAAACGCAGGATGAATTCCGTCGCGCAGCTAAAGAAGATATCCTTGCGCGATAATCTGTTACCGATATCAGAGGGCAGGGGCAGGGCTCTTGACCACAGACGGATTTGATTCATTACAGGAGTACAGAAATGAGCGTAATGCGTAATTCAATCCTCGCCGCCACGCTGGCGATGGGGGGCTTGCTGGCTGCCTGTGGTGGCGGCAAATTGACGGAAGAGGCGGCGGTAAAGACAGCTGCAAAGCCCGCCGTTGCAGCGCCAGCCGTTCAGTGCGCGCCCGGCATCTGGTTCTGTGAGGATTTCCAGAATGGCTCCAGCGCACGCTGGGATATTTTGCCGGCAGGCGGAGCAGCCACCATCGGTGTGGCTGACGGCAAGATTTCGATTCAGAAGGAGGCTGCCAACAGTTTCCTGCAATACGACGCTGGCAAGAGCAAGGGCGTTGTGGCTAGCGTGAGTGACGCGGCATTTGCCTCGGTCGCTGCGAAGAAAAACGCCGACTATTTTGTTGAGGCGCGCATCAAGCCGATCAACAACAGCACCTCGAACAAATTCGTGTGTCTGCTTGGTCGCTATCAGGATGTGAATAACTGGTACGGCGGCTGCCTGAATGTGCAGAACAGCGCCAGCGCCAAGGTGGAGTTCCACAAGGCGAATGGCGGCAAGTGGCTGCGCGCACGTCAGTTCTCGGCGCGTACGATCCTGAATGATCAGTGGTACAAGCTGCGCATGGAAATGAAGGGCGACACCCTGAATTTCTACATCGACGATGATCTGGCTGGCAGCTTTACCGATGCCACGATTACTGCGCCGGGCAAGATCGGTTTCTGGCTGGATAATCGTTCGTTTGCTGTGGATGACATTGTGGTAGGCGACGCCAACGTGAAGCCGGTGCTGCTTTCGCTCGATCAGCCGGCGGACTGGAATTCCGAAGTTGGCGGCGCGGATCGCGAGATCAGTGTGTCGGCGAGCAAGTCCGATTCCAAGCCCGATGCCTTCAGCGTTGTCTCCAGCGATCCTAAGGTGGTGAGCGTGGCGCAGAACGGCGACAAGGTTGTGTTGCACGCGGTCGGTGCTGGAGCAGCCACGATCAGCTTCACCAGCGGCTCGAATCCCGCGCTGAAGAAGACGCTCAAAGCCAATATTGAACCGGCCTTTGTGCTGGCTTCGACAACTTATCCGAAGCTTGCAAAGAAAACCCAGCCGGCTGCCGGCAGCAAGGCGGCATATGCGGATGGCGAACTGGCTTTGAGCTTTGATGTGGCCCCGCTGCTCAGTGGCAAGGGTTCGTTGCGGATCTTCAGTGCCAAGGATGACAAGCTGGTCGATGTGATCAAGCCCAAGGGTGAGAGCAACACTTACGGCCCGACGCCGGATGGCTTCTACCGTGGTGTGAACATGCCGCTGATGCGTGTGGCCGGCAAGCAGCTGATCGTGCGTCCGCACGTAGGCAAGCTGGCCTATGCCACGACGTATTACGTGGCCGTGTCGGAAAACCTGCTGCAGGATGGCAAGCTCGCCGGCAAACCTTTCACCGGCCTTGGCAAGAAGGCGGGCTGGAGCTTCACCACGAAGAAGGCGCCGGCCAAGGCGCTCGCTGCACTGACCGTGGATGACGACGGCAGCAAGGCGGATTTCCGCAGCGTGCAGGGCGCGCTCGACTACGCCATGCAGTTGCCGAAGGACGCACCGGTGACGATCAAGGTGAAGAACGGCACTTACGAGGAACTCCTGTTCCTGCGCGCCAAGGATAATGTGACGATTCAGGGTGAGAGCCGTGACGGTGCTGTGATCCAGTTCAATAATTTTGAAGCGCAGAACACAGGCCTTTCCATCGGTGCGAACAAGCCGGCGACGTCTGGAGGCGGGCGTGCCGTGTTTGCGGTGGGGAATGCCGACATGCTGGTGCTGGATCGCCTGACCCTGAAGAACAGCCACCTGAAAACGGCGGGCATCAACGGCCAGGCCGAGACGATCTACTTTGCCGGTGACAAGGAACGTCTGATCGCCAAGAATGCCAACTTCATCAGCCGTCAGGACACGCTGCAGCTCAACGCCTACAGCTGGTTCTACAACACCCTGGTGGCGGGCGATGTGGATTTCATCTGGGGCAGCGCGAAGGCCGCTCTGTTCGAGAACAGCGAGATCCGCACGATTGTCGATTCGACTGACGCCGCCAAGGGTGGCTACATCCTGCAGGCGCGCGTGGCCAAGGCTGAGGACAAGGGTTACGTCTTCCTCAACAGCCGCATCACCCGCGAAGACGGCGTGCCGGATGGTGCCACGGTGCTGGCTCGCAGCGGTGGCAGCCCGTCCTTCTTTGACAATGTGGTGTTTGTGAACAGCAAGATGGACAAGCACATCGCCCCTGAAGGCTGGTGGACCAGCCCGACGCCGAACCCGGCCAAGGCCACGCTGAACAGCGGCTGGCGCGAATTCGGCAGCACGCGTCTGGACGGCTCGGCACTGGATGTGGGCGCCCGCGTTGCGGCTGCACGTACGCTGACGGCGGCGGAAGCTGCGCCCTACCTGTCGCGTGAGCAGGTGTTCTCGACGATTGGATGGAATCCGCAGCCTTGAGCCATTGACGCTCAGTCGTAAGCCGGGCTTGCCCGGTTTGCGGCCGAGCTGTCGGCTCAGTTAAATACGGTAAAAAGCAGCCAGAAACGCGCTGTTGCGCTTTGTCGGATCGTTACAAGCGGGTATTATGTTCTCGGTAACATTCGTCTTTACGCATCGGCGTGTTACTTTTGTTTCCTGACTGTTCCTGTTCAAGCCCGGCCTTGCGCCGGGCTTTTTTTGTTTACAGGTTTTTCAGATCATGCCTGAAGACCCGCTCCGGTATTGGTTCTGCAGCATGGGTGCCTGCAGAGCAAGGCCGGGAGCGGCTCATGGCGATACATGCTCGCGTGGCTAAATTCAGCCCAGCAATTTCTTCAGCGCATACAGCGCTTCCATGGCTTCGCGCGGGCTCATGTTGTCCGGGTCGGTGTCGGCCAGCTGGCTCAAAGCCGGATGGCTGACCTGTGCGGGCTCCGGCTCTGGCAGCGAGGCGAACAGATCATCCTGCGGCCCACTGGCGACTTCGCGGTTCTCCAGCGCCCGCAATCGTCGCTTGGCGTCGCGCACGACAGTGGGCGGAATGCCGGCCAGCGCGGCGACTTCGATACCGTAGCTTTGCGAGGCCGGGCCGTCCTGCACGGCGTGCAGGAAGACGATGCTGTGACCGTGCTCGACGGCGCCCAGATGCACATTGGCGCA
This sequence comes from Uliginosibacterium flavum, assembly GCF_040566545.1. Lineage (NCBI taxonomy): Bacteria > Pseudomonadati > Pseudomonadota > Betaproteobacteria > Rhodocyclales > Zoogloeaceae > Uliginosibacterium > Uliginosibacterium flavum. Next base: position 105,854 of record NZ_JBEWZI010000010.1, read on the forward strand.
TTCCGGGTATTCCTGGCCGAGTCGGGTCAGCTCGAAATAGTGGGTGGAAAACAGTGCGTAACTCTGGTTTTTGTCGAGCAGATGACGCGCGATGGAATAGGCCAGCGCCATGCCATCGAAGGTTGAGGTGCCACGGCCGATTTCGTCCATTAGCACGAGGCTTTTGTCGGTCGCGCCATTCAAAATCGCCGCGGCTTCGGTCATCTCGACCATGAAGGTGGAACGGCCGGAAGCCAGATCGTCGGACGCGCCGATGCGCGTGTAGATCGCATCGACCGGGCCGATGCGACAGGCGCTTGCCGGCACGAATGAACCACAGTGGGCCAGCAGCACGATCAGCGCGACCTGACGCATGTAAGTCGATTTACCGCCCATGTTCGGGCCGGTCACCAGCAGCATGCGGCGCGTCGGGGCGAGGCGCGTGTCGTTGCTGATGAAAGCGTCGACCTGGCGTTCTACCACCGGATGGCGGCCGTTGGTGATCTCGATGCCGGGCTCATCGACCAGTTCCGGCGCGCGGTAGTCGAAGCGTGCCGCGGCCTGCGCAAACGCATTCAGGCCATCAAGCAGGGCCACGGCGTGGGCGATTTGCTGCAGGCGCGGCACTTGCGGCGCGAGCTTGGCGACGAGTTCCTCGTAGAGCATCTTCTCGCGCGCCAGCGAACGATCCTGCGCGGAGAGCGCCTTGTCCTCGAAGGCTTTCAGCTCGGGCGTGATGTAGCGCTCGGCATTCTTCATGGTCTGGCGCCGGCGATAATCGTCCGGCACCTTGTCGGTATTGGCGTGGGTGACTTCGATGTAGAAGCCATGCACGCGGTTGAACTCGACCTTGAGCGTACTGATGCCGCTACGCTCGCGCTCGCGCGCTTCCAGCGCCACCAGAAATTCGCCGCAGTTGTTCTGAATGTCGCGTAGCTCATCCAGCTCGGCGTCATAGCCGCGATTGATCACACCACCGTCGCGCACTTGCGTAGCGGGCTCTTCGGCGACAGCCGCCTGCAGCAACAGCAAGGTGTCGACCGGCGTAGCCAGGTCGGCGTGGATGTGGGCGAGCAGGTTTGAATCGGCCTGCGGCAGTGGTGCGCGCACGGCATCCAGCGCTGCCAGACTTTCGCGCAGGGCGGCGAGCTCGCGCGGGCGCACGCTGGTCAGCGCGATGCGTGTGGCGATGCGTTCGATGTCGGCAATCGGGCGCAGCGCGGCGGCGACAGCAGAGAGCGGACCGTCACCGGCATCGCCGAGCAGGGCGCCGACCACGGCGTGGCGTTCGCGACAGGCGCCGCGAGAAGCGAGTGGATGGTGCAGGGCGTGGCGCAGCCAGCGCGAACCCATGCTGGTTTCGGTCAGATCCAGCAGCGAGAGAAGGGTTGGCGCTGGCTCGCCACGCAGGGTTTCGGAGATTTCGAGGTTGCGCCGCGTTTGTGCGTCCATGCGCAGATAGTCGCCCTCGCTTTCGACCTTCAGCCCGGTGATGTGGGCGAGGGTCTGGCGTTGCGTGCTGCGCGCGTAATCGAACAGCGCGCCAGAGGCGGCCAGCGCCACGTTGAGTCCCTCTGCGCCGAAACCGGCCAGATCGTGGGTGCCGAAATGCGTCGTCAGCAATTCTTGTGCGGTTTTTGGATCGAACTGCCAGTCGGCCAGACGGCGGATCGCCGGCACGCGCGCTTCCAGCGCCGGCAGCTTGAGCGATTCCGGGATCAGCGCCTCTGCAGGGCGCAGGCGCTCCAGATGGCTGATCAGGTTTTCGGGATCGGTTTCAACCAGGCGAAAATCGCCGTTGGCCAGATTCAGCCAGGCCAGACCGAGCACGCCGCGATTAAGTTGCACCGCGATCAGCGACGCATCGGCGCGGTCATCCAGCAGCGCCGCATCGGTCAGCGTGCCGGGGGTGACGATACGCGCCACGGCGCGTTCCATCGGGCCCTTGGTCGCGCCCGGCTCGCCGACTTGTTCGGCAATCACCACCGATTCGCCCAGCTTCACGATCTTCGCCAGATAGGGTTCCAGCGCGTGAAATGGAATGCCCGCCATCTTGATCGGGTTGCCGGCCGAGGCGCCGCGCGTGGTCAGGGTGATGTCCAGGATCCGCGCCGCCTTCTCCGCATCCTCGAAAAACAGCTCGTAAAAATCGCCCATGCGATAGAACAACAACGTGTCCGGATGCTGGAGTTTGATGCGCAGATATTGCTGCATCATGGGTGTGTGTTTTTCGATGTCGGCGATCTGCATGCGGCGGGCGGTGAGCTGGTTGGCGCGAGGCCGTATTGTCGCCGAGAGCGGCTGGGCTGTGTGGGGCAATGCGTAGCGTTCTTTACAGCGTTAATCAGTTTCGGCCACAGTGGGCGGGAGCGATCAAAGCCAAGCCAAAAATCCGTCATTCCGGACTTGATCCGGAATCCAGAAGACGGGTGGCGAGGGGCGCTGGATTCCGGATCGAGTCCGGAATGACGTGGATGGCATGCCTGATGAGGCGCACCTGCATTGCCTCTACAGAAGCCATGCCGCAAGAAGTCCGCCTGTACTCCCTATACAGGCATGCCGTTTGAAGACGTCCGCTGCAAGCGGCTCTTCAGGCTATCAATGCATGGCCTCATACAGCGGCAAGGTCAGGAACTCGACGTAATCCTCGGAGAGCGACATGTCTTCGAAGATTTTCGCGGCCTGCTCGTAACTGGCAATACTTTCGCCCTGCGCAGTGACGGCTGCACGCACCTTGGCCAGTTCTTCCGGAATCAGTGTGCGCACCAGTGCGGCATCTACCTTGCGGCCATCGTCCAGTACGCCCTTGGGCGAGCGCACCCATTGCCACACTTGCGAGCGGCTGATCTCGGCGGTGGCCGCGTCTTCCATCAGGTTGTGGATCGGCACACAGCCATTTCCGGCCAGCCAGGCGCCCAGATAGTGGATGCCGACGTTGATGTTGTTGCGCAGGCCGGCTTCGGTGATCGGTTGCTCGGGCTGGAAGTTCAGCAGATCGGCCGCGCCATACACATCATCGCGTTGCTTGTCCCACTGGTTCGGCCGATCACCCAGTACCTTGACGAACTCTTCCAGTGCAATCGGCACCAGACCGGGGTGGGCGACCCAGCCGCCGTCGAAGCCGTCGTTGGCATCGCGGGTCTTGTCGGCGCGCACACCGGCCATGGCCTTGTCGTTGGCTTCCGGATCATTTTTGATCGGAATCAGCGCGGCCATGCCGCCAATCGCCGGTGCGCCGCGTTTGTGACAGGCGCGCACCAGCGACAGCGCGTAGGAGCGCATGAAGGGCACGTTCATGGTGATTGCACTGCGGTTGGCGAGGCAGAAATTCTTGTTCATCTTGAATTTCTTGATGCACGAAAAAATGTAATCCCAGCGTCCTGCGTTTAACCCTGCGCTGTGTTCGCGCAGCTCATACAGGATCTCTTCCATCTCAAACGCTGCGAGGATGGTCTCGATCAAAACAGTGGCCTTAATCGTGCCACGCGCAATGCCCAATTCGTCCTGCGCCATGCAGAAGATCTCGTTCCACAGACGCGCCTCCAGATGGCTTTCCATTTTCGGCAGATAGAAGAAAGGCCCGGCGCCACGCGCGATCTGCTCTTTGGCATTGTGGAAGAGGAACAGCGCGAAATCGAAGATGCCGCCGGAGACACGCTGGCCGTCGATCAGCACATGCTTCTCGTCCAGGTGCCAGCCACGCGGGCGCACCTGCAGCGTCGCGACCTGTTCATTCAGGCGATAGTTCTTGCCCGCTTCGTTCGTGTAGCTGATCGTGCGGCGGATCGCCTCGTACAGGTTGATCTGGCCTTGCACCTGGTTGAACCAGTTCGGCGAATTCGAATCCTCGAAGTCCGTCATGTAGGAGTCCGCCCCCGAATTGAAGGCGTTGATGATCATCTTGCGTTCTACCGGCCCGGTGATCTCCGTGCGGCGGCGCTCCAGCGCTTTCGGCAGCGGTGCCACGCGCCAGTCACCTTCGCGAACTTCCTTCGTTTTCGGCAAAAAATCTGGCATCTCACCCGCATCGATGCGCGCCTGCCGCGCTACGCGTGCCGCCAGCAACTCACGTCGACGTGGCTCGAATGCGCGATGCAGCTTCGTGACCAACGCCAGCGCTTCGGGTGTCAGGATGGCTTCAAAACCCGAGTGAATCGGGGCATTGATCTGAATGTGGTCGGGCAGGGCAAAGGACATGAGAGGTCTCCAAGCATCGGGAATGTTGCGATGCAGTGTAGCTCGCCGAAGCGCCGCTGGAAATGCTGGTGTTTGCTACTTGCCTTGAATTTGTCCGCGCAGAAACGAAAACGCCAGAGACGAGCTCTGGCGTTTTGAGGGGTGTGGCGGGTTTAGCGCCAGCACTGATTCAAGGGCAATCCTGCGCTATTGGTTTTGACGCCGGCGTCAGACAGTGTCAGGGTGCCGCAGCGGTCATTGATCTGGCCTCCCATGGGCGTGGCTGTAATGACAAAGGACGTGGCTGTCGCGATCGGGTTCGGCGTCAAAGTGTAAGTTTGCGTGCCGCCATCAGCCGGGCAGCGGGCGGGTGCCGGGAGCGCTCCAACATAGCTGTTGGGAGGCGCGGTGAAGCGGCGTTGTAATGCGTTTGCCGTCGCCAGCATGGTTCCTTCACATTCGACACGGGCACTCCGGCGGACATATTCAGTGTAGTTCGGGTAGGCGATGGCCGCCAGAATCCCGACGATGGCTACCACGATCATTAGTTCGATGAGGGTGAAGCCTTTATGCTTTTTGCTTGTAATCATCTTGATCTCCCCGCGTGGCGGGCTGGTCGGTCAATTAAATCTCCCGCGCAGCTTCGGGCTGCACGGGATGTTCCGGGTTAGCGAACTTTGCGCCAGGTCTGGCGACCGAATTCGCCATACAAGTTGGTTTTAACGGGTTTGTTTTCGTTTGTCATGAGGTGACCCGTAGAGCCGTCTCGGACCAGAGCTGGTGTTCTGGCGAGTCCGCTTAGCGTGACGGCGTTACCCCGATCACTGGCGTCAAATTTTCCGTCATTGTTTAGATCAAACACGCTGTAAGGCGTCTCGCCGCCGGTCAATAGATTCAATTCCCAGAGCCAGCTGGTGCCGCCGAAGCCGCATACGTCTTCATTCGGGATAACGGAAGTAAAAATGATGCGGTCATCCAGTAGAAGCATGTTCGAGATTACCCGTTCGCCGGTGTTGGTGGTGCCCAGGCGGAGGTTGACGTAATAGCCTTTCTTGGTAGTGTCGGTATTTTTCGAAAGGATGCGGACGGTGCTGCCGGTAAAGGTTTGCTGCAGCAACTCGCTCAGCGTGACCTTGGCTGTCGATACGGTGGTGCAAGCAGCGGCTGTATTGAACCCGCACTCGTCACGGACGCCGTAAAAAGTCTGCATGTCAATATTGCTCTGGTCGCCGGCCTCAAAGAATTTCCCAGTGCCGAACATGATCAGAGTGCCTCCTTGCGGGTGGCGTGCCAACTCTGGTTTGATCGTAATGGACTGTCTGTGCGTGCCCGTGACGTCGGTCGTGATCGGTGTCTGGAACAGGGGCTTGCCACCGAAGGATACGGCCCAATTGTCCGGATTGCTGTCGGAAAGGTTGAACTTCCAGAGGTTACCCTGCAAATCGCCGGCATATACCAGATCGCCGCTGCCGTCGCCATCCAGATCGCTGATGGCCGGGGCTGACAGGCCGTTGGCAAGGGTCAGATCACGCGAAGTAACGTCCAGTTTTTTGATCAGCGCACCTGTTTCAAGATCCAGAACAAACAGGCTGGCGTTCTGCGCCGTGCTGTTGTAACCATTGCCGAACACTGCCGCCCACTTGCCATTTGCAAGGTGAACAACCGCGGCTTTGCTCATGGTGTTGCCCATCGCAGCATTGTTGATATCGCTGAATTCCCACATAACGGTAGGGCTGCTGGGGGTGGTGACGTCAATGGCGAAATAGGCCTTGCCACCAGCGCCGGTCGAGCCGACAAGAATAGTCTTCCAGCGGCCATTCAGGTAAGCGTGACTGACTGTGGTCGGGCCATCCACAAAGTACTTGTGCGCGAAGTCAGTGGATTTGGCCAGATAAGGCAGATTGCCTATCACGCTATTGGGGATGAAAGCAAAAAGTTCATCCAGTGCGTCACCGGCTGCTTTTGATCCGTTGAAAGCATGCAGCATGCCGTCGTTGGCGCCGACATACAGGGTGGGTATCTGCGCTGCAACGAATGCGTCGTATGAGGAACGTGCTGCTGTGCTCAAGCCCAGGGCGTATTTGTAGCCGAGGTTCATTTTGCGAGCATAGGCCGGGTCAGAATTGATGATGTCGCCAATGACGCCATCCCGGTTGCGTAGAGTTCCCCCAATATTGGATAGCTCCTTGCTACGGTCGCCACGCACGTAATTCACGATGTCGCCGACGGTTGTGCTGCCCAAGCTCGCGCCGCTAATGCCGCTGGTGATGGCTGCGGTTTGAGTGGGCGACAGATTGGTTTCGACGAAGGTCACGGCTGCGGCGGGTATAGTCGATGCACCGCTGGTGTAGCTGGGCCGCCAAGTGTAAATCGTCCGCCCGGCCGGTGATGGTACGCCAGCGGAGGCTTTGGCCAGTTCCGTTAGGGCTTGGGTGCTAGGGTCAATTTTGTAAGCCACCACATCGCCACTCCACTTGTTGCTGTTGAACGTGGCCTGATACAAAACGGTGTCTGCTGAGAGTGTTCCCGAGTTAACCGCTGCCGCTGCAGCAGAGACTTGGCGTGCAGCAATTGACGAGAGGGTGTCACCCAAAGCATTGGCAAACTCAGTCGGATTCTTGGCGCTAAAGAAGCCTCCGTGACCATTTACACCAGCATGGAGTAGATCGTCGATGTTGTTTTCCGAATCTGCAGCCGGAGCCGGCCAACTAGTTGGGTAACCAAAGTCGGCGTCGCCGGTTTTGGCTGTGATCGAATTGAAGGCCCGCTCTTTATTTACAGTGCTTGAAAATCCCAAGCCGATGGTAAATGTTGTCATGTGTTGCCAGAACGCATTATCAATAGAGGTCAGGCCGACAGGGACGTTGTTCGCCAAGTCTGTGCGGATATCCCGTTTCCAATAGTACATGGCGACGTCCGCGAGCGTGTCGCTACGGGTCGCGCTCGCAGCGTCTTTAAATGGAGCTGATGGTGTGTATGTGTAGGGCGAAAGGCTTGAACCTGCTGCTGGAGCAATGGTCGAGCCGGCAGTGCCGTCGTTGTCATTTTTGGCGTTGCCGACTGCGCTGCCACCATTCCAGTAGCCATCTGTCATTAGAATGGTATAGCTTTGGCGGCAAGAGACCGGGTTTCCGTTTGCGGTATCCCAAGGCTTGCTACTCCATGGCGCTGTCTGGGTTTCGTAATACTTTCCCGCATTCTCAAGTGCTGGGCGCAAGGGCGTGCTGCCGCTTGTTGACTTGGCAAACAGCCAGTTGAAAAACTGGCTGCGGGAGGTGCTTGTGGTAGTGGGGACTCCATCTTTGAAGGGGAGTACGCCTCTGGCAACCATGCCACTGGTGTTGATGGAGCCGTAGCCCAGATAAAGGGCGCTGGTTGCTTGTGCGAAAGCCCGACTGACGCCTGTTTTGGCTGTCAAGAGGCGCATGCGGTAATACGAAAACCAGTTGGCAAAGTTTTCCTGTTCGCCAGCGGCTACATTTACCCGGGTGTAGCAACTGTCATTTGGGATGGGAGGCGATACTGCATTGTCGATTGTGCAGCCGGTGTTGCTTGCGTTGAATACGTGGTAGTACGCCGCCTTGGCAGTGGAGTCGAGGTAGTTACATTTTGTTCCGGGAGTCGTGTAGGTTCCCGGGCTAAATAATGCTTTGTAATTATTCAGATTTGTCGTTCCGTCGCTTGTCTTGAAGCCGTTTGTCCAGGCTGCGGCAAAGTTTGAATTGGCCATTGTTGATCCGTCTGCATTCATCGGAGGCAGATAGGTGACCGCCGGGTCGTAGTAGAGCGTGTTGTACTGGGCCGAAGTCAAGCGGCGCGGCATTGCGTTCTCTCCGAGACAGTTTGAACCAGAGTTGTTCGGGTTTGTGAGAGCGTACTTGCCGATAATTTCTGGCATGAATGCGAAATTCATGGAGCCTGAATCATCCAGGACGAACAGTACGTTCGGGTCTGTGCCGCCGAGGAACAGCGGTTTCTGAGCGATGTTGAGTGCTGGCGGCACTGCTGTAGCGACGGGCGATGCCGCGAGCAGCAACGCGGCTAGGCTGGCGAGCGTGCACAGAAGCTGCGGCGTACGTTGGCGCGCGGGGAATTGGGATGGCGTGTTCATGATGGACCTCATTCTGGGATATCACGGCGGTAGGATGTTTGCAGGACGACAGGGGCGTTGCCGCTACCTCCGGTGCTGAAAGCCGTCAGCAGGAAAGCTTCTTTTGTTAAGGGCGTACCGGGTTGCAGGGGAAGAATCGGTTGTTTTTCGATGCGGTACAGGGGCAGGGCTTTCACCAGGTTGATGGCGCCTGCGTTAAAGGTAATGGTGCTGACGGCGCGTGCATTGGCCGTTGTCCAGTTGGCGGGGATGCTGGATTCGGGGCTGGTGCCGGGGTCAGCATAGTAAGCCCCGATCAGGGTGGCCTCGGTGCGGTTTTTTACGAAAGATTCTGCCTCACGTAGAGCTGCTTCTGCTGCCTGCAGGGAGGCGTTGCTGTCGAGAATGTAGCCGGTCATGCGCTCCTCTTGCGTGGAGGTCTGGATCGCGGATACACCGATCATCGTCAGTACCAGCAGGAATACGAGCCCAACGATCAGGGCGGCGCCTTGCTGCGATTGTTTGCGTTTGGCTTGAACTGGTTTCATGATGATTTTGCGTGAGCCGGTTGAGTCATTCGACGTGGTCGCGATTGCGCAGCGAGATCGTGGTGCCGATGCTGGTGCGCAGCTTGCGGTCTGTGGCGGCAGGCACTACGTTGGCGCCATTGAAGGTGTAAGTCTGCGGAGCGTCCAAGGCGCCGTTCTCGATGCTGGCGACAAGTAGTTCGAGGCGCATGGAGCGGACCATTGGCCATTGTGCGGTGGTCATGGCGCCCGCGCTTACGTAGCGGTCGACCTGGCCCAAACCTATTGTGTCTAGGCCGTAACTGATGCGTAAATCTTCAACGCCTTCAGCTATTTCATCTTCGTTCCCTGTTGCCAGTCCCGTCGATGTGGCTTGACGGAATAGCGCGAAGACCGGTTGGCCGGTTTTGTTGAGACGCCCGGTGTTTTTGACATAGTAGGCTTGTTCGATCAGGCGGACGGCCTTGCTTCCTAGAGTGGCACCGTAGCGACCTTGAAATTCCGGGCTGGTGTTGCCGACGCCGGCTGATCCGACGGCATGGGAGAGCGTGACCGTTGTGGTTGTTTCAACCACGTTGGTGACGCGGAAAATGTCCATCTTTGTGCAGTCGGCAACCGCGACAATTTGACCGTCCACGAACTTTGGTGTATTGGGGGTCTTCTTCAAGACGATGGGGTCAGTTTTTAGCGCCATGTCGCCATTGAATTCGACCACGCTTTCAGACAGGTGTCGGGCGATGAAAACATCGCTGCCCACTACCCCTTGTGTGCCTACGATCGCCCCGACTATTGGGGCGCCAACCGTATAGGTGTAGCCACGCAATACGTTGCTATCGTCGAACAGGTCGAGAGTACCCAGTTCCGTGACGACTGATTGCGGAGTTATATTCTGGATGGCGCCGCAGCCGGAGTAGCTGGCCATGCGTATGTCACTGGCGATTGCCTCAAGACCGAAGCGTCCGTTTTCCTGCACGCGGGCCAGCGCATCACTGGTGCGAAATGTCTTGCTGCTGCCCTGGAATACATACAGCACACCGGCGACGATGATGAGCCCGAGGATCATTGCGATCATCAGTTCGATGAGCGTCATGCCTGTTTGGCGCGGAGGAGAGGGTAAATGTTTGATCATGATGAGCGGACGTCCGTTAAGGGCGAGCGAGATAAACGAAGTCTTGCAGGGTGCGCCCGGAGTTGATGTCGCCTGCGTCACTCCAGCGGATGGTGACTCTGTATTTGCCTTCGGCATCCGGTCCCGCAGCTTCTCCTTGGGCGGTGGCACCGAGCAGGCCGGTAATACGGTTTTTCCAGTTTCTCAGATCCTGTTCATGAACGGTCGCCCCGCCGGGAGGGGCGGCTGTAAAGGCCGTGGCGTATTGTCCGATCGCTGCTGCGTCACGGTTGGCGCGCATGCAGTCAAAAATATCGCTGGCCAGGATGGTCGCCTGGGTGCGCATCTGGGAGCTCTGGTTGAACCGTAGTGAGGTCATCTGCAGCGCCGCCAAGCCGAGTAAGCCAAGTGACAGTACGACCATGGCCACCAAGACTTCGATCAGTGAGAAGCCGAGATGAGCGCGTCTTTTGAATTTGTGCGGATGTGTTTGCATGGCGAGGCTCGGTTCAGGGGCAAAGGGTTCGAGTGATTCGGCTACTGCCATTGAGTGCGACAGTCAATGTGCGCTGGCGGTCTGCGCCAACACCACAGTCTTTAGGGGTCAGGACGAAGCTGACGGGCAGGGTTACTTCCCCCATACCCTGTTTGAATACAATGGCTGCTGCAGGGCTGGCGGTGAGACGTTCGAGGGGCTCATGCTGGAGGATGGTAACGGCTACGCCATTGGTACCTGTGGTTGTGACAATCCAGCCGCTGGCAAAGCTGACGCCGTTGGCGGGAGCAAAAGTCACATCTCCGTGCATGGCTTTGCTTCTGGCGGTCATGAGCGAACCGAGCAGGGTGTTGGCCTCGGAGGTCGTCTGCTGATTCTGGATGAAATCCTTGAAGCTGGGGACCGCGATCGCCATCAGGATGGCGCCAACCGCGATCGTGATCATCAGTTCAATGAGAGTGAAGCCGCTGAGTTTTTTCATGATTGCAGCCTGATTGATAAATTTGCCAAATTCAACAATTTCGCGATGAGAGGAAATCCTGTAGGGACGGGTGGACGGATTGTTTGAGTGAGTGTGAAATACGTCACGCTTGTGGCTAACGACAGACGCTGCGCATTGCTTGAACGCTTTGCCTGTTGAGGTATTCCAATTGTTCGCATACAATGCGCGTCCTTCGCTGCTGTAGCTCAGTTGGTAGAGCAACTGATTCGTAATCAGTAGGTCACCAGTTCGATTCCGGTCAGCAGCACCAGTTTGGGAAAAGGGTTGTGTCTTCGACACAGCCCTTTTTTCTTGTCTGTCGCTCAGCCAATCCTGGCTGGTGCTGCGTTGTAGAATCGTCATTTCTTTCTCCGCTCAGGCCATCGTGACTTCCGATTTACAGCCCTCAGCCGAACCTTCTTGTTTCCATTGTGGTCAGCCTGTGCCGCCGGGGCTAGGGCTGTTTGTGCCAGTGGACGGTCAGCCGCGACAGATGTGCTGCCTTGGGTGTCAGGCGGTATGCGAGGCGATCCTAGCGAACGGTTTGACCGATTATTACAGTCACCGTTCCGCCTTGCCCGAGGCTGCGGAAGTGGCTTTGCCACAGGCTTTGGCGGATTTGGGTTTGTTCGATCACCCGGACTTTCAGCAGGGTTTTGTGCGGCCTCTGGAAGGTGATGAGCGTGAGGCGGATCTGATTCTGGAAGGCATCACGTGCGCAGCATGTGTGTGGCTGAATGAACGCCATCTGATGCAGTTGCCAGGCGTGACGGCAGTGCAGGTTAACTATGCGACGCGACGTGCGCGCATCCGTTGGCATGCGGACGAAATCCAGCTTTCGGCGATTTTGATGGCGGTGACGTCCATCGGTTATCGCGCCCATCCTTACGACCCCTTGCGTTCCGAAGAGCTGGCTCAGCGCGAGCGGCGTGCTGCCTTGTGGCGTCTGTTCGTGGCAGGCTTCGGGATGATGCAGGTGATGATGTATGCGCTGCCTGTATACATAAGCGACGGCGACATGAGTGCCAGTGTGTTGTCCCTGATGCACTGGGCGAGCCTCTTGCTGACCCTGCCGGTGGTGTTCTATTCGGCGGCACCCTTCTTTCAGCGCGCCTGGCGGGATTTGCGTTTGCGCCGGGCGGGAATGGATGTGCCGGTGGCGTTGGGCGTGGGTTTTGCGTTTGCGGCGAGTGTGTGGGCGACGCTGATGGCCTCGGGCGAGGTGTATTTTGATTCTGTGTCGATGTTCGTGTTTTTTCTGCTCGGAGGCCGTTATCTGGAGCTGCTGGCGCGCCAGCGTGCCACGCGCGGGGCCGAGACGCTGGGACGCCTGCTGCCGAGTTTTGCGCGGCGCCTGAGTGCGGATGGTCTGGTTGAGGAGCGAGTGCCCGCTAGCCAGCTGGTGGCGGGAGATCGTGTGCTGATCCGGCCGGGCGAGACGATTGTGGTGGATGGCCTGGTGCTGGCTGGGCGCAGTGAGGTGAATGAGGCCTGGCTGACGGGTGAGAGCGCGCTGGTGGCCAAAGTGGTTGGCGATGCGGTGCTGGGTGGCAGTCTGAATGGTGCTGGTGCGCTGGAGGTGGAGGCGTGCCAGGTGGGCGAGGCGACCCGGCTGGCGACGATTCGACGTTTGATGGAGCGTGCGGCGGCTGAACGACCGAGAATCGTGGAGCAGGCGGATCGGGTGGCGGGCGTGTTTACGCTGGTCTTGCTCGGGCTGGCTGTGCTAGCCGGGGTGTATTGGTGGCAGGTCGATGCGGTGCGGGCCATGCCGATATTTGTGGCGGTGCTGGTGGTGAGTTGTCCGTGCGCTTTGTCGCTGGCAACGCCGGTGGCGCTAACCGTGGCGACGGACGCGTTTGCTCAAGCCGGTTTATTGGTGACGCGCGGGCATGCCATCGAAACGCTGGCGCATGCCAGCCACTTTGTGTTTGACAAGACAGGTACCTTGACGACAGGCGTACTGCGTGTGGAAGAGGTGGTTTGTGCGGAGGGCGTGGAGCCGGCACAGGCCTTGGCCCTGGCGGCGGCGTTGGAGACGCATTCCGAACACGCGATCGCGCGCGCCATCGTGGTGGCTGCCGGTAGTAGTATTCACGCCGCGAGTGATGTGGAGATCCGCATCGGGCAAGGCGTTGCGGGCAAGGTGGCTGGAGAGCCGCATGTGCTGGGCCGCTACGAGCATGTTGCTCCGTGTGCCGCGTCTGCATTGCCTCTTCAGCTGGTGTTTGCTGGTGATCGGACGGTGGTGTATCTGGCGCGGCGGGGGCAATGGCTGGCGGCGCTGGTGCTGGGCGACAGCTTGCGTCCTGAGGCCGCTGGTCTGGTGGCCGGGTTGCGGGATGCTGGCTGTGGAGTCAGTATCTTAAGTGGTGACGCGGCGCCGGTCGTGGCTGCGGTGGCGAGTGTGCTTGGGGTTGCGGATGCCCGGGCCGGACTGACGCCCGAGGGCAAGCACGCGGCTCTACGCGAATTGCAGGCCAGCAGCGCGATCGTGGCGATGGTCGGCGACGGGATCAATGATGCGCCGGTACTGGCGCAGGCGCATGTGTCGATTGCAATGGCGGGCGGCACGGATCTGGCGCGCAACCAGGCGGATATTGTGTTGCTGAATGATGCGCTGGATCGCTTGCTGCTCGGCCGCCGTCTGGCACGCAAGACTTTGGCGGTGATTCGCGAGAATCTGGCTTGGGCTCTGGCTTATAACCTGCTGGCAATCCCGGCGGCGATGGCGGGCTGGGTGACGCCGTGGATTGCGGGGCTTGGCATGGGTGCAAGCTCCTTGCTGGTGGTGTTGAATGCACTGCGAATTGCGCGCGTAAAATAACGTGCATGGAAAATAGCCTCTACATTCTGATCCCGCTTTCGGTTTTGCTGGTCTTCGTGATCGGCCTGATTTTCTGGTGGTCGGTGCGCAGCGGTCAGTTTGATGACCTGGAGGGGCCCGGTTTTCGTGTTCTGATGGATGAAGATGCGCCGCCTGCGCAGCCAGACAAAATCGTGCCCGAGCAAGAAAATAAGACTTTGGTGTAGTGCGCTTGATCCTGGTCAAGCCTCGTAGCAGGCGCCAAGGCATACTTCGTTCAAGCCGACGGGGGCGTCGGCGGCGAGAAGAAAATCAGCCGCAATGGTCAGGTTTTCGGCTCGTGAAGTCTCTCTGTTGGGGTTGGGGGTGCGCTTGTCGCACCCTTTTTTTCGCCCTGAAATCGGGAGCCGCGAGCTAGAAACCCTTCTCATCGTGCTAGAATTTGCGCCAGCGCAAAAACTCACTTGATGTTGATCAAAAGTGGGCCAAGAGGGCAAGGATAAACCCTCCTGTTGATCTCGGTGGTGCCGCTGTAGCTGTCTGGCTTCACGGCTGCGTCACCGGATCGATGCTCCGTTCGGTTTCGGGGTGGCAGGCGCTGGGTTCCTTCTCTAATGCGAGGTGGTCTTATGCAAACCCAGGCGACTTACGACTATCAGGTCGTGCGACAGTTCGCGATCATGACGGTTGTTTGGGGCATCGTTGGCATGCTGGTGGGCGTGATTATCGCCGCACAGCTTGTCTGGCCCGATCTGAATATTCACGAGTATCTGCACTTCGGGCGTTTGCGCCCGCTGCACACCAACGCGGTCATTTTTGCGTTCGGGGGCTGTGCGCTGATGGCGACATCGTTTTATGTCGTGCAGCGAACCTGCCACACCAGTCTCTTTTTGCCCAGGTTGGCTTCCTTTGTGTTCTGGGGCTGGCAGTTGGTCATTGTGCTGGCAGCCATTACCCTGCCGCTGGGCTATACCTCCGGCAAGGAGTACGCCGAACTGGAATGGCCTATCGACATCCTGATTGCGGTTGTCTGGGTCTCCTATGCGGTGGTGTTCTTCGGTACGCTGGTCAAGCGCAAAACGCCGCATATTTACGTTGCCAATTGGTTTTACGGTGCCTTCATCCTGACCGTGGCAGTGTTGCACATCGTTAATTCAGCTGAAGTGCCATTCTCGATGATGAAGTCCTACTCCGCTTACGCGGGGGTGCAGGATGCGATGATCCAGTGGTGGTATGGTCACAATGCGGTGGGCTTCTTCCTGACCGCAGGCTTCCTCGGGATGATGTATTACTTCGTGCCCAAGCAGGCCGGCCGGCCGGTGTACTCGTACCGACTGTCGGTGGTGCACTTCTGGGCACTGATCTTCACTTACATGTGGGCCGGTCCGCACCATCTGCACTACACCGCCCTGCCTGACTGGGCTCAGTCGGTAGGTATGGTGTTTTCTCTGGTTCTGCTTGCGCCAAGCTGGGGCGGCATGATCAACGGGATCATGACAATGTCGGGTGCCTGGGACAAATTGCGCACCGATCCGATCCTGAAATTCCTCGTCACCTCGCTGTCTTTTTATGGCATGTCGACCTTTGAAGGCCCGATGATGTCGATCAAGACGGTGAATGCCTTGTCTCACTACACCGACTGGACGATTGGTCATGTGCACTCGGGCGCTTTGGGCTGGGTCGGGATGGTGTCCATCGGTGCGATCTACTATCTGCTGCCGCGCCTGTATGGCAAGACCGAGATGTATTCGACGCGCTTGATTACCCTGCATTTCTGGATTGCGACTATCGGCATCGTTCTCTACATATCGTCAATGTGGATCGCCGGGGTGATGCAAGGGATGATGTGGCGTGACATGAACGTCGATGGCACGCTCAAGTGGGCTTTCATCGAAGTGGTCAAGGAAACTTATCCGTACTGGATTGTCCGCTTCCTGGGAGGTCTGCTCTATTTGGGTGGCATGTTCATCATGTTCTATAACATGGTGCGCACGATTGCCGGCCAGAAGGCTGTGAACGCACCGGTGCTGGCTCCGGCTGCGGCACACTGAGGGGATTCGACATGAAACTGAATAATGAATTGATCGAAAAGAGCGTCCCCCTCTTGGTCGTGCTGACCTTGTTGGTGATCAGCGTGGGTGGTTTGGTGGAAATTGTCCCGCTGTTCTTCCAGAAGTCGACAACGGTAGCCGTGGAGGGTGTCATGCCCTACGATCCGGCGCGCTTGCTGGGCCGCGACATTTATATCCGTGAGGGTTGTTACAACTGTCACTCGCAGATGATTCGCCCCTTCCGGGCTGAAACCGAGCGTTACGGTCACTATTCTGTGGCCGGTGAGTTTGTGTATGACCATCCGTTCCAGTGGGGTTCCAAACGCACAGGGCCGGATCTGGCGCGTGTTGGCGGACGTTATTCTGATGTTTGGCACCGCACTCATATGCTCAACCCGCGTGATGTGGTGCCGGAATCGAACATGCCAGCGTTTGCCTGGCTGGATCGTCCTGCGCAGGTGGACGACGTTCAGGCGCGCATGAAGGCCTTGCGCATGGTCGGTGTGCCCTATACCGATGCGGAAATTGCTGCTGCGCCCGAACAGGTCAAGGGCAAGACCGAGCTTGATGTGCTGATTGCCTACCTTCAGGGTTTGGGCACGGCCATCAAGAACAACAACTGAGCTCCGGAGGCGATCATGGATATCGATAGCGTACGTTCATTGATGACTGCTCTTGGTTTCGGGTGTTTCGTGGCCATTGCGTTGTGGGCATACAGCCACTCAGCCAAGAAGGGTTTCGATGAGGCCGCCATGTTGCCATTTCAAGAAGATGATGAAGTGGGCAGCCAGCCTGCTTCTCGCTCGCATACTCAGGGGTAAGCATCATGAGTGATTTCGTCAGCGATTTCTGGCATTACTACATTGTGGTGCTGGTAGGTTTAAGCTTGGCTTTCTGTGCCTGGATTCTCATTTCCAACATGACCAAGCGTGAGAAAGGGCCTGTCACCCTGCATCACCACATCTGGGATGAGGATCTTCAGGAATATAACCACCCACTGCCTCGCTGGTGGCTGTATCTGTTCTGGATGACGCTGGTGTTTGCCGTCGCGTATCTGCTGCTATTTCCCGGCCTTGGCGCATATAAGGGTTACTGGGGCTGGAGCGAGAAGGCGGAGTACGAAGCCGAGGTGAAGGCTGCCGAGGCCAAGTTCAAACCGATTTACGCCAAGTACGCCAAGCAGGATCTGATTGCGGTGGCGGCAGATCCCGAGGCGCAGGCCATGGGACAGCGCCTGTTCCTGACCTATTGCTCGCAATGCCATGGTGCCGATGCGCGTGGTGCCAAAGGCTTTCCGAATCTGGCTGACAATGACTGGTTGTATGGTGGTGAGCCGGAAACGATCAAGGCGACGATCACTGCCGGGCGCCAGGGCGTGATGCCGGCGTGGGGGGCTGTGTTGGGGGCTGATGGCACCCGGGATGTCGTCCATTACGTTCGTTCATTGTCTGCTCTGGCCAGTGATTCGATTCGCGCGCAGCGCGGCAAGGCTGCGTACATGCAGAATTGCGTGGCTTGTCATGGCGCAGAAGGCAAGGGTAATCCTGCTCTTGGTGCCCCAAATCTTACCGACCGTACCTGGTTGTGGGGTTCCTCGGAGACTGCGCTGACCGAAACTATCAGCAAGGGGCGTCAGAATCAGATGCCTGTATTCAAAGAGTTCTTGGGTGAAGACAAGATCCATATACTGTCCGCGTATGTATTGAGTCTGTCGAAGAATCAAAACAAGTAATTCCAATTCCTGATAGAAACGATACTTTGTTGACTTCGCCTTGCCGTGCCATAGCACTGTCTGCGGTTCGTCTTAGCGTCTCGTCTCTATCTTGAATTGGAATAAGGATTTGCCGGGGCGCGCAAGGCGCCCCGGTTTTGCCTTTCGGGGCAAGCATTTGCAGCTGATATGGCTGCGTGCGGAGAGCGCAGCATGAGTCACGAAAACAGTCATTCCGATGCCAACGCCGACTCTGAGGCCAGGCTGAATGTTGCTGCGCAGGTAGTCAGGGTGCATGCACGCGCGCGTGCCGCTGAAGATCTGGATTCGCTCTACGAAGTTCGTCAAAAAGTTTATCCGCGCGCAGTGACCGGGCTCTTTGCCGCGTGGCGCTGGGCGCTGGTGTGGTTCACCCAGATTGTATTTTACGGTTTGGCCTGGCTGCCCTGGAATGGACGCCAAGCCGTCCTCTTCAATCTGGCCGAGCGGAAGTTTTACGTGTTTGGCTGGGTATTCTGGCCGCAGGATGTGTTTTATCTGGCGGTTATCCTGATCATCTCGGCCCTCTCCCTGTTTCTGTTTACCGCTGTGGCAGGGCGCCTGTGGTGTGGCTATGCCTGTCCGCAGACGGTCTATACGCAGATTTTTCTCTGGGTTGAAAAAGTCATCGAGGGTGATCGCGCCAAGCGCATGAAGCTTGATGCCGGCGCGACCAGTGGCCGCAAGTTTTTACTCAAGTCGGCAAAGTACGCGGTGTGGATCCTGATTTCATTCTGGACGGGCATCACGTTCGTAGGCTATTTCTCGCCCATCGCCGAATTGATGCCGAAGCTTGTGAATGCCTCGTTGGGTGGCTGGGAATTATTCTGGGTCCTGTTTTACGGCGGCTTCACCTATTTGATGGCTGGGGTGATGCGAGAGCAGGTGTGCAAATACATGTGTCCCTACGCGCGTTTCCAGAGCGTGATGTTTGACCCGGATACCCTGGTCATCACCTACGATCAGGAGCGAGGCGAGCCGCGCGGTCCGCGTCGCAAGGGCGCCGATGCTGCCGGGCAGGGTGATTGTGTCGATTGTGGTATTTGCGTGCAGGTCTGCCCGACGGGTATCGATATCCGCAAGGGCTTGCAGTACGAATGCATCGGTTGTGCCGCGTGTATTGATGCGTGCGATCAGGTGATGGACAAGATCGAATTGCCGCGCGGTCTGATTCGTTACTCCACTGAAAATGCGCTCAAGAAGCACTGGGGGCGCAGCGACATCATTCGGCATGTACTGCGGCCACGCATCCTGATCTATGTGACCGTGCTGTGCGCGCTGTGTATTGCTTTGGTCTGGGGCGTCGTGACGCGCAAGCCCTTGCGGATGGATGTGATCAAGGATCGTACGGTTCTCGTGCGTGAAGTGGAAGGATCCTTGCTCGAGAACGTTTACATCCTGCATGTGATGAACATGGCCGAGCAGTCACGCCGCGTGCACTTGAGCGTGTCGGGGATTGAGGGCGTATTGCTGGATGGAGAGTCCGACCTGACGATAGCCCCTGCCCAGAAGAAGACCTTGATGGTGCGTGTCAGAGTTCCGATGGATACGCTGGAAAAGGGCGCCCATCCTGTCTATTTCGATCTTCAGGCTGAAGATGACGCGAAGTTGCGCGTGCATGAAAAAGCTGTATTTATCGCCCCTGGAAAGTAAAAATGAGCCGACCGATACAAGCCGTCCTGCCCCTTCGCCCCTGGTACAGGGAGCCATGGCCGTGGTTGTTGATGAGCCTGCCGATGACGGCGGTGGTGGCAGGCCTGGCTACCTGGGCGCTAGCCTCTCGTACTGATGATGGTTTGGTGGCGCAGGATTATTATAAAAAAGGGTTGACCATCAATCGTGTGCTCGCGCGTCAGGAGCGTGCAGCCCAGCTGGGGCTCGGTGCGAGCTTGCGGCAGTCAGGAGGCCACCTGATCCTGACACTGGAGTCGAGTCGCGAGATTGAACCTGCCGCACAGCTTCGTTTGAGTCTGATTAATCCGGCGCGGGCAGACCTTGATCGCGAGTTGTTGCTGCAGCGTGAAGGTGCCGTCTACACTGGCGAGCTAGGGTCTGTTCGGGAGGGGCGATGGAATGTTAAGCTGGAAGACGAGGGGGGTGTCTGGCAGTTGTTTGCCGAAACCAGTCTTCCCTTGGCGGAGCCTGTTCACCTTAAGCCCTGATTAACTGACAAAGGAGCTGCGTAATGGCGGTAACGCTGACGAACCGTTTGATCCTGATTCTGTGGCCTTCTTTTTTGCTTGCCGGTGTGGCAGAAATCATATTCTTCACTCTGGTTAATCCGCAGGAGCTCTATTTGCTTGGTCAGCCCGTGCATTACTCAAGTACTACAACGTATTCAGTGGGTTTTTTGATGTTCTGGGCTTTGTGTGCCACTACTTCGGCAGCCACGCTGTTTTTTGCCCGGACAAGCGAAAATATCAATCTTCCCGGAGACTCGGGATTGTGAAAAAGGCCGCTGATGAAGCGGCCTTTTTATTACATTCATTCCCTGTCTTTCATCGATAGACGAGTACTGGCACCTTGCAGTGAGTCAGTACTTTATGGGTTTCCGAGCCAAGCAACAGGCCTGCCAAACCCTTGCGTCCGTGCGAAGCCATGAAGACCAGATCACAGCCCCGATTCTGGGCCGTGTTGATGATGACTTGATAGGGGATGTCGCTGACTTCGGTTGTCGTGCTGGTTTCAAGTCCGGCGGCTTTTGCTGTAACGGCAGCCTCGGCAAGAATCCGCTCAGCCTGTTCGCGGGTGCTTTGCGCAAACTCATCGCGACTTTCCGGGGCGAGCATTGCGCCCTCGCCCGCGATGGGCAGCGGAAACTCCGGCTGCACATACAGAAAGGTGATCTTGGCCTTGAGACTGCGAGCAAACTCAATAGCGCTGGCAACAGCGCGATTCGATAGTTCGGAGCCATCAGTCGGGATCAATAGATGCTTGTACATAGGGCCTCCTGAGTTGGTTGCTGTATTTAGGCTTGCCTGCCGATGCGATGCCACCCTAAGGTCAGCTCGCTTAGCAGAAACCCTTCTGCCATGATTCATTTTAGGCTTTTCTGGAAGGAGGCAAGAAATGAATGCCAGTCAGGATGGATCTGCTCCCGGATCTGTACGGCCGTTTTATCGTGAGTGGAACAAGAAGATTGACTCCCGGATTGATCCTTTGGGCATGTTCGTGCCTTTGGCGCATGCTCAGTTGGCCTGGATGCTGCATCCGCAGGAGTTGATTGAGCATCTCATTGGGTTTTCCTCCGATGTTATGGCAGTTGCCGAGCATGCGACCCGGCGCGCTGTGGGTATGCCAAGTGAAGATCCGATTGCGCCGCAGCCTGATGATTCCCGTTTTTCGGACCCTGCATGGACAGATCATGCGAGTTGGGACATTTCCAAGGAGTGGTACCTGCTGGTCACGCGCCGCATTCAGGACATGCTCTATCAGACGCCGGGTCAGGCGGACAATGAGCGCCGGCGTGCTGCCTTCTGGTGGAGGAAGTATCTGAACTCGGTTGCTCCGACCAATTTCCTGTGGAGCAACCCGGCCGCCTTGCGTCTGGCGGTCGAGACGCACGGCGCTTCCGCGCGTGCGGGGATGAAGAATTTCATCGACGATGTGATCGCTGGTGATATCCGCATGACCAATCCCGATGACTTCAAGGTTGGCGAGAATCTGGCAACGACGCCGGGCGTGGTCGTGGCACGCAATCGCATGCTGGAGGTGATTCGGTACGCGCCGACCCAGCCCAAGCTGCACACCAAGCCGATCGTGATCGTCACGCCCTGGATCAACAAGTTCTACGTCCTTGATCTGACGGCCAAGAAGAGCATGGTGCGCTATCTGCTTGATCAGGGTTTTGACGTCTATATCACCAGCTGGAAGAATCCGGACATCTCGATGAAGGATGTCCGCTTTGAGGATTACATCACCGAAGGTGTCGATTTCGCAGTCAGTACAGCACGCACGCTTTCCAAGGCCGATCAGGTTACTGCCGCCGGATATTGTATTGGCGGCACGGCGCTGAGTATTTACATGGCCTGGGCAACGCGCCAGTATCCCGCCGATAAACAGCCGGTGGCCTGCTGGACACTGTTGACCACCTTGGTAGACTTTGCCGAGCCAGGCGATATCGAGGTGTTCATCGACGAAGGCAGCGTGGCGTATCTGACCGAGTCGATGAAGAAAAAAGGGATTCTCGAAGGCAAGGAAATGGCCTCGGCTTTCCGCTTGCTGCGCTCCAACACCCTGATCTGGCACTATTACGTGCACGGCTACTTGTATGGCGAAAAGCCGCCGGCTTTCGATGTGCTGTTCTGGAACATGGACACCACGCGCATGCCGGCCGAGATGCACTCCTGGTATCTGAAGGAACTATATCTGCATAATCGCCTGATCGAGCGCGACGCCCTGAGCATCGCCGGACAGGCGATTGATCTGGAGCGCATTGAGCAACCGCTTTACGCCGTGGGCGCAGAGGACGATCACATTGCGCCCTGGCGCCAGACTTTCCGTGTGATGAATCTGGTGCGTGGACCCAAGCGCTATGTGCTGTCCAGTTCCGGTCACATCTTCGGCATCATCAATCCGGTGGTGAATCCGCCCAAGCGGACATTCCGCGCCGAGCAGGCGCATCGCACCGATTGTGCGGACAATTGGCTGGCGAATGTCGAATCGACGCCGGGTTCCTGGTGGGAAGACTGGGTGGCCTGGCTGGCGCCGCAGTCCGGCGAGCTGGTGGCGGCGCCTGAACCAGGCAAACTGTCGAAACACAGGCTGGGCGCCGCGCCCGGGACTTACGTGCTGGAAACCTGATTATTCCCGCACGCAATAAAACACCAAGGGCCGCAAATTGCGGCCCTTGGTGTTTTGGTTTTCTGATTCGTATGCCTGTAGAGCCGCACCTGTATTGGTTCTTCAGGTATTCTGGCTGTATCGCCAATGCTGGTGTGCATCTTCGGACTGCCCGCCCAAAGATGCCCGTCCAGTGCGGCTCCTCAGCTTGCGTGTTTGACGACGAAGTCCTTCACTGCCTGCACATTCACGTCCATCACTTCGACGCGCTGCGGCAGGGCTTCGATGTTCTGCATGCTGGCCGGACGCCAGGGTTTCTCGCCCAGCGCTTCGATGATGGTCTCTTCGAACTTCGCGGGCAGGGCGGTTTCCAGCACGATGGTCGGGATGTCGGCATCGCGATGTTCCATCGCCACCTTGATGCCGTCCGCCGTGTGGGTGTCGATCATCAGGCCGTAGTCCTTGTAGACGCGGCGGATCGTGGCGAGGCGGTCAGCGTGGCTGCTGGCGCCGGAGACGAAACCGAACTCTTCGATGCGCGCCCAGTAAGGCGTGGCGGACAGGTCGAAGTAGCCGCCGGAATCGACGGCCTTCCACAGCTCGGCCACCACCTTCGGGTCGCGGCCGACCAGATCGAAGATGAAGCGCTCGAAGTTCGAGGCCTTGGAAATGTCCATCGACGGGCTGGAGGTCACCTTCACATCGGTGGTCTTGCGCGGTTTGTAGGCGCCGGTGCGGAAGAATTCGTCGAGCACGTTGTTTTCGTTGGTCGCCAGGATCAGCTTGCGGATCGGCAGGCCCATCATGCGCGCGATGTGGCCGGCGCAGATGTTGCCGAAATTGCCCGAAGGCACAGCGAAATTCACTTCCTGGTCGTTCGACGTGGTGGCCGCCAGATAGCCCTTGAAGTAGTAAATGATCTGCGCGGCGACGCGGCCCCAGTTGATCGAATTCACCGCGCCGATCTTGTGCTGGGCCTTGAAATCCAGATCGTTGGAGACGGCTTTGACGATGTCCTGCGCGTCGTCGAACATGCCGCGCACGGCGATGTTGAAGATGTTCGCGTCCTGCAGCGAATACATCTGAGCGCGCTGGAAGGCGCTCATCGCCCCATCCGGCGAGAGCATGAAAACGCGCACGCCTTGCTTGCCGCGCATCGCGTATTCGGCCGCCGAGCCGGTGTCGCCCGAAGTCGCGCCGAGGATGTTGATCTCCTCGCCGCGCTTGGCCAGCACGTACTCGAACAGGTTGCCGAGCAACTGCATCGCCATGTCCTTGAAGGCCAGGGTCGGGCCGTTCGACAGCTCCTGCAGATACAGATTTGTCTCAAGCTTGCGCAGCGGCGTGATCTGCTGCGCATCCGAATCCGGCCGACCGTTGCAGTACACCTCGGCGGTGTAAGTCTTGGCGGTCAGCGCGCGCAGATCTTCCACCGGAATGTCGGTGGCGAATTTCGACAGCAGGGTGAAGGCCAGCTCGGCGTAGCTCATGCTGCGCATCGCCGTCAGTTCGGCATCCGTGATCTGAGGATATTCAGCAGGCAGCGACAGGCCGCCGTCCTGCATCAAACCGCCGAGCAGGATGTCGGAGAAAGTCGTTTGCGGACTGTTGCCGCGGGTGGAGAGGTATTGCATGGTGTGCTCGTGTAGGGTGGGCTCGGAGAGCCCACGCATGATTTCAAATCAGTTCAGCTCTTCCAAACGAATCCGCGTGACCTTGCCGACCACAGTCGCCAGCCCTTCAATCCGCGCAATCGCCGCATTGACCTGGCCTTCAATCGCCAGATGGGTCAGCAGGATGATGTCGGTCTGCGATTCGCCTTCGCCCGGCTCCTTCTGCAGCATGGCGTCGATGGAGATCTTGCCGTCAGCGAGGATGCGGGTGATGTCGGCGAGCACGCCGGTTTTGTCTTCCACGCGCATGCGCAGGTAGTAGGCGGTCTGCACTTCTTCGATCGGCAGGATCGGCAGGTCGACGAGCTGGTCGGCCTGGAAGGCGAGGTGCGGCACGCGGTGCTCGGCGCCGGCGGTAGCCAGACGGGTGATGTCCACCAGATCGGCGATCACGGCTGAGGCCGTGGGCTCGGCGCCCGCGCCCTTGCCGTAGTACAGCGTGGAACCGACGGCGTCGGCCTGCACCAGTACGGCGTTCATGGCGCCTTCCACGTTGGCGATCAGGCGCTTGGTGGGGATCAGGGTCGGGTGCACGCGCAACTCGATGCCGGCTTGGCGGCGACGCGCGATGCCCAGCAGCTTGATGCGGTAGCCGAGCTGTTCGGCGTATTTGATATCGGTGGCTTCGAGCTTGGTGATGCCTTCGACGTAAGCCTTGTCGAATTGCACCGGGATGCCGAAGGCGAGCGCGCTCATCAAGGTGATCTTGTGGGCGGCGTCCACGCCTTCGATGTCGAAGGTCGGGTCGGCTTCGGCATAGCCGAGGGCTTGTGCCTGTTTGAGCACGTCGGCAAAAGGCAGGCCTTTGTCGCGCATCTCGGAGAGGATGAAGTTGGTGGTGCCATTGATGATGCCGGCCACCCATTCGATGCGGTTGGCCGAGAGGCCTTCGCGCAGCGCCTTGATAATCGGGATGCCCCCGGCGACAGCGGCTTCGAAGGCGACGGTGACGCCTTTGGCTTGCGCGGCCGCGAAAATTTCCT
This sequence comes from Uliginosibacterium flavum, assembly GCF_040566545.1. Lineage (NCBI taxonomy): Bacteria > Pseudomonadati > Pseudomonadota > Betaproteobacteria > Rhodocyclales > Zoogloeaceae > Uliginosibacterium > Uliginosibacterium flavum. Next base: position 130,756 of record NZ_JBEWZI010000010.1, read on the forward strand.
TGCCATGCACGGCGAGGAGCGCCTTATTGGCGGTGACAACGTGCTTGCCGTTCTCGATAGCGGTCAGCACCAGATCCTTGGCGATGCCGTAGCCACCGATCAGCTCGACAACGACGTCGATCTCCGGGTCGCGCACCAGTTCGAAGGCATCGGCCGTGATGCGGGCTGCGCCGCCGGTGACACGTTGGGCCAGGGCGACATCGCGGTCAGCCACGGCCGTGATGCGGATCGGGCGACCGGCACGGCGCGCGATTTCCTCGGCGTTGCGGGAGAGAACGGTCCAGGTACCACCACCTACGGTGCCAATGCCAAGCAGGCCTACATTGATCGGTTTCATGCTGATTCTTTTCGTTTGAGATTGTCGGGAGTGTTTGATTGTCCGGCAGCCATGTTTAGCGGCCGTGACGTTTGCGGTAGCCGTCGAGGAAACGGGCGATGCGGCCCATGACTTCGGTGAGATCGTCGGAGTTCGGCAGGAAGACCACACGGATGCGATCCGGCGTGGCCCAGTTGAAGCCGGTGCCCTGCACCAGCAGCACGCGCTCGGCTTCGAGCAGTTCGAGCACGAATTGCTGGTCGTCCACGATCGGGTACATCTTCGGATCGAAGCGCGGGAACATGTAGAGCGCGCCCTTGGGCTTGACGACGCTGACGCCGGGCATCGAACTCAAGGCCTCGTAGGCGATGTCTCGCTGACGTGTGAGGCGGCCGGTCGGCTTGACAAGATCGTTGATCGACTGGTAACCGCCGAGTGCGGTCTGGATACCGTACTGCGCCGGCACGTTGGCGCACAGGCGCATCGTGGCGAGGATGTTCAGGCCTTCGATGTAGTCGGCGGCGTAACGCTTTTCACCAGACACCACCATCCAGCCGGCGCGATAACCGCAGGCGCGATAGTTCTTGGAGAGGCCGTTGAAGGTGAGGAACAGCACGTCGTCGGCCAGCGCAGCCATCGAAGTGTGGGTCACGCCGTCGTAGAGCACCTTGTCGTAGATCTCGTCGGAACAGACCACCAGATTGTGTTGGCGGGCGAGTTCGATGATGGCCTGCAGCACGTCATCCGGATACACGGCGCCGGTCGGGTTATTCGGGTTGATCACGACGATGGCCTTGGTGCGCGGCGTGATCTTTTTCTTGATGTCGTCAATCGCGGGCAGCCAGCCGTTGTTCGGGTCGCACAGGTAATGCCGCGCCTTGCCGCCGGACAGATTCACGGCGGCAGTCCACAGCGGATAATCGGGCGCCGGCACCAGCACTTCGTCGTCGTTGTTGAGCAGGGCCTGCATCGCCATCACGATCAGCTCGGAGGCGCCATTGCCGATGTAAATGTCGTCGACATGCACATTGGCAATCTTCTTCTCCTGCGTGTAATGCATGATCGCCTTGCGCGCCGGGAAGATTCCCTTGGAGTCAACGTAGCCGGCCGCATTGCCCATGTTGCGGATCATGTCCTGAGTGATCTCTTCGGGCGCTTCGAAGCCGAAAGCGGCCGGGTTGCCGGTGTTCAGCTTGATGATGCGATGACCTTCTTCTTCCATCTGGCGCGCGCGTTCCAACACCGGGCCACGGATTTCGTAGCAGACATTGGCCAGCTTGGCAGACTTCGCGACGGCGCGGGCCGGGGCTTCAGCAGAAGTCCGGTGCGTTTCGTGGGTCGCGACGTGCAAGTTCTGGCCGTGTTTCATGATGCTGCTCCATGCTCCTGTGGCGGGGAAAATCCCCCGTAAACCTCCTATGATAGCGAAACCTCGTCAAACCCCGAAGCGGCAAGCTGGAAGGACTGGCGCGGCCCTTTTGCCAATACACTTTTAACCCAGATTATTCATTAGGGCGCGAGATGATGGCGAGGCAGGTTGCGAGCCAGTTTTGTGGCTTGGGGGAAGTCCATGGTTGTTTCCATGGACGCCGAGCAAGCTGCAAAAAAGGCCGCAAACCGCCCGCCAGCGCTCGCGCAGGCCCGAAGGGCTGCCTAACGGATAACCTGGGTTAATGTATGAAACTGAACCGCGAAATCATCTCCGACCTGCTCCTGATTGCGTCTTACGACGCCACGTCTTTCACCATCAACGGCCAGCGCCACGAGAGCAGCCTGATCCTGACGCCGGAGTCGGTGCAGGACTGGCCGCTGCGTGGTTTCGCCGCACTGACGGCGGAAAGCCTGGAGGCGGTGTGTGCCTTGAAGCCGGCGCTGGTGCTGATCGGTACCGGTGCGCGCCAGCACTTTCCCGCACCGGCGATCTTGCGGCCCTTGATCGAGGCGCGCATTGGCTTCGAGATCATGGATTCCGGCTCGGCCTGTCGCACTTATAACCTGCTGGCTGGCGAGGGGCGCAAGGTGGCGGCGGCACTTCTGCTTGAAGCTTCTGTCTGAGGAATCAAGGGCTTGGCAGTACTGGTCTGCAGGGCTGTTGCGAGGCCCTGAAAATGCCGATACGCTTGAGCCGTTGTTTGTTTTACCCCGATGCTCAGGAGCAAAAAAATGACACAAATGCTCGCCCCCGATCTGAGTCTGCCGGCCACCGGCGGCGCGTCCATCTCACTGGCGGCGCAACAAGGCAAAAAGCTCGTCGTGTATTTCTATCCTAAGGACAACACTCCTGGCTGTACCACGGAAGGCATCGACTTCGCGCGCCTGCATCCTGACTTTGTGGCCGCTGGCGCGGTGGTTTTCGGCGTCTCGCGCGACAGCGTGAAGTCTCACGATGGCTTCAAGTGCAAGTTCGAGTTTCCTTTTGAACTGCTCGCGGATGAGGACGAGCAACTCTGTGACGCCTTTGGCGTGATGAAGTTGAAAAATATGTACGGCAAACAGGTGCGCGGCATCGAGCGCAGCACCTTCGTATTCGATGCGGCCGGCAAGTTGGCGCGCGAATGGCGCGGGGTCAAGGTAGATGGCCACGTGCAGGAAGTTCTGGAGTTCACCCGTAGTTTGTAGTTGGTTTTGGGCGGATGTTTCGCCCTGCTGGACCCCATTCCTCTATCTTTGAAGAAAGCAGACATGGCCACCCGCAAAGCCGCAGTGAAAATCCCGCCGACCAAACTGTTTGTGCTCGATACCAACGTGCTGATGCACGATCCAACCAGCCTGTACCGGTTTCAGGAGCACGATATTTTCGTGCCGATGATGACGCTGGAAGAACTCGACAACAACAAGAAGGGCATGTCCGAAGTCTCGCGCAATGCGCGCCAGGCTAGCCGAACGATGGACGAGGTGGTCACCACCTGCGAGCATCACATCGATCAGGGTATTCCGCTGACCGTGCCCTCGCGCGGACAAGCTTCCGGCCGGCTATTCCTGCAGACCCAGGCGATCAACGCGACCCTGCCGGCCAGCGTGCCGACGGCCAAAGCGGATAACCTGATCCTGTCGGTGGTGATGTTCCTTACCGAAACGCGCAAGGATCGGCATGTGATCCTGGTGTCCAAAGACATCAATATGCGCATCAAGGCGCGTGCGCTGGATCTGGAGGCGCAGGACTATTTCAACGACAAGGTGCTGGAGGATACGGACCTCCTCTACACCGGCATGACCGAGCTGCCCGAGAATTTCTGGGATACCCACGGCAAGGATATGGAGTCCTGGAAAGAGGCCGGACGCGCGTATTACAAGGTGCGTGGCCCGCTGTGCGCCGAAATGGTGGTCAATGAGCTGGTCTATCAGGAGGGCGACAAACCCTTCTACTCCATCGTCAAGCAGAAGGATGGCCCGGCGGTGGTGCTCGAATCGCTGATCGATTACGCGCACCAGAAGAACAATGTCTGGGGCATCGTGGCGCGCAATCGCGAACAGAACTTCGCGCTGAACCTGTTGATGAATCCGGAAGTGGATTTCGTCTCCCTGCTCGGTCAGGCCGGCACTGGTAAGACCTTGCTGACCCTGGCTGCGGCCCTGACACAGGTGCTGGAAACCAAGCGCTACGCCGAGATCATCATGACCCGGGTGACCGTGCCGGTGGGCGAAGACATCGGCTTCCTGCCCGGCACCGAGGAAGAGAAGATGGGGCCGTGGATGGGCGCGCTGGAAGACAACCTCGAAGTCCTCAATGGCAGCCCGGAAGATGGCGGCGGCTACGGCGGCGAGTGGGGCCGGGCGGCGACGCGCGATCTGATCCGCACTCGGATCAAGATCAAGAGCCTGAATTTCATGCGCGGGCGCACCTTCCTCAACAAATTCCTGATCATTGATGAGGCGCAGAATCTGACCTCCAAACAGATGAAAACGCTGATCACCCGCGCCGGCCCCGGCACCAAGGTGGTCTGTCTGGGCAATATTGCGCAGATCGATACGCCTTATCTCACCGAGGGCAGTTCCGGGATCACTTACGTGGTGGATCGCTTCAAGGGCTGGGAGCACAGCGGGCATATCACGCTGCAGCGTGGCGAGCGTTCGCGCCTCGCGGATTACGCTGCGGAAATCCTTTGATCAGGTCGCCGGACGGCAAGATGTTTGGCTGTGCGGCGTGAATAAAGCCTCTGCGGGGCGAGCGGTCTGGAGACGCTTGCCCCGCTTTGCTTTTCAGGCTGCATGCCTGAAGAGCAAGGCAGCATGCGGATTGGCGAGGATAAGCCGGGCTAATGGCCGATCTTCGGCTGGCGAAGGTTTACACTTCGGCGATACGAAGGTTATAGTCCGGCCCATGCACTTTTTGCCCTCCCGCCTCCTGATGACGTTTTGCCTGCTGATTGCCACACAAGTGGTACAAGCCGACGAGCCTGCCGCAACGCAGCCGGCCGAGGCGTCTGCAGGCAAGGTCAGCACCCTGATCGACAAGGGTTTCGGTTATCTCGGCGTGCGTTACCGCTTTGGTGGCAACAGCCCGGAAACCGGCGGCTTCGATTGCAGCGGGCTGGTGCGCAAGGTCTTTGGCGATGCGCTGGGCCTGAATCTGCCGCGCACGGCGGCCGAAATGGCGCGGCTCGGTGACAAGGTTGGCACGCCGGATCTGAAGCCCGGCGATCTGGTCTTCTTCAACACCATGCGCCGCGCCTTCTCGCACGTTGGCATCTATCTGGGTGATAACAAGTTTCTGCATGCGCCAGCGCGTGGTAGCGCGGTACGCGTGGAAGCCATGGATCAGAGTTACTGGATGAAGCGTTTTAACGGCGGGCGCCGTCTGGTTTCCGAAGCGCAAGCCGCGCCGCTGACGCCTCCGCCGCTGCTGGCTTTGCCGTCGGAACAGACTCAGTAAGTTTACTTCCCGTTTGCCGGACCCGAGGCCACCGCATTTGCGCTGGCCTTTTTGCTGTCTGCGCGCAGTGCCTTGTAAGGCCTCGCGAAGGCGCCACCGGCCTTGATCCAGGCGGGGAGCTTGGCCAAGCCGACATAGGCTTCCTGCGCATTCGCGTAAGCGCCATAGATCACGCCGATAGTTTGCTTCGGGTCATTCTTCACCACGAAGAGGCGCAGCTGCGCCGGGTCGATGGCTTTGTTGGCGCTGGGGATGAAACTTTCCAGTGTCGGCGCATTGGAGGCCGGAATCGAGCGCAACTGGATGAACCATTGCGTGTCGGCGATCTTGTCCATGTCGGCGCGTGAGGCGAGCAGGCGTTCGCGCGCAATCGGGCCAAGTTGTTCGGGAATCGGGGCGTAGCGTTCCGGGTTGCTGGCAGTGGGCGGCGCGCTGCTAATGATCCTGGCTGGAGAGGAGCTACTGGCGGGTGTCTGCGGGGTGGCAGGCTGAAGAGCCTTGATGGGCGTGCGTGTTGCGGCCGTCTGCTCGAAGATCGTTGCCGTGTGCGGCTCTACAGGAGGGTTGGAGTTCTGTCCTTCGCTGCTTGCATCAGGCGTTGCGGATGAGGGCGCACTGCTTGGTGCGGCCTCGCGTGTCTCTGCCGGAATCATTTGCCAGGCGACCAGGGCGCTGACGCTGAACAGGGCGAGGCCGCCCAGGCTCATCAGGATCTTGCGTACGGGTAGTTCGGCATTGCGATAGTTGGCGTCACGGATGGCGGCGCTGACGTGTTTGTCAGTGATGGTGTGGGTATTTTCGGCAAAGGCGGCGAGCAGGGTTTTGTCGGCCAGGATGTTGACGCGCCGGGTCAGCCCCTTGGAAGCGCGCGCAATCCGTTCCAGCGCCTGGGTATTGAACAGGTCCGGCCCGCGATAGCCGGCGGCGCGCAGGCGGAAATCGACGTAGTCGCGGATCTGATGGTGATCCAGTGGTTTCAGGAAAAAGCTCTGAGTGATGCGTTCTCGGAGCGAGCGCATGGCACGCTCTTCAAGGATTTCGTCGAGCTCCGGCTGACCGAAGAGCACGATCTGCATGAGCTTGCGCGTGCCCGTCTCCAGGTTGGAGAGCAGGCGGATCTGGTCGAGCGATTCGCGCGGCATGGCGTGCGCTTCGTCGATGATGGCGATGACGCGGCGGCCTTCGCCGTAGAGACCAATCAGGCGATGTTCGATCTGGCGCAGCAGGCCGTGACCGTCCGCGGTGTCAATCTCCAGTTCGTGGCCCACGGTGGCGATCAGTTCGGCCGGGCTAAGGCTGGGGTTGGCGATATAGATGATCAGTGTTTCGGGCGGCAGGCGTTCGATGAGCATGCGACACAGCATGGTCTTGCCGGTGCCGACTTCGCCGCTGATGCGGATGATGCCTTCGTCGCTTTCCAGGGCGAAGAGCAGGGCGTCGAGCAGCGGGCCGCGCTGCGCTCCGGCGTAGAAATACTCGGTTTGCGGCGTGATGCGGAAAGGGGCTTGCTGGAGTCCGAAGTGTTCGCGGTACATGGTTTCAGTCCGAAAGCGTGTCAGACGGGAAAATGGCTTCGCCGTAGCGGGCCAGGGTTTCGATGCGGTTGTATAAGGTGGAGCGGTTGAGACCGAGCAGGCGGGCGGCCTGGGCCATGTTGCCGCGTGCGGCGCGCAGGGCGGCGGCAATGTAGTCGCGTTCGACGCGGCGCAAGGCTTCGTCCAGCACGATGCCGCCGGAAGCCTGGATCTGCGCGGCCAGATCTCCGCTTTGAATGGCTGGAGAAGCTTGCTGGGCAGGCGTCTCCGGCAGGCTGTCGGCATCCAGTTCAGCCTCCAGTGCGGCGCGCCCGACCAGCTGGCCGGCGTGGCGGCTGAGCAGGCGCACGACGATGTTGCGCAGCTCGCGCACGTTACCGGGGAAGTCATAGGCCAACCAGCAGGCTTGGGCTTCCGTATCCAGCCGGCACGGGCTGACCGCCATCTGGCGGGTGTAGTCGTTCAGAAAATGTTCGAGCAGCAGGCTGCGATCATCGCCCAGACTGCGCAGCGGCGGCATGGCCACGCGCAGCACGCTGAGGCGGTGGAACAGGTCGGCGCGAAAGCGCCCGGCGCGGGCGTCGAAACGCAAATCGCGGTTGGTGGCGGCGATCACGCGGGCGTGAGTCTTGCGGGTTTGAGTTTCGCCCACGCGCTGATATTCGCCCGACTCGAGTACGCGCAGCAGCTTGGGCTGCAGATCCAGCGGCAATTCGCCAATCTCGTCGAGGAACAGGCTGCCTTCGCCAGCTTCCTCGAAGTAGCCGGCTTGCGCGCCGACCGCGCCGGTAAAGGCGCCGCGGGCATGGCCGAACAGGGTGGCTTCGATCAGGCCGGCAGCAATTGCAGCGCAATTCAGGGCGACGAAGGGCTTGTCGCGCTGTGGTCCGAGTTCGTGCAGGGCGCGCGCAGCGATTTCCTTGCCGGTACCCGATTCGCCCTCGATCAGCACTGGGAAGCGCGTGGCGGCGTAGTGCTGGAGTTGTTCACGGGCAGCCAGGATGGGCGCGCTCTGACCCAGAATGCGCGGCAGGGCGGCGCTTTGCAGCAGCTCCCGGCTTTCCTGTTGGCGCAGGCTGAGGGCACGCGTCAAGGCCGCGCGCAGTTGTTCGGGGGCGACCGGCTTGGCGAGGAATTCCAGTGCGCCCAGGGTGAGGGCGTGGCGGGCGTGGGCTTCTTCGTCCTGACCGGAGAGGACGATGATCTTGCATAACGGGTCGAGCGCCAGCAGCTCGCTGATCAGCGCCAGGCCTTCGTCAGCACGATTCACGTGGGGTGGCAGGCCCAGATCCAGCAAGGCCAGATCGGGCGCGCCGGCGCTTTGTAGCAGCGCCAGGGCTTGCGGGCGGTCGCTGGCGACGACGAGTTCAAAATCCCGTGCGAGCAGGTAAGCCAGACTGTTCTGGATCAGCGGGTCGTCATCGACGATGAGCAGACTTGGGCGTGAGGCGGATGTCATGCGGCAGCGTGCGGTCCCTTAGTGTTTTCAGTGCTTGCGGCGCAGTGTAGCGCATCCGGCTACGGTGTTGCTGCGAAGGCTGGAGTGCTGGCGGCATGTATCTCAACGATGCGTTGATGTGTGATTGGTTTTGGAGCGGCCGGGTGATTTGATTGCAACGTTCTCCGTTGGATCAAATTTGTTCAAAGAGATTTACATACATGCACGAATGTATGTATATTTTGCTTCAGAGCAGATCACGTCACGTCGTTGTGTGCACGACGCGCCAGTCATTGGTGAAGTGATGGCATGCTAAAATCCGCCTCCAATCGAGTTGCGTTCGTCGGAATAAGAAAATCTTGAATACCCCAAGTAATGCCTCTTCCCTGGTGGATTTGCGTGACTTGCGTTTTGGCTATGGCGCAACTGACGTATTGCATGGCGTGACCCTCAAGGTGCCGCGCGGCAAGGTTGTGGCCATCATGGGCGGTTCGGGCTGTGGCAAGACGACCCTGATGCGCCTGATCGGTGGCCAGCTCAAACCCAAGAGCGGGCAGCTTACGGTGTGCGGCGAAAGCGTGCCGGAACTGGATCGTACTGGTCTGTACGCGCTGCGTCGGCGCATGAGCATGCTGTTCCAGTTTGGCGCCTTGTTCACCGACATGTCGGTGTTCGACAACGTCGCCTTTCCGATGCGCGAGCACACCGAGTTGCCCGAGGTGATCATTCGCGATCTGGTGTCGATGAAGCTGCATGCGGTAGGTCTGCGCGGCGCGGCGCAGTTGATGCCCAGCGAATTGTCCGGAGGCATGGCGCGGCGCGTGGCCTTGGCGCGTGCCGTTGCTCTCGATCCTGAATTAATGTTGTATGACGAGCCCTTTGCCGGTCTTGATCCGATCTCGCTGGGGGTGATCGGGCAGCTGATCCGCAGGCTTAACGATGCGCTGGGGGCGAGCTCCATCGTGGTGACTCACGATGTGCAGGAATCCCTGAAGATCGTCGACTACATCTATTTCCTGTCCGAAGGCAAGGTGGTTGCCGAGGGGACACCGGCTGAAATCCAGGCCTCGACCGACCCGTGGGTGCATCAGTTCATGTGGGGCGAGGCCGACGGCCCGGTTCCTTTCCAGTACGCCACCAACAATACCTACGAGCAAGCTTTACTGGGAGATCAGGGTGCTTGATCGTTTTCTGTCTTTTTTCGGCTTCATTGGCGAACGCGCGATCGCTGCCGTGTGGCGTCTGGGCTTTGCTGCGCGCTTCTTCGGCATGTTGCTGCTGCTCTCCGGTAGCAGCTTCCGCCGGGTCAATCTGACCCTGCGCGAAGTCTATTTTTCCGGTGTGATGTCGCTGATCATCATCATGGTGTCGGGCTTGTTTGTCGGCATGGTGCTGGGCTTGCAGGGCTACGACACGCTGGCGCGCTATGGTTCGGAAGAGGCGCTGGGCGTGCTGGTGGCGCTGTCGCTGGTGCGTGAGCTGGGGCCCGTGGTGGCCGGCTTGTTGTTTGCCAGCCGGGCCGGTTCGGCGATTACCGCCGAAATCGGTTTGATGAAGGCGACCGAGCAGCTCGATGCAATGGATATGATGGCGGTGAATCCGATCGCCCGTGTGGTGGCTCCGCGTTTTTGGGGCGGGGTGTTGTCGATGCCGCTGCTGGCGGCGCTGTTTTCGGCAATGGGCGTGCTGGGCGGTTATCTGGTCGGCGTAGTGATGATTGGTACGGACTCAGGTAGTTTCTGGGGGCAGATGCAGGCCTCGGTGGACTTTCAACGCGACATTCTGAATGGCGTGATCAAGAGCGTGGTGTTCGGGATTGCCGTGTCATGGATTGCGGTTTTTGAAGGTTACGATTCTGATGCGACCGCCGAAGGCGTGTCGCGCGCTACCACTCGGACAGTGGTGACTTCTTCGCTGGCCATTCTCGGGCTGGATTTTATTTTGACCTCGCTGATGTTCAGGGGCTGATGACATGCGTCGCACGATTATTGATATCTGGGTGGGTGTTTTTGTGGTGGCCGGTCTGCTGGCGTTGTTGTTTCTGGCCATGCGCGTGGGTAATCTGGGTAGCAGCAAATTGCAAAATCCATACGTACTGCAAGCGCGCTTCGACAATATCGGCGGCCTCAAGGCACGTGCGCCTATCAAGAGTGCCGGTGTAGTGGTCGGCCGGATCAGTTCGATCACGCTGGATGCCGAGAATTATCAGGCGCTGGTGACCATGAATATGGATGATCGGTACCGGTTTCCCAAGGATACGTTTGCGACGATCAACACCTCCGGCCTGCTTGGCGAGCAGTACATCGGGCTGGAGCCCGGTGGAGACACGGCAACTATCGAGCCGGGGGGGGTCATCAAGAAGACCCAGTCAGCCGTAGTGCTGGAGAAGCTGATCAGTCAGTTCATGTTTAGCGCTGCCGAAAAAGGCGCTGCGAGCGACAAGTAACTCAGAGGATGTTTGCGTGAAAACTAGCGGTTTGGTCTTTCTGTTTCTTTTCTCCTTGTTGACGGGCGGTTGTGCGTCGACCGGTGGCAACCCGGCCGATCCGTGGGAGGGCGTGAATCGCAAGGTTTTCGTGTTCAACGACAAGGTGGATACCTACGCACTTAAACCCGTGGCTCAAGGCTACAAGGCGGCAACGCCTTTGCCGGTACGGACGACTATTTCCAACTTCTTCGGTAACGTCGAGGATCTGTGGATTGGTGTGAATAATCTGCTGCAAGGCAAGCCGAAGGATGGCGCCGGTGATTTTGGCCGTTTTGCGGTGAATTCGACTATCGGGATTCTGGGCTTCTTCGATATCGCCAGTGAATTCGGGCTGGAAAAGCACGATGAAGACTTCGGCCAGACGCTGGGAAGTTGGGGCGTGGGCAGTGGGCCTTACATGGTGTTGCCCCTGTTCGGGCCTAGTACTGTGCGCGATACCGGGGGGTTGATTGTGGATCGACTGGCTTACAACCCGAACTCGTTGATCCCGCGCGTGGCAGTGCGCAACAGTTTGACCGGAACCAAACTGGTCAACACCCGCTCCCAGTATCTGGGTGCCGAAAACGCACTGGATGAAGCCTCCCTCGACAAGTATGTGTTCATGCGCAATTTCTATCTGCAGCGTCGCCGCAGCCAGATTTTTGATGGCAACCCGCCGCGTGAAAAAGAGGATTTCGGTCTGGCGCCAGGCATGCCTGTGCAAAGTCTGGGCGCGCTCGATCAGCCGGGTCTGTTTGATCTGGTGCTGGTGGATGTGCAAACTCAGGCTCCGGTCGATAGTGAATGAGTTCTGACAAAGGAATCACAATGTTCAAGCCCTTGCTGTGTGTATTGTTGAGTGTGTTTGCGATTCAGGCGATGGCGCAGGAGGCGCCGGACGTGCTGGCACGCACGGTGATGAGCGAGGTGCTGGAAATCGTCAAGACGGACAAGGCGATTCAGGCTGGTGATCAAAAAAAGATTTTCGAACTGGTCGAGACCAAGGTCGTCAAACATTTCGACTTTACTCACATGACAGCACTGGCTATGGGGCGAGAATGGCGCAATGCCAGCGCCGAGCAGAAGACCGCGTTGACAGCCGAATTCCAGACCCTGCTGGTGCGCAGCTATTCGAATGCACTGGCGCAGTACAAGAACCAGACCATCGATTTCAAACCGCTGCGCATGAAGCCGGAGGAAACTGATGTGATTGTGCGGACCGAAATAAAGCAGCCGGGCGCCAAGCCGGTTGCGATCGATTACGACATGGAGAAGAAAACCGAGGGCTGGAAGGTCTATGACGTGATGGTGGCGGGCGTCAGCTTGGTAACCAATTACCGCGAAACATTCGCGCAGGAAATCAAGGCGGGAGGTGTTGATGGCCTGATCAAGAGTTTGCGCGAGAAAAACAAGCAACTCGAAGCCAAAAAATAATGATCAGCGAACGCAACGGCCAGCTCTTCATCGAGGGCGCAATGAATCAGCAGACCGCTCCGGCCTTGCTGCCGGCTGGCGAGCCCTTGATGGCTGCCGCTGATCGGATCGTGAATCTGTCGGGCATCACGGCTGTGGATTCGTCTGCGCTGGCTGTGTTGCTGGGCTGGCTGCGTGCGGCACAGGCTGCCGGCAAGACCTTGCATATTGTTGAAGCTCCTGGCGCCTTTGTGAGTCTCGCCAGCCTGTACGGTGTGGCACCGATTCTTTTTCCTTCCGAGACGGATCGCGACGCCAGTGTCCAGCATTGACTCTCCCGCCATCCAGGTGCGCGGGGCCGTCAAGCAGTTTGGCGCGCTGCAGGCTCTGGCTGGTGTAGACCTCGATATCCAGCCGGGCGAATTCTTCGGCCTGCTCGGCCCCAATGGCGCCGGTAAAACCACGCTGATCTCTGCGCTCGCCGGTTTGCTGCGTCTCACGTCCGGTTCGATCCGCGTGATGGGCCACGATGTTGCGAGCGACTATCGTCAGGCCCGACAAGCTCTCGGCGTGGTGCCGCAGGAACTGGTGTTTGATCCCTTTTTCTCGGTGCGCGAACTGCTGCGCATCCAGTCCGGCTATTTCGGCATCCGTCGCAACGACGACTGGATCGACGAGCTGCTCGCGAACCTCGATCTGAGCAACAAGGCCGATACCAACATGCGCCAACTCTCCGGCGGCATGAAGCGTCGCGTGCTGGTCGCGCAGGCCTTGGTGCACAAGCCGCCGGTGATCGTGCTGGATGAGCCGACGGCCGGCGTTGATGTCGAGCTGCGCCAGACCCTGTGGGCCTTCATTCGCAAGCTCAACGAAGCCGGTCACACTATCGTGCTGACCACGCATTATCTGGAAGAGGCCGAAGAGCTGTGCGGGCGCATCGCCATGCTCAAGGCCGGTCGCGTCGTGGCGCTCGATACCACGCCGAACATTCTGGGTCGTGTCAGCCACCATGCGCTGAAGCTGCGCGTGGCGGGCCTCTCCAATCTGCCTGTCTCGCTAGCCGCGCTGGGTGGGGTTCTTCAGGCAGGGGTGCTGGAGATTCCCTTTGCGAGCCATTCTCAGGTCGAAAGCCTGCTGGCGAGTGTGCGCGAGGCCGGCGCTGAAATCCTCGACCTTGAAATTGCCAGGCCGGATCTGGAACAGGCGTTCGTCGAGATCATGCAGGGAGCCGCGGCATGAGCGCCGCCTTCACAACCTTGCTCTACAAGGAAATGCTGCGTTTCTGGAAAGTCAGTTTCCAGACCGTCGCCGCGCCGGTGCTGAGTTCGGTGCTGTATCTGATGATCTTCGGCCATGTGCTGGAAGGGCGGCTCCAGCCTTTCGAGGGCGTGACCTATACGAGTTTTCTGGTGCCCGGTCTGGTGATGATGAGCGTGCTGCAGAATGCCTTCGCCAACAGCTCCTCCTCGCTGATCCAGAGCAAGATCAATGGCAACATCATCTTCGTGCTGCTACCGCCGATTTCCTGGCTGGAGTTCTATGGCGCCTACGTCATCGCCTCCATCGTGCGCGGTGTGGTCGTGGGCAGTGGTGTGTGGCTGGCATCCCTGTTCTTCAGCTGGACCGGTATTGCGCATCCGCTGTGGGCACTGGTCTTTGTAGTTTTAGGCGCCGCACTGCTGGGCACTCTGGGTGTGATCGGCGGCATCTGGGCGGATAAATTCGACCAGCTGGGTGCCTTCCAGAATTTCCTGATCATGCCGCTGACCATGCTCTCCGGCGTGTTCTACTCCATTCATTCCCTGCCGGTTTTCTGGCAAACACTTTCGCACTTCAACCCCTTCTTCTTCATGATCGACGGCTTTCGCTACGGTGTTTTTGGCGCCTCTGACGCCTCGCCCTGGTTGAGCCTTGCTGTGGTGAGTGGAGCGTTTGTGGGGGTAGCGGGGCTGTGTTTGAAGATGCTGCGCAGCGGCTATAAATTAAGAGGTTGAAAAATGTTCCAAGCCAGTGAAATTCAGCGTTTGATCGAGCAGGGCCTGTCCTGCGAAGCCGTCATCATCGAAGGCGAAGATGGCGTGCATTTCTCCGGCATCGTCGTCAGCGCCGCATTCGAAGGCAAGATGCGCGTGCGCCAGCATCAGGCCGTGTATGCCACGCTGGGCAGCCTGATGGGCAACGAGATTCACGCCCTGCAGCTCACTACCTATACCCCGGCCCAGTGGGCCGAGTTCCAGAAAACCCTTTGATTGAGTCGTCATGGATAAGCTTTTGATTGAAGGCGGTTACCGCCTGAGTGGTGAAGTCAGTATTTCCGGCGCGAAAAATGCGGCCCTGCCGATTCTGTGTGCGGCGCTACTCACCGCCGAACCGATGACCTTCACCAATGTGCCGCAGTTGAAAGACATCGGCACGCTGCTGCATCTGCTCGCCGACATGGGCGTGAAGGTCGAGCGCAGTGGTGACACGGTCACCCTGAATGCCGCCGAGATCACCAATCCGGTCGCCTCCTACGAGCTGGTCAAGACCATGCGCGCGGCGATCCTCGTGCTCGGCCCGCTGGTGGCGCGTTGCGGCGAGACCAAGGTGAGTCTGCCCGGCGGTTGTGCGATTGGCGCGCGTCCGGTGGATCAACACATCAAGGGCTTGCAGGCCATGGGCGCCGAGGTCAGTGTGGAGCATGGCTATGTGCTGGCCAAGTCGCCGCGCCTGCAGGGCGCGCGCCTGTTCACCGACATGGTGACCGTGACCGGCACCGAGAATCTGATGATGGCGGCCTGTCTGGCCGAGGGCGTGACGGTGATCGAAAACGCCGCGCGCGAGCCCGAAGTGGTCGATCTGGCCAGTTGTCTGGTCGCCATGGGCGCGCAGATTTCGGGCGCGGGCACCGACGTGATCCGCATCAAGGGTGTTGAGAAATTGCACGGCGCCACCCATCGCATCATGCCGGACCGCATCGAGACCGGCACTTACCTGTGCGCGGCTGCGGTCACTGGTGGTGATGTACGCGTCACCCAGACCTCTTCGGCCTATATCGATTCGGTGATCGACAAGCTGATGGATGCGGGCTGTGACATCACCTGCGAGCGCAATGCGATCCGCCTCAAGGCGCCGGCGCGTCTGAAGGCCGTGAGCCTGCGCACCTCGCCGTATCCGGCCTTCCCGACCGACATGCAGGCGCAGTTCATGGCCCTCAACTGCGTGGCCGAGGGCTCGGCGATCATCCGCGAGACGATTTTCGAAAACCGCTACATGCACGCCGTGGAGCTGCAGCGCCTGGGCGCCAACATCAAGATTGACGGCAGCACGGCCTTCGTGACGGGCGTCGAGAAACTGCAGGGCGCCACGGTAATGGCCACCGATCTGCGTGCCTCGGCCAGTCTGGTGATTGCCGGTCTGGTGGCAGAAGGCGAAACCATCGTGGATCGCATCTACCACTTGGATCGTGGTTACGAGCGGCTGGAAGAGAAGTTGGCCGCACTGGGCGCGCGCGTGCGCCGCACGAACTGAGGATGGCAATTGTGAGTGGATTTACCGGCATTACCCTGGCCTTGTCGAAGGGCCGCATCTTCGAGGAAACCCTGCCGCTGCTCGCAGCCGCGGGCATCGAGCCGGCCGAGAACCCCGAGTCCTCGCGCAAGCTGATCATCGACACCAATCGCCCGGAAGTGCGCCTGGTGATCGTGCGCGCCTCGGATACGCCGACCTATGTGCAATACGGCGCGGCCGATCTGGGCATTGCCGGCAAAGACACTCTGATCGAGCATGGCGGCGCCGGCTTGTACCAGCCGGTGGATCTGAACATTGCCAAGTGCCGCATGAGTGTCGCGGTGCGGGCTGATTTCGACTACGTCGCTGCCGTGCAGCGCGGCGCGCGCATCCGCGTGGCCTCCAAATACATCAAGATTGCGCGCGAGCACTTCGCCACCAAAGGCATGCACGTCGATCTGATCAAGCTGTATGGCTCGATGGAACTCGCCCCGCTGGTCGGCCTGGCTGATGCCATCGTGGATCTGGTATCCACGGGCGGCACGCTGCGCGCCAATCATCTGGTCGAGGTTGAGGAAATCATGCAGATCAGTTCGCGCCTGATCGTGAATCAGGCTGCGCTGAAGATGAAGCGCGAACTGCTGCAGCCGGTGATCGAGGCTTTTGCCGGAGCCGTGAAGCCATGATTCAGGCAAACACAATCGGCTACATGAACTCCGCTGCGCCGGATTTCGACGAGGCGCTGGATACGCTTTTGCGCTATGACGGCAGCACCTCCGATGATGTGCATCAGGCCGTGGTGCAGATCCTGCGCGACGTACGCATGCATGGCGATGCAGCCGTAGTGGATTACACCAATCGCTTTGATAACCTGGGCGTGGCGGATATTTCTGCACTGGAGCTTCCAAGAGCCGCGCTGCTGGCCGCTCTCGAAGGCCTGCCCTCGGAGAGCCGCGCTGCGCTTGAGTGTGCGGCCGACAGGGTGCGCAACTATCACCAGCGGCAAGTGCTTGAATCCTGGAGCTACACGGAAGCCAATGGCACGCGTCTGGGCCAGAAGGTGACGCCGCTGGATCGCGCCGGGCTGTACGTGCCGGGCGGCAAGGCGAGTTACCCGAGCTCGGTGCTGATGAACGCGATTCCGGCCAAGGTGGCGGGCGTGAGCGAACTGATCATGGTCACGCCGACTCCGCACGGCCAGCGCAATCCGCTGGTGCTGGCAGCTGCGGCGATTACCGGCGTAGATCGTGTGTTCACCATCGGCGGCGCGCAGGCGGTTGGCGCATTGGCCTATGGCACGCAGAGCATTCCGCAGGTCGACAAGATCGTCGGCCCCGGCAACGCCTATGTGGCTGAAGCCAAGCGCCGCGTGTTCGGCACGGTGGGGATCGACATGATCGCCGGGCCATCCGAAGTGCTGATCATCTCCGACGGCACGGGCAATCCGGACTGGGTAGCAATGGATCTCTTCGCCCAGGCCGAGCATGATGAAGTGGCGCAATCCATTCTGTTATGTACCGATGTGGCATTCATTGAAGCGGTGGCTGAGTCGATCACGAGGCTGCTGCCTGAGATGCCGCGCAAGGACATCATTGCCGCCTCGCTGAAGAATCGTGGCGCGCTGATCAAGGTCGCCGATCTGGATGAAGCCTGCGTGATCGCCAATCGCATCGCGCCTGAGCATCTGGAATTGGCTGTCGAAGACGCCGAGCCCTGGGTCGCCAAAATCCGCCATGCTGGCGCGATTTTCGTCGGGCATTGCTCGGTCGAGTCGCTGGGTGATTACTGTGCGGGTCCGAATCACGTGCTGCCGACCATGCGCAGTGCGCGCTTCTCCTCGCCGCTGGGCGTCTATGACTTCCAGAAGCGCACCAGCATCATCCACATGTCGCCTGCTGGCGCGGCTGAACTGGCGCCGATTGCTGCCACGCTGGCCTACGGTGAAGGCCTGCAGGCACACGCGCGCTCGGCGGAATACCGCAAATAGACGCTCCTTGCATTATCGAAGCGACGTCTCTGTAGGGCCGACTTCAGTCGGCCAGCCGAGCGTGACGTGCGACCGAAGTCGCACCTACGAAACCGGATTTCTCGCCATGTCCGATCTGCACCTCATCACGCCCGACTGGCCTGCCCCCAAAAACGTGCGTGCTTTCTCGACGACCCGTCACGGTGGCGTCAGCGCCGGCGCTTACTCCGCGCTGAACCTCGCCAAACACGTCGGCGATGTGCCTGAGTCTGTGCAGCAGAACCGCGAGTTGCTCGGTAAACATCTGCCGATGGAGCCGCTGTGGCTGCAGCAAGTGCATGGCGCAACAGTGGTGAATGCGGCCTGCACCTGTCCGGATGCGCAGGCCGATGCGGCCGTGGCACGCATGGCTTATCGCATCTGTACGGTGATGACGGCGGATTGTCTGCCGGTGCTGCTGTGCGACATCAATGGCACGGCCGTGGTGGCTGCGCACGCGGGCTGGCGGGGGTTGGCCGGTGGTGTGCTGGAAAACTCGCTGAAAAGCATGCAGGTGCCCGCTGTGGAAGTCATGGCCTGGCTCGGACCGGCCATTTCGCAGGACGCGTTTGAAGTCGGCGAGGATGTGCGCGCGGCTTTCCTTGCGCACTCTGTCGAAGCCGCGTCGGCTTTTGTCGCGGGCAAAGCCGAGGGCAAGTGGCAGGCCGACCTGTATCGGCTCGCGCGCCAGCGTCTGCTGGCTGCGGGCGTGACGCAGATTTACGGCGGGGATCGCTGTACGTTTCGCGAGGCGGATAGCTTCTTCTCGGCGCGTCGCGACGGAACTCAGTCCGGGCGGCAGGCTTCACTGATTTGGCTGGAATAGGCTTCAGGACGCGTGTTGCCAGTTTCGGCGTGCGCGCTCAATCTGTTTTTCGTTCAAAAACGGGGTTTCGTTCAAGCTCCATTCGAGAAAACAGACAACGACTTGCCTCTGCTCCTGTGTGCAACGGAATCGAAAATTCAGCCAGGCACTCTGCGGATCTTTGCTGCGGCCGAATTCTGCCAGCGCGTTGACTGTCCAGTCTGTGATCAGACTTGTATCGCCTGGATGCGCGGCACACCACAGCATATAGGCAGGAACTGTGCTCATGACGTCGGGCGCGGCGCCCCGAATTTCCATGAGATTCGGGTGTTGCTCAATGAATTCCGGCGTCAGATACGGCGTTACCAGTTCGCTGGCGAAGGCTCGTCGTATCTGCTCGATCATCAATACTGCAGTGCGAAGCAATCTCAGGCGCTTTGCTGATGCGGCACATTCGCCGGCGGAGCGGCAACTGGCGGCGCTTCCAGATTCGGTAGTGCCCGGCGCGGGATCAGGTTTTCGTCGAGCAGGCGTTCGATGCGCGCGAAGATCTCGAAGCGCGAGAAGGGCTTTTTCATGAAATCATCCGCACCGATGCGCGTGCCGAAGAACTGCTCGGTCGCCTGTTCGTTGCCGCTGATCATGATGATCGGAATATCACGCGTCTGCGGGTCACGGCGCAGATGGCGCAGGGCGGCGAAGCCGTTCATGCCGGGCAGCACGATATCCAGAAAAATCAGGTCAGGACGGTCGCTACGGGCGATTTCCACGCCGCGCTCGGCATCCATCGCTTCCAGCGTGACATAACCGGCAGTGCGCAGGATCTTGCGGAACACGGCAACGATGGTCGGCGAATCATCGATTACCAGCACGCGCGTGCCTTCGCGTGCATTCACGCGTGGCCGGCAGCGGCGCTCCAGGGGGATTGGCGTGATGTCCGTGTCGGCATTGGCATTGGCATTGGCATTGGCGTTCGCCGCGCTGGGCTCGGACTTGCCGAGGATGGAGCGGAGTTGGTCGAAAATTCCCATTTCATTCTTCCTTGTACTGAAGCCCGGGGCGGAGCTGAATCAAAGCCCTTGGGTATTTATGGATTCTATTTTCCCGATACCTTGGGGGCGATGACAGTGATTACCGACGAGAGGTTGTCGCTTGAAGCGCTGACTTCTACCTGATGCCAACTGCGTCACGAAAACCGGGTTCTCTGTAGTATCCATTGCCTGAGCAAGCTCCGCATGTGTCGAATGGGGCAGGGCTCTATTGACCAAAAGTCTGGTTCTTGCGGCCCTGGCTCCCTTCGCTATTCCTTCTTATTGTTTGGCGTTCTTGGGGTCCGTCACTGTGATGTTCGCGGCGCTTGTGCCCACCCCGCGCAATTCCGGCCGATACATATCCTCAGCGTAGCTGGCCGGCACGGTATAAACACCCGGCGTAACCACGCGCAGCATGTAGAACAGGTTCAGCTTCTGCGGCCCGAGTTTGGCGGCGGCCACGAAGCGGTCGTCGCGGTACTCGCGGTGCTTGATGCGCTCGTCGTTCATGGCCTGCTCGATATTGACGCCGCCAATCGTGAATTCACCGGCCTGCGGGCCTTGCGACAGATTCAGGTTCTCGACCTCCAGCCCGGCCGGGATGTGGTCGATGACCATGCCGTCTTCGATGGCCTGTTTGGCCGTGGCGGAAACACGGGCGATCAGCATGTCGCCGACCTTGAGCGGGCCGCCACGCCAGGCGCTGCCGTCGGTGTTGAACCAGTCACGGGCAAGCTCGATCACGTCGTTCTTCGGTACGGGTGACTTGAGCGGGTAGCCTGCGGCTTCGATCTCGACGAAGAGCGGAATGCTGCTCTTGTTATCCAGACTGACGCCCTTGGCCAGCGCGGCGACGCTGATGCTGCGGATCTCGCTGCTGCGCGAAGTCATCGTCGCGGCGGCTTCGCCCTGCTTGAGGATTGCCGTCCATTCGGCTTTTGCGTCACCGACTCCCTGCGCGTTGGCAGCCATGAACAAAGCCAGACGTTCCTGCGTGGATAGCCATGAGCGATTGCCCAAGCCGTCGACCAGATCGAAGAGCACATTCTCCACACGCGGATGCTTGACCTTGTACTGGGTGAGCAGGGCGTAGGACAGCGCCAGATCACGCGTGCGGCTGCCGTAGTCGCCGAGCCATTCGCCCCAGTAACTGAGGTTTTCGGGCTGGATGCCGTAGCGGCGCGTCATGGCGTCGTCCAGCGCGACCTTGGCGCGGGCCGAGTCGCCCATCATCTGCAGCGCCAGCGACAGGTGCACCAGCGGCAGCGGTGATTTGGCGCGATCACGGAACTGGTCATGGAGGATGCGCAGTGTGGCGAGCGGCGCCTTCTGGTCGCGGGCGAGCATGAAGGCGATGTGCGCCATCTCGGCGAAGCGCTGATGACCGTTGCGCAGCAGTTCGTAATCCTGCGACTTGTAACGGCCCTGCTCATCGGCCTTGAGCGTGGCAGGTACGCTCGGGAAGTTGTTCGGCGCGGTCTGCAGCGTCGCCAGCATCCATTCCTGGGTGCGTTTGACCATTGGATCCGGCACGTTGAAGCCTTGTGCCCGTGCATCCATCAGGAAGCCGCTGACATACGGCGTCAGCCAGGTTTCATACGGCCCGCTGCCCCACAGTGTGAAGCCGCCCTTGGCGCCCTGCATGCCGGCGATGCGGCCGATGGCGCCCTCAATGAAGGCCGCGCGTTGTTCACGCGTGCGTCCCTCGATGCCCATGGCTTTGGCTGTCGCTTCATCAATGAAGAGGTGCGGATAGGCCGCGCTGGTGGTCTGCTCCAGACAACCATACGGGTAGTTGAGGAGTCCCTTGACGATGCTGCCCACATTCAACGGCGGCTTGTTGGAAACCGTCACCGATACCGTGCTGGAGGCCTTGAAGTACTTGTCGATCAGCGTAGCGTCCAGCTTGAAGCTGCCGTCCGGTTCGATCTTGGCGCGGCGCACTTCACGCACTAGGGGCACTGGCGGCTGCACCTGCAGGGCCGATTCGCGCACGATGCTGATCGGCTTGGCTCCGCTGCCTTTCACTTCCAGACGGATGCGCGCCAGGCCGTAGGCATCGGTCGGCTCGGCCGCGAAGCGCAGGGTGCTGCGCTGCTTGTCCTTGAGCGATACGGTGCGCTCGCCATCCTTGATGCGCAGCGGATCTTCGCTGCTGAGCTTGATGCTGATGTCTTGGGCGCTGCCTGACAGATTGGTTACGTCCAGGGCAATCGTCGCAGTGTCACCTGCCGAGATGAAACGCGGCGTGGCGAGTTCGGCGACGATGGGTGCTGCCACCACCATTTCGCGCTCGGCCGAACCGTAATTGTCCGGTGTCGAGGCGACCGCCATCAGGCGCAGGGTGCCGTTGAAGTCCGGCACGTTCAGCGTGATTTCGGCTTCACCCTTATCGTTAAGCACCACCGGGCCGGAGAACAGATCGACCAGCTTGACCTTCTTCGGCATGCTCTTGCTGTCGCGCATGCCGGCGTCGCCGCCCCACTTGAGCTTGCCCTTGTCGCCATCCATTTTTTCGATCAGCTTGCCGTAGAGGTCGACCAGTTCCGGCGCGTAGCGATGCTTGCCGAAGAAGAAGTCGAAGGCGTCCGGTGTCTTGAAACGGGTGATGTTGAGGATGCCCACATCCACGGCCGAGAGCGTGACGATGGCCTGCTTGCCAGCGGCATTATCGACCTTCACCTTCACCGTGGCCTTCTTCTCGGGCAGCACCTTGTCCGGCGCGGTGAGCTGCACCTTCAGGCGTCGATCCTCGCGTTGCAGTGGCAGATGCACCAGACCCAGCGCGCGCGCCGGAGTGACGCGATCGCCCTGACTGCCCGGGCGGAACACCACGGCCGAAATGTACATATCGGCGCGGCCCCAGGCCTTGTCGACCGGGATCGTCACACTGGTGCCCGATGTCGAGACGGACACGCGCTTGGTCCACAACACCTTGTCAGCTTCGACCACGATCAGCGCCTCGCCATCATGCGGCGGCACGATGTTGAGCTTCACGCTGTCGCCGGATTTGACTGGCGCGCCTTCGAGTTTCAGCTGCACGCGATCCGGGCGGTTGCCGACGCTTTCGGCGTCCTGCGCGTTCCAGCCCGCGTAGAAGCGGTAGCGCAGCGTCTGGCCTGTCTGCGCATCGGCGATTTCGAGGCGGTAACGGCCCCAGCCCACGGGCAGGGCCAGCTTGCCGCGCTGTTTCAGCGCGACCTTGCCGGATTGCACCAGTTCCTCGGTTTCGGTGAAGCCGGAGTTCCAGCCCTTCTGATCGTCGAAGCGCCAGTAGTACTGGCGATCTTCGCGGTACAGGCGGAAAGCGGCTTCATTGGCCGGGGCAAACTTGCCATCCGTGCCGACGCGGATCAGCTCGAAGCTGGCCTGATTGTTTTCACGCGCGACATTGCTATCGAATTCCGGGCGTACGCCAATCAGTTGCGCGGCGGGCCACCACACGCGTTCAATCGAACGCACCACCGGGCGGCCGCCGGATTCCAGCAGGCTGAGTGCGGCACGGATGCTCATCGGCGAGCGTGCCCCCTTGGCATCGAAGGGAATGTCGATACTGGCATGGCCTTGATCGTCCAGCGAGGTTTCGCTGATCTCGCTGCGGCTCTTGCGGCTGTCATCGGCGAAGTCGCCGAAGATGAAGCCCGGCCACTGGCTGGCGACAGGATTGATCTCGCGTTCCTGTGCCACGCTGCCGAGCAGGCGGTTGCCTGCGGCGGGCGAGCCGAACAGGTAATCGCCCTGTACTGCGACGGTGAATTCGGCATTGCCGCTCAAGGCTTTCTTGTCGCTCTTCAGGTCCAGTTTCATGCGCTCGGGCAGGAATTCCTCAACCTGGAAGGTCCATACCGTATCGGCAGCTTTGGCGGCCGGATCGGCGCGCAACTCGATGCTCCAGCGTCCGGTCTGCGCATCAGCCGGCAGGTTGATCGTGCGGCGTAGATAGCCAGGAATCTTGCTGTCGGCTTGCCAGGTCATGGTGGATACGCTCTTGCCATCGGGGCGTTTGAGCATGGCCTGGATGGGCGCGGGCGGCAGCACGTGGCCGGCGGCATCGCGGGCCAGCAGCGAGACTTCAAACTTCTCGCCGGGGCGATACAGATCGCGGCCCGAATACAGGAAGAGCTTGGCGTCGCGTGGCAGGTGGCCGCCGATCTCGAATTCCGACAGATCCAGGGCCGGCTCGCGCAGCGCGATCACCGCCATTTCCTTGCCACGTCGCGCGACCAGCAGGTGGGCGCTGTCCGGCACGCCGCTCAGGGCGGCATGGCCGTCGCCGTCCGGCTTGCCTTTGGCCAGACTCTTGGCGTTGGCATCCACGACTTCCAGCTCGACATCGCTGATGGCCTTGCCGCTGACCAGCGAGGTCGTGAATACGTCCATCTGTTTGCCGTTGCGGTGTGCGTGCAGGCCGATGTCGGTGACGTAGAAATAGGTGACCTGATATTCGCTGCGGAAACGCCCCGGCTGGCTCATCACCGCGATGTAGATGCCCGGCTCCTGCAGCTCCTTGATTGATTCGACCGGCAGATGCGTGACCTTGCGCGCGTTCTGCTTGTCGCTGGTCAGGAAGCGGCCGGCATACACGCTGCTGGAGACCTCGCGCAGCTTGTCCAACTGCCAGTTGGAAGTCTGGCCCTGGAGTTTCTTGTTCTCGCTGTAGCAGTCGTAGCAATCGCCGTCGTACTCACCTTCGTTGTTTTCGTCCTCGCTGGCGTGTGGCCGCGTGCCGACCACGGTTTCCAGAAAGCGCGGCAACTGCGCTGGCTCTACGCGCAGGAACTGCACGTCGATTTCCGCCACATTCACTGTGACTACCGGCAGGCCGCCATTCTGCTTGGCCGGCAGGATCGTGCCCTTGCTGGCGAAGTAGTAGGAAGGTGGCATCTCCTCGGTGGCGACCTGGCATTCCTTGGCCTCGGCCAGCTTCGTGCCGCTGGCTGCTTTCAGGCTGTCGGCCACCTTGATGCGGTAATTGCGTTGCGGCTTGATGTAGGGGAAGTACAGCACGCGCGGGTTGTCGCTGATCACCCAGTTGCCGGCCACGATCTTGTCGCCGACCTGGGCGGCGTTCTTGCCGGTATCCACTTTGGCGGCGGCTTTTTCTTCGCTGCTCTCGCCGGCGCCGTCAATGCGTCCAAGGTCGACCACCTGCAGAATCTTGTCGAAAGACTGGCCACGCTCGACCGGCTCGGAGAAGACCACGGCCAGCGCCGGCTGATCTTCGAACAGGCGCGGCTGGCAGGCTGTGGCAGAAAACGGCCCGTCAGCCTGGGCAATTACCGCGTCGCCGCCCGCGCTGGCAGTGCTGCTGCGATGCGCCTTCCACCACCAGCCTCCGGCTGCGCTCAGGGTGATAACTGCGGCAGCGGCCGCGACGAGTGCTTTTTTGCCAAGAGGCATGTTGTATTCCCCGAAAATCGCGGTAAAAACGCCGCAAATGCGGGTTTTCCCGGCTGTTATCTCAAGCGCGTGATTTTGCCATTTTGTGCTGCCACAATCCGGGGCCGGAAGGGCAGTGGCGGCTAGTTGCGACAAACGGCCGGGCTTGCAGCCTGAGCCGCCAACTTCGTGCCACTATCGGGTTGTGGTTGGAAAAGGGAATGGTATGAACAAGCAGAATGGCCTGGCATTGCTGGGTGTGGGTTTGATGTCAATGAGCATGGCTGCACACGCTGATGCAGATCTGGATCGCTGTCTGATGGAGCGCCTGGCCGGCGCCAGCGACACGATGACCGTGGCCGAACTGAAAGCCGCGTGCAAGACGACGCCGAGCAACGCGCCGAAGACCGCCGTGGTGACTCGCCGGATACAGGAAGAAACCGTCGGTTACGGCAAGCGCTACGCGCTGACCCCACACCGTCTCAATTACGTGTTGCCGCTCACTTACGATCAGCGTCGCCCGAGCAACGCAACTTTCCGCAATGAATCGACAGAGGGCGATGTCAGCGCCCAGAAGATCGAAACCAAATTTCAGCTGAGTTTCAAGTTTCCGCTGCTGCTCGATGCCTTTGGTGCGGACGGCGATCTGATCGCGGGCTATACCCAGCGATCTTTCTGGCAGATGTACAACAGCGACGCCTCGCGGCCCTTCCGCGAAACCAATTACGAGCCTGAAATCTGGTACCAGTACCCGGTGAATCGATCCGCTCTGGGCTGGAACATGGTCAGTGCCAGCGTTGGCCTGAATCACCAGTCCAACGGGCGTGGGCAGGAATACTCGCGCAGCTGGAATCGCCTCATGGGCGGTCTGATCTTCGAGCACGGTGAATACGCCGTGGCGCTGCGGCCCTGGTTGCGCATCAAGGAAAAAACCGACGATGACAATCCCGACATCAGCCAGTACCTGGGCCGCTTCGATCTCGCTGTCGGGCGTAAATTCGGCAATCACAGCCTGGATCTGCAATTGCGCAACAACCTGAAGACTCAGGAAAATCGGGGCTCCGTGCAATTGGGCTGGAGTTTCCCACTGTCGCGTTCACCGCAGTTGCGTGGCTACGTGCAGTGGTTCAGCGGCTATGGCGAGAGCCTGATGGATTACAACCACTATCAAAACACGCTGGGGATTGGCGTGCAGATGGCGGACTGGTAAATCTTCGCAAGTCGCAAGTCGCAAGTCGCAAGTCGCAAGTCGCAAGTCGCAAGTCGCAAACCCCTTGCGCGGCCCCGGATGGCTCCCTCTCCCTGGCAGGGAGAGGGTTGGGGAGAGGGTCGGGTCGCTGCTGACGGCAGGCTGTAGAGCCGCATCGGGCGGATTTCTTCGGGCAGGCTGGCTGAAGAGGCCCGCCCGATGCGGCTCTTCAGCTTGCTCTGCTTCAGCTCAATTCCCCTTGGCCTCTGGCGGCAAGCCACGTTCCATCGCCTGCAGAATCGGGCGGATGGCGCTGCCCACGGCAATCTGTGGTTCCGATGCGGTCAGTCCTTCATCCGCCTCGCGTGTCGCCAGTGCGGCGCTGGCCTTGGCAAAGGCAGCTTCAAATGAACGCGTGCCGCGCAGGGCTTCATCGAAATAGGCTTTGCCGAAGAAGGTCCAGTCCGCCTCGTGGCTGCAGCCGTGCGAGTTGCGGTCGGCGCGCGAGGCCGACATCACCAGCGTGTGCGGGTCAGACAACGGCTCGATGAAGCCGCCCGAATAACACGCCGACACCACGATCACCCGGTTCTGAATGCCCGCTGCATCCAGCTGGGCGCGCAGGCTTTGCGGGGTCAGCTCGCCAAACTTGTAGGGCCACAATTCCAGCGAGAACTTGTGATCCTCAGCGCCGTGCGAGGTCATGAACAGGAAGAGCACGTCCTCCTCCTTGTTCATCTTGCGGCCGATCTCGGCAAGCGTGCGTTGCAGGGCAATCGTTGTCGCCATCGGCCGCTCTTCCACCGTGGCCGGATTATTGATCAGCACCACGCTGCGGTTCTGCGTATCGAAACGCTCGCCAAACAGTTTGTCCACACTCTCGACTTCACGCATGAACACGTCCTGCGAGCCATAACCACCCAGCGCCAGCAGATACAGCTCCGGCACGCCTGGCTTGCCCTTGCGCACCGCTGTCAGGCTTTCTTCGAGCAGGGCGGGTTGGGCGTAGAGGACGGCTTCTTTGGTGGCGCGTTCCCAGTTGCGCATGCTGGCGCTGTTTTCCTCGTCATACGGAGGCAGCCACAGGCGCGCGCGGGTGAGTTCGAACAGCGAGGGCATCGCGAAGAGAAAGAGCACGCCGAGCACCGCAGCCAGACGCTGCTCGGCCGCCAGATCGAGGCTGCGCACCAGCGCCACCACGGCCGCAAAGCCTGCCCAGAAAGGCAGCGCAGCCGCCAGCACAATCTGCACGTAAATCATGCTCGTGCTGGGTAGCAGCGCCAGTAGCAGATACAGCGTGCGCAGGATCAGCGCGGGCGTCAGAATTGCGAGCACGGCCGTCGGAATCCGCTGCGGCGACGGCGCGCAATTGGATACAGCCCAGGCGCAGAGCAGCAGGCAGGGCACGGCGAACAATTGGTAGGGCAGAGCATTCCAGTAGAACTGACCGTCCAGGCCCACCTGCAGCAGATCAAAAGCCAGCTCCAGCAGCACGCCCAGCGCCACCAGCAACACGATCTGCAGCACCGACACGCGCAGCAAACCGGGCGCGCTCGCCCTGAACAGCAGGAAGCGCAGACCCGCATGCAGATTGGCGAGCAGATCGAGCAGGGCTTGTTTGCCCCGCTTCTCGGCGAGCACTTCGGGTGCAGGCAAAGCAATGCGGGCGACAGCCTGCAGGCCCGTGTGTTGCTCAATGCGGGCGAGGCAGTCGGTGGCCGTGTGTGCGTCGGCAAAGCAGCGCTCGGGCAGCCACAGGGCCTGCAAACCCTTCAAATACAGCCGGATGCCATCGGCGTGGCGCTCGATGCCTTCAATGGCCGACCAGTGGGTCAGGCTGTGGCCGGTCTCCGCCTCGATGGCGAGACCGTCCTCGCGCAGCGCCACACGGAATTCGCGCGGCGTCGCTTTGGCCGCACGCTGCAATTGCCCACGGTAATTGCGCAGCAGCGCCAGCGCGATGAGGACGAAGACGATCAGAAAGACGGGCAGCGCGATATCGTCGCTGGTCTTGCTGCTGCCACCGACATACCAGGCGGCGCCCGCAATCAGCAGCAGCCAGACGAGCGCGGCCGGCCAGATCCAGTTGCGCCTGCTGACTTGCAGACGGGCGCCGTTGGCGCGGATCAGCGCAATCGTCTCGTCTTCCGTATTGTTGAAATCCAGCCAGTCGCTATTCATGTTTGCTTCATTCGTGGGTTGTCGCAAGTCGCAAGTCGCAAGGCGCGGTGTCGCGGGCAGGTCGGTTTTTTCGACTCGCGACTTGCGATCTCCGCGCCCTCACTCCTCAAACGGATTCAGAACCGGCACGCCGAAGCGGGCGAAGTCGCGCACATTGCGGGTTACCACGGTCAGCTTGTGCACCTGCGCCGTCGCGGCAATCATCGCGTCCTCATATACCGTGTTGGATTCGCGGTGCATCAGGCGCGCCCATTGCCGGAAAATTGCGGCGTCCATCGGCAGGATGTTCCACACCTCGGCGAGCTGATTGGCCCAAGCGTCGAGTTCGGCCGCTTTAGGCGTGTCCTGCTCGCGGGTAATTTCGATGCCGGCCTGAATCTCGCCCAGCGTCACGGCTGATAGCGCCAGATCCACATCAGCCTGCGCCTCCAGCCAGGCCAGCACCGCACCATGCGGGCGTGGTTTGCGTAGCTCGGAGATGATATTCGTGTCGAGCAGATACATCTCAGAGTTCCGGCGGCGTGCGGCGTTGCGCGCTGCCGCGTGCCGGGATCGGCAATTCGGCACGCGCCGTGTCGGCCAGCAGTAGCGCTTTCAGCGAGGGCCGCGCCGCCGAATTCAGGCGCTGCCATTCAGCCAGCGGCACCAGCACGGCGGTTTCCACCCCGCGCCGCGTCAGCACCTGCGGGCCATTTTCCAGGCAGGAATCCAGCAACTCACTGAAACGCGCTTTCGCGTCTTGGACGGGCCAAGCGATCATGATGCACCTCGGATGACTAGTTATCTGACTAGTTTAGTGGCGCGAGTCGTGAGTCGCAAGTCGCAAGTCGTGGAATTCGTCTTTTCGGTGATCCGCTGCCCGCAAAGCCGCATGTGACATGCCTCTTGAGCATGCCTGCCTGAAGAGGACCGTCCCGTTTGCCTGTCCAGCATGCCAGTCTGCAGAAGTCCGCCAGATGCGGCTCTGCAGCCAGCTCTTGCGCAGTGGCTTCAGCGCTTGGCCTTGTCCTATGTCACCACCTTGCTGACATAGGCCGGGAGTTGCCAGGCACCACCGGGGAAGCCGCGGCACATGCCGTCGCCGCTCTGTTCGGTGACGACGAAGGCATTGCCGTTAAAGTGCTATGTGTTCGCGGACCAGCAGTCGCCCCGCATACCAAGCCGAGGCGATGGTGCCGAGCTGGCTGAACGCCTGAATCGCCATCACGATGCCGCTCAGCGTCAGCACGCTGCGCAGCTTGTGTTGCAACGGGTTACGCAGGGCGACGCGGAGGGTGAGTTCGAGCATGAGGACTGGGAAATAGGGGCTTGGGACTGAGTTAATGGCGGCGTTTGGCGGAGGTCTGGGCCGGTCTGGCGGGTTGGCCGCAGGCGTAACCCATACCATTCCACACAACTCATAACGCATAAATCGCCTTCAGCTTCTCAGCCCCTCTGGCGAAGCTGCTGACTCGGG
>NZ_JBEWZI010000011.1:0-160255 GCF_040566545.1 Uliginosibacterium flavum
CTCTGGGGGAGTAGCGCTCCCCAGCGCTTCAGGCAACGACCTCAGGCGCGCGCTGTGGACAGAGCGCGTTGCACCCAGCAAGTGCCTCTCGGCCGCCTTGCGTACAAGGAGGCAAGAGACTTCAGCCATCTGAGCAGACAGCGAGGCATGTTCGGCTTCACGGGCTTGTCTGCATTACAGATTGAAGCGTTACGCCAGGATTGGGGCGTTTATTTGATTCAGAACGGACGGATCAATATTGCCGGGTTAAATCCACAGAATATGAACTACACCGTCGCTGCCATCGCAAATGTCACCAGCGAAAATTTTTAACGTTCATCTCCATTGAAAGCATCACATATGACAACTTTTACCAAACCTTGCGCCAAGCCCGTTGTTCCCAATTTCTCGTCCGGCCCCTGCGCCAAACGCCCGGGATATTCATTGGCAGGATTAGATCAAGTAGTTCTGGGGCGATCCCATCGAAGTAGCCTCGGAAAAGCGCGTCTGGGAA
This sequence comes from Uliginosibacterium flavum, assembly GCF_040566545.1. Lineage (NCBI taxonomy): Bacteria > Pseudomonadati > Pseudomonadota > Betaproteobacteria > Rhodocyclales > Zoogloeaceae > Uliginosibacterium > Uliginosibacterium flavum. The sequence goes on from NZ_JBEWZI010000011.1 coordinate 494, forward strand.
AAGCCATCAGCGAGACACGCCGTATCCTTGGTGTGCCGCAAGACTATCGCATCGGCATAGTTCCGGCTTCGGATACAGGGGCAATAGAAATGTTCTTGTGGAGCGCGCTCGGCCCTAAGCCAGTAGATGTTTTCAGCTGGGAGTCTTTTGGTGCGGGCTGGGCAACAGATGTGCTCAAACAACTCAAGCTGCCAGATGCACGCCATATCAGTGCCCCCTACGGAGAACTTCCGGATATGGCGCTATGGAATCCTCGGCACGACATCGTCTTCACCTGGAACGGCACGACCTCAGGCGTCAAGGTCCCGAATGGAGACTGGATACCGGACGAGCGCGCAGGGCTCACCATCTGTGATGCAACCAGTGCTGCTTTCGCCATGGAATTACCCTGGCCCAAACTGGATGTCGTGACTTTTTCCTGGCAAAAAGTGTTGGGTGGCGAAGGCGCGCACGGCATGCTGATTCTTTCCCCGCGCGCGGTTGAACGCCTGGAAACCCATACACCAAGCTGGCCGCTGCCCAAAGTGTTCCGGATGACAAAGGGCGGCAAACTGATGGAGGAAATCTTCGAAGGCACCGTCATCAACACACCTTCAATGCTTGCGAATGAAGATTATCTTGATGCCTTGGCATGGGCGGACTCAATTGGCGGTTTGCCAGCGTTGATTCGGCGCTCCGAAGCCAATTTAACCGTGCTTGCCGACTTCGTGACGCGTACCCCCTGGATCGAGTTTCTCGCCAGGACACCCGAGATCCGCTCGAATACTTCGGTCTGTCTTAGCCTCAAAACCACACCAGAGAAGGTCAAGCAGATCATCCGCCTGCTGGAGACAGAAGGCGTGGCCTTCGATATTGGCTCCTACAAGGATGCACCTGCGGGCTTGCGTATTTGGTGTGGTGCCACGGTTGAAACGAGAGATCTAGCGGCTTTTATCCCTTGGCTCGAGTGGGCGTTCGAAACAGTCAACGCGGTATAAGCCCAATTTACCCTAAAGTAGTCAGCGCCCGTTTTGATCTTGTCGTGAGGCTCTGTTCTGAGTCTCCGAAGAGGGTTTCATAACGGGCGTTTACATGGGTAGCAGGAACTTCGATTTTTCGACGACCCTTACTGGTTGAGGGGAATTGGGCGACCACACAACAAACTCAATCGGCTGAGCGCGTCACCGCGCGAGTGGTCATAACCCACAGTCACGGTACTAGCGTCGAACATGACGCCCTGAAAGCGGGAATACGGGCACATGTGCTGACAGACCTTTTCGCGCAGAAAGCCCGCCATCAGATAAGTAAATCCAGCGTAGAACAAGGTCCAGAAAACACTCCAGGTACCAGCGGTCCCGTTTAAAAATTCGGGCACTACCGTGCGTACCGGCACGAAATAACCAACAAAGCTCAAGCCCGTCCAGAGTGCCAAAAGCAGCCACAGCGCATGCTTGCGCCCACGTAGAAAGAGCTTTTTCGTGTTCCAGGCAGAATCATCGAGCTTGATGCGAGCAGAACGCTTGCCTTCACTCCACTCCTCAATCGCCATGAACAGTGCAGTGTAGGTCGTCTGAGGGCAGGCAAATCCGCAAAACAGCCGGCCCAACACCGCAGTGACAGCGAAGAGGGCAAGCGCCGACAAAATAAGCAGCATTGCGAGGTAGAGCCCATCCTGCGGCCAAAGCACTAGATTAAAAAGGTAGAACTTTCCTTCTTCAAAACTGAATCGCACAGCTTGGCGCCCATCCCAATTTAACCAGCATGTGCCATAGAAAATCAGCTGGGTGAGAGCAAACATCATCCAGCGGATACGGTTGTATCTGCCGGCTGTTGAGCGTGCGTGAATCTTCCCGGAGGAAGACCGGGGGTGAAACTTGAGGGGCTGCTCTAGGTTCAACATGACGCAATCTGTGCGGGTTTGGACTACGTCATTAAATCTATGGCCCCTAGACCAAAACAGATTCAGTTCCCAACAAAAGAACCAGATCAGATTGTTTTAAAATTTGGCTCGTGTGGGTTGTAAGCAGTTGAACGGCTAAAGAGCACAACGTCCGGTAAGTGGTTGGAGCGGCCCCTGAACGCTGCTCAAGCGAGTGGCCGATATGGCCGAAAAGCGGTAGTAACACTACCGTATGGAGATTGACTCGATTGAGTGATCGATAAGGATTTTCTGCAGAAAATGAAAAGACCCTTCTCAGGGCCTTTTCATTTTCCACGTGCGTCTCACTATTTCGGAATTTCCAGTCTCACGAATCGGGATTTTTTCTCATCATTTCGGGATGCGCGCACATGCGCGCGAGCCGAATTGATGAGATTCCGCCTCTAACGAAAACAAAGACTTGTTCACCAATTCTGGCCATCCCGTCTCATCACTTAAGCCGAATTAGTGAGAACGCTCCGAATCTGCACCCGAAATGGTGAGAATGCCGCGCAGCCGTACCTGGATGATACCTTCCGATAGGCTGAACTAACCATCGGACAGGGTCAGGAATAAGGAAGCTTACCAGTAGCCAGACCTCTTTGGCTCTGGGGCATCCAAGATGATATCCGCGACGTCTATTAGCGGATCTATCCAATCCGCTTTGGCTGCTGCCCACTTGAGCCATTCAAGTTGGTCTTCGGAAAGCCCGCCACTCCGCTCGGCGTTTTCTCGAAATGCCGTCAGATAGGCACGTATCCGATTCGCACGCTCAAAGTTGAGCGCATCCCTGTCAAGCGCCTCTGTCGCCTGTTCCTCGGTTTTTCTCCGTTGTATAAGGAACTCATACCGATCCTGCGCTTGCCGCCTTAGCTCCTTCGCGCGCGCCAGCTCGTCCTCGTGCTCACGGGTATCAGCAGCAAGGGTAATTATCCCTGCGACTACTTCTGGCATGCGTTGTTCGAGAGGTGTATTCGGTGTATCGCGCCAGGTCCGGGACGGCCAGCGCCCTGCCGCAATGGTTAGCTTGCCAGTAGGTAGATAGTCGTATTGTGGAATCTGAGGGTAGGCCAGGCTGAAATCAAAGCGGTTTCGTTCGTGGTATCGATCCCGCGCCTTCTTCTCCGCAGGCGTCTCTATATGCCGCTGTCGGGCGACATGTTCAGTGATTGTCAGAATCACAGCGGTATCGTTGTGGCAAAGAGCTGTTTCCTTACGCCGGCCGTCAATTCGCACTGAAACACCGAGCTTAGCCAACTCACGAAGCAATACGTGCCAAGTCGAGCGCACGATCAAGACTCGACTGCGTAACCGCCAAGTGCAGGACTTCTTCAGGCGCCGAAAGTAAACCCTTCGGCGAAGGGTTAGCTTTGCTAAGACACTTTGCTGCAGCAAGAACCAAGGGATGTCGTTGAGTGCTTTCTTGTTCAGGATTTTCCTGCGATACATTGCGCCGAATTTCCGAAGCAGTTTTGCGCTTCATCGCTTTCTGCGCTTGTTCGGTGTCGCTGATTTTCTTGATGCTGACTGGAATGACTGGCGGCTTCGATAATGGCGGCAGAGCTACTCGTGCCATAACTCGTCCTGCTTTGACCTTTGCCCAATACCCACGGCTCGGCAACGGGATCTGCCACCTCTTGCAGATTTTGGCCAAGCCCACGTCTGACAAGCCGTACCGTGCTGCTACTACCGTTACTGGATCTGACCAGACCTCTTCATAGAGTTCCGTCCTATCCATAGACTTGTTCGCTTTTGGATCATCACTATCCATAATGTTCTTATCATCAGCCAACAATCGACCATAGTGCAATTTCAAGATGCCAACGACCTTCACAGAAGTGTCTGTTGGCATGCCCGAAGTTGGCAACGACGAAGATTTCAGCTTTCGACCGCGCCAAATATCAGCTCGGAGGGTTTGCGCTTAAAACATGGCTATGTCTGGTTTAATCAATGACAAGTGCTCAGGGCTAAGCAACTTGTGTGAATGATGCCGAAGTAACTCGACCGGTCGGTGTGTTAACCGACCGGCCTCTCACTTCCCTCAGGATCATTGCCGTTGTTGATTGACGGCTCAGGTTTCGTCGCGGATGTCCTTTGTGGGCCCATTAGCCTTGACTGATGAGATGCCGGCATCACGGCTGGCTTCGGTCGAGTAGTTTTCGCTCCGTCCGATGGGCTCGCCATTTGCGGCCTTCAGCACGAAAGTATACGGCTGAACCGCCGCTGACTTCTTGCGCTCGTAACGGCTTTCCAGCGGGCTGTTGGCTTGACTCGATGCGATACCGCCTTGAGCTCCCTGCTTGGTCGAATAATTTTCGCCTGTCAGGATTACCTGATTGTTATCGGCGCGAAGTACAAAGTAGTAGGGCTGAACAGAGCTAGATTTCTTAATGATGTAATGGCCTGACATTTGAAGTCCCCTATGTAGTGCGGAAAAAGGCAATGCTGCCTTTGAAGTAGCGCAGATGCGCATGGTTTTTAAGTCATAAACGACTTAACAGCTGAGAAGCGCTTTGTTCCAGTAGCACTGCGCCCTCTCCGTGGTACATGGCATTCGTGGCCAATTAGTAGTCAAACAATCTCTTTCGATCTTTGATGTAACTCTTGAATGCGGCGATCAAAAATTGTCCGAGCACAATGAAGGCAAACACAATGCAGAACCCACGCATTGGTTCGCGAATGCTTTCAACAAGCGGTGCCATCATTCCTGGCACGCTAAAGTTGCTTACCAGATAATCACCGCCGAAAAGCACTAGAGCGAATGACAGCACACCCAGCCACAACGCCCGCTGGGTTCGCGGTGAATGCGCAAAAACAACAAGAAACTCTTCAAGCATATCGCCGTCCCCCTAGTCCGCTATTGCCGCACGTGCTGCCACGACCGCTTTTTCAGCACCTTCGAACTCCACCGAAGCGACCGTTCCATCAGCTTTGTGCTTGAAGCGGATTTTTACGCCACCGTGTGCTCGTGCGACCTTTTGCACAGCAGTCGTAATTTGTTTTTCGACTGCCGCATTTACTAGCTTGGCCAAGTCTCGTTTGCTCGGTCCGTTCAAGCTCATCTTGATCATTTTTCGTCCTTTGGAGGGCAGGGATCGTTTCCGTACGAATCCCGCGCACGGATCAAATTGTCGCGGCCATGAATGAGCAACTCACCATGTCCATTGCGAGCCATATCACGACCGGCTTCGATCGCTTCAGCTTGAGTGTCATGCACGCTGCTTGCACGCTCACCACCCTCGCGCAAGGTACCCCACCCGTCGCCGCGCCTAACAACATGAACATTCTTTGAATTTGGCATCACGTTTCCTTCACTTAGAACGTCCCGAACAGGGGCAGGCACTTCGGTGTGCTTGCGTCGAGCAACAGGTGGATAGCGTAGGCCGCCGCGCCCACCAACAAGACAAACCGAACGGTTTCATCGTCCTTGTTTTTGGGCTCCCACCGATAAATCTTGTGGGCTACAAGCCCAAGCAATCCGGCAAAAGCTACGCTATGAAAAAACTGGCGGTGGTTGGGATGAATTGCGGGCTCGAGCACATCCGGTAATTTCGTCAAGCTGGCGCTCAGCACAGCGCCAACGAACGGCTTCAAGGTTTTCTCTGGCCGGTCAGCTTCCATAACCACACAAGCGGAGCCGATTGCGACTCCAGCAATGAGTTGATGTGTACGTCCGCAAGACATGTAAATCTCCCTTCCAGTTCTTCTACTGAACCGGTTTCACTTTTCTTTTCGGACGCCCTTGAATGGAGTCTTGTCCGCCGTTTTAACGTCCATGAAGCGCCCATTGCCTGTATCGCGCTTGACCCAGTTGCCTGCAGGCGTCTGGGTTTGGCTACGATCCTTTACTGCGCCAACACGATGACCATCTCCACTTGGTGGGTTTTTTGCCATTTGAACTCTCCTTTGCAAAACCACCGGATGTGGCTTTACGTGAACGTTACATCATCATTTTGATGATGTAAACAGATCTATATGGTTTGACGATGAATTGGCATTAAGGCAGAATCCGCACCCGTCCCCCAAGCAACGTCTGGCTCTGATATGTCTGCAATGGATAACCTCAATCAAGCCCAGCGCGAACGGCTGGCTTACATTGAGTTTCGGCTCTATTTTCTGGGAGACGTCCGACGAGCGGACCTGATGACAAGGTTTGGCATCGCAGCCGCCGCCGCGACTCGCGACTTCGCGCTCTATAAGAGCCTATTTCCGGCCAACATCGAATTCGACAACGTCTCGAAGACCTATGTCATCGGCAGCGGCTTCGAGCCAGCCTTTGAACACGTCCAAGAACGCGTCTTGATGGCTCTATCTCAAGGCTTTGGCGATGGCGTAAATCCCGTCGCAGGCCCGATGATTTCGTGCGAAGTGCCAATGGCGCTCAACCGCCCTTTGATCCATGTTTTGGCTCCCGTTACGAGAGCTATTTACTCGGGCAAAGCTGTGAGGATGCAGTACGCCTCTCACACAAGTGGGGCTTCCAAGCGCGAGGTCGTGCCATTTGCAATTGCTACGGACGGGCTCCGCTGGCACATCCGCGCGTTCGATAGAAAAAATCAGGACTTCCGAGATTTCGTCTTTAGTCGAATGAGCAAAACTGAGGTCATGAGCGATGGCCCCATCGCAAGACACGAAACGGCGGCTTCGGACATTCAATGGAATCGCATCGTGGAGCTGACGTTGGTGCCGCACCCAGACAGAAAGTCTTCGATCACGGAAATGGACTACGGCATGCAGGACAGCGTGTTGCGCCTGAATCTACGTGCCGCCATGGCCGGGTACGTATTACGGCAATGGCATGTCGACTGCTCCCCCGATCACAGTTTGAGTGACGAAGCTTTTCGCTTGTGGCTAAGCGATCCGCTCGCGCTATATGGCGTTGGGAGTGCGGCGTTCGCGCCGGGCTATCGTAAGCCTTCTTAGCCTTTCAATCGTTTTTGGCGCCTGTCGTCCTGCCACGCCAACCAACCTGCTCTGTGCGCACGTGCATCGTGCAGCGAGTGATGCCAAGGCTGCGCGGGTTGATCGTGATAGCAGCAGACCGCTTTATGATAAACCGTCGTATCAATCAAAGGGCGTAGATCGAATATTGATCTGCTCAAGTTGACGGGAAGGTCCTGGTCAAATGCGTCCCACAGCAGGTCGCGATCATGAACAGAGTCGCAAGCAATCTGCACGCTCCTTGGCAAGCTTGAGAACCAAGCCCTGAGTTGCTCACCTAGCTCTTGGCGACCAAAACTACGTCCGGCGTGTCCTCCCAACAAAGGCACGACCGCAACACGCACGAAGTCACTCTGCCAGTCACTCACATAATCGCTACGCTCTGCGTAGAACTCATGCCTTCCGTCCTCCGACACCATGCCAATACTAATCAGGTCGCAATTGATGAAGTCTGTGAATTCGGTGTCGAGAAATATCAACATATGAGCTCTCGGCTGCTCGCAAACCGTTGAACAGACATAGCCCGAAAAATCAGAGGGAAGGCATGTATTGCCGTCATCTCGTATATTTCCTTTTCTTGGGGGCATGAACCTCACACCGAGTCATCTCGATGTCTTTCGTGTCTTTCATGTGGCTTCCAGAGTTTCCGCATTGATCGCATATGCAGTACGAGGTCACATTTGCCATGCGCACCGCGCCTTCGATAAATGAGTTGCCGCCACTGTAGTAGAACCGCAAGCCTGCGAACTTCTCTTTGACCTGGATTGCCTGCACGGGAGCAACTGACCCATCCCTATTTTTCACTTCTTGCTCTATCGTCCAGCACAACGCGTCGATCAGATCGTGCCACCCATCACCGCACTCGAACAAGAATCCGGATCCGGTATCGTCTCGGGGAGGAAACATGTCCGGATATTTTTCCCTTAGCTGTGCCGCTAGTTCTTCACGCATGACTACTCACTTTCCCTGTAGATAATTTACGCAAGCAAGATTTGCCGATCTGAGACAGATCCAACTTTTCCAGATCTCGGTCGTCGAACAGCCAAACCTGACGACCATCTACACTGGGCCCGCTGATCGGCTTCAGAACCTCCTCCTCGATCAATGCATGCCCAGTTCGCCGCGAGATTCCATATTTTGTGCGGACCGTCTTGAGCGTGACCCAGTGCAGTTTGTCGCTGAGGAGATTTTCAAGGCTGGATTTTGAGATAGCTCCCATGACGCGGCCTTTAGCAGTTTTCTGCAGACGTCCAACAAGCAGTCCGCGTTCGACAAATTCCCGAACCATTGAAGCTCTCACGGCCAACGCGCGAGCGGCGTTCTTAGTTGGCACCCAGTCATGCTGAACGCGCATCCGCTTTGATAGCCTGCGATTGCGCTCAGCGAGCTGACCTTCCCAGTGATCCGAAACGTAGGCCTCGAACGACTGACGTAGAAAATTGAACTCCGGCTCAGGAAAAGCGTTGTACAACGTTTGATAGAAGCGCCCAAAACACAATGCCAAACTGTTTCCTGAGCCAAGTAAAGCTCGTTCCGCCATGATCCTGCGTAGCAAACAATGAAAATTATTGGGCCACTCACTTAGCGCATGGGCTGCTTCGCCAGTTACTCGGATCGCCACATTCATCGATGCCAGCCCGGCAATCTTCTGAGCCTTCGAAGTCGACTGCATCCCGTATCCGCCCAAGAACCAAATAAGTCGGAGTAGCTGCTCGATTGAGATAGCGTCGAGATGCTCAAACCCTTCAACGGTGTGCCCCTCGCTCCTGTCTAGTCGGCCGACCAAAGCTGTTGCTAGCTGCAAGGAATGGCGATCGGCCTTCACAAGCTTTGATAGGCGGAGATCTGCGCCGCACGAACACGCAACTACTTGCTTCCGGTTCCAGCTTAGCGGCCGTCCACACTTGAAACACTCGTCAATCAAACTTGCGCCATGCGCGGCGCACGCGGTGACAAAGACAAGGTCCCAAGCGCCGCGCCAATGCGCCGAATGTTGCAAGCACAGCGGACAAAATCGTGGTCGTTGCATGTTCCAGTATCTGCCATGCAAGCCTCCAGGATCCGGTGCGTTTAGCTGATTTAGATGTGATATCGGGCCTCGCAAACTCTCGCATATTCCGTTTCGCCCGACCAATCCTTCAATAGGATGCAACCGCCTTATGGGTACGACGTCTCCGGTGCGTACAGATAGCAGCCACCGCGAATAGTCTGCCGCATTTGATTCGGTAATACGGCAAACATAACCTTGTGCACTTTCCCCTGCGATGGGAAGTGGCCGCACGAGAAGCATCATGATGGCATCCCAATGCTTCGACCTGCGAGCTCCAACCGATATGAGAGATACAAGGTATGTTGCACCAGAAAAACATTTGCTCGCTTTTCAGCTGGCGTCATATCGGTGGTCTGGAAATAATGTGAGCCATCCTCCATGATTCTGTTAAGTGACCAGCCCCCACGTACAATCGCCCTGTGGATATCCGCAAATCCTATGAAGGCCTCGGCCAGGCAATTCCAGCGCATTCGCTTGGTGCGTCGATCGACCTTCGCATCCCCTCGCATGATTGCATAGAGACCAGACGGCCAAGCGCTTAGGAATCGGGATGCAATGCTGGCAACGTGTATGTCCCCTGCCAATCTTTTTGATCCGATCCCTTTCCACTCAAGGGGTAACTCGAACGTCGCGGCAAGCTTTCTGATTCCACTGTTCAAAAAATGCAGGACCACCCCCATTTCAACGTCCCTCAGCCAAGCGGGAAGCCTGATCTCTGATTGAGCTTCAGGCAGATCGCGCATGATTTGCTGCTCTACAAACGACGTCACGGCAAGGATCTCGTCAGGAACAGGAGTGTTGCGCTGCTCCCTTGTGAGATCTGCTCCACAACTGCAAGTGAAGACACCCTTTCTGCGCCAACTCAAGGGGGCCAGACAAGAAGAACAGGTATCAACGAGCCAGCTGCGATGGCGAGTGCAAGCCGTGATCAAACGCAGATCCCAGATGCCACGAGTGGCCGGGTTGTCCTCAAGGCATTGTGGGCAAATCGACGGATGAATTCGAAAAACTGACCGACGCAGGTTATGACCCATCCACTCGCAAGTGTCAGTGCCGTGACTGGTCAGAAACAGATGGGCCAGTCCTTGCAGTTCATCTACTCTGACTCCCGTCAAGGAGCTCACGTTTTGCAGTGCCTTCTCAGCAGACAATGCGCGGCCACAAATACTTGCTCGCCAACCCCAGGACAGCTCGTCCTGTATGCCGTTAGCGTCGGCTACTCGCAGAACGAACCCATGTAGGCTCTCTCCGCGCAATGGCTTCGGGTGTACCAGCAATCGGCCAACACCTTCACTGTCAGGCGTAACCATGAAATGGCTCTCCCTGATGATTAAGCACGCGACGGATGAAGTCCGGATGGAAGGGGTTTGTCTCGTCGGAACACTGCTGGAAGATCGCCAGGGAAAATGCGCGCGCCAAGACATTCAAATCAATCTGATTCCGCTCCTCATTTGCGGCAATTTCAATCCCTTTGCTCACGAGCTTGATGAGGTAGTCAATGAGCCCATTGGTGGCGTAGAACATCATCGACACCACGTCCGCGCCAGCGATAACCGAGCGGTCCGGAAACGGCAGCTCTTCGTTCAGAGTACTGAGGATGCGCTTGAACTCGCGTGCGGACTCTTTGGTCCTAACAGAGAAGGGCTTGAGCTCAAATCGCGCGGAGAACCTTCGTCGCAACTGCTCATTTGCTTCCAGAATGCGTTCGCAGCGAGGAAGACCCATTAGGACGAAGGGAACCCGCGCAGCGTTAATGATCTGCTTGAGCCAATCGGCGATTTTGTAGTCCACCACACCACGGCCACGATCCACGAAGTGTTGGAACTCATCAAGGATCACGAGCTCAACGCGGCACTCCGCGAGCAATTTGATAATGCGAGCCGTCTTGCTCTCCGCCGATCCACGGGCGGCAAACGGGTCTTCCATTGCCATCAAAATCCGCTCAGCTACATTCTTGATCGTCGGTTGCGATGGCAACTCCAAGTGCAACACCGGAATGACCGTTCGATCCTCAAGCTCAACGCGCGGATGACGGTCTGCGTAGGTCTTGCGGAGAGTGGACTTGCCACACCCCGACACCCCCGTCACGAGCAAGCAGTCCGGTTCTTCGAGCTTGTGTCGCCCCATTGCATGGCAGCGTTCCACAGCCTGTATTGCGCCAACGAAACCGGGGTAATGGATAAGCTGGCGCCGAAATGTCACCGCCTGGGAGATTGGCGTCAATAATTCTGTAGTGGAAAGATCAAACAGATCTTTCGGAAAATCAGTCACGCGAAGAGGTCGTGGTCCGGAAGCAGGTGACTCGTTATGTGCAACATTTGTCATGGTATGGATCCCTATGCGTGTTGGTGATTCGTAAGATTTGCCGGCGCCTTGCCTAGACGTTCTATGAGGAAGGCAGGTGCTTCGAAATCTTCAAACCACTTTTCCATCTGGTCTGGTAGCGAGTGCGTATCGTCAGATTTCACCACGCTTGGAATATCAAAACGCCTCGCTTTCGACTTGGGATTCTCTGCATGTTGCTGAAGCACAGCGACGTCTTTTTGCTGATCTTTCTTTTTGCCTTTTGACCGTCGCCCCTCAAGAAGCGAATCGGTGAACTCGCGCAAGGCAAGCTTTGCGGCCAACATCGCGTCGTAATACGGCAGCTGCGCATAGTCGGCCCGCGCCTTCTTTCCAATAAGCTGGTGCTGCTCTATGGAAAGCCCGTTTGCATACTCATAGTGTGAGCACCGTGCCTCGACGTATTCCTTTCGCACAGGATCAAGTACGTGCACGACCCCAAGGTCATCTGGATTGGAACGGACCGTAACTTTCACCGACTTGTGGTCTCCGCGTATCGCCCTTAACGCATCCGACACGTAGTTCAGATTCGATATCTGAATTCCATCCTTGTCGAGCTGCCGTGTCTCCACCGTACCTAAATAGATGTTGAGCTCGTTTGCATTGGGGGCAAGCATAGGTGGATGTGCGGTAACGCCTTGACTCCATAGCTGCAGTGGGCAATTGTCAATTCCGTGATGAAACGATCCACCGTAGATGTCGATGATCCAGCGATGTATTACATCCTGCAGTTCCGAGAAGGTCAGTACGGCCTTCGCGACTGATGCATAGTCAAGGCGTTTGTCATATTTGGCAAACGTTGTCCCGGGCATCGAGTGGAGAAGCCCGTAGTTGAGAGTCTTCAGGAAACGCTCGATGACACCCTTGAGAAAGGGCGCACGCGGCTCGCAGAAAATGAGATGAGTGCCAATGTCCGCACAAGCCGCTTCCAAGTCCTTTGCGTGAAACTCCAGCCCGTTATCACAGACAAGAAGTTCAATCAGGCCGTAGCAAGGCCATTCGCCCTGGACTGCAGGAAAACGACCGCGCACATAAGTCTTGGGCAACAGGGCATGCCGCAAGCAGCGCAACACGGACTCCACGCTTGGCCTGCGAAAGCTGATATGGAAACCCACAACCATCCGTGAGTAATGGTCGATCATCACCGTGATCCACGGCCTGCCCAAGACAAGACGAGTGATGTCGTCAATCACCAGAATGTCGAGCGGAGTGTTGTCGACTTCCACTCGTTGCAGGGGTCGCTCACAACGCGGTCCCTGACCAAAAAGGGATAGCATCTGTTGCGCGACGCGTGCGCCATATCGCTTTTTGAGTACAACATAGCGGTCGTACTGTCCGAGTACTCGGTTCACCACTTTCATAGTGACCCGAGGCAATGCTTCATTGGGCGGACGTTTGATGTTTTCGCGGTTGATTTGCGCGAGCAGCCAATCGTGAACCTCCTTCTTCGTTTCGCGCTGTGGCGTCAGGTAAACCTTCTGTATCGCTTCGTTAATCAACTCGACCAAACGCGCGGGATAATTTTTGGGTTTACGCCCCTTAAGGTCAGAGCGGTCAACCAACGCACGCACGTCACATCTGGACGAATTCCATACACGTAACCAGCGATAGAAAGTTGCGATGGCCGGAGGAACTTCTGTCGGCCCATAATTCCGGGCGACACCTTTGAGAGCTTCTTTCAGCTCGTTTCTGGAGAAAGGATTTATCCCCTGCGGGCAAATCGCCGAGAGGTATTTCCACTTAAGGATCGCTTTGTTGCGAAGCTTCTCTGGAAAATCTGCCAGGCTTCGCTCGCACTTAGGTTGCAAAGCCTCGACATCTTCGTCAGGGAAATTCAGCAAGTCCGTGAAAATCAATCGGCCCGCTTCGTAGCTTGCCAGCAGATCCTCCAGTAAGAACTCACGAAGGTCTCCTTGCTTTGCTGATCTGAGCATGGCTTTGGCTACCGTGGTTTCAATCACCCTGTAGTAGCCCCCATCTAGGCGAAGAATGCTATCCGGCCTAAGCGAAAAGTGCATGATCATCCCCCTCGCAGAACAAGCGGACTACGGTATCTGGTGACCTCGGTTTATCTAGGTCGCAAACGAGGGTTCGCTGTGCCAACAACCCAAGGAGCTGCGAGCTGCCACCTAGCATTCGTTCGGCCTCCAGAAAACTGAACGAATGCCCTGGACACCATTGCTGCAGAATCTGAACAGGAACTGCAGTAGGAACGCGAGGCATGTACCGCAGAAGATATTTGATCTGTTTGTTACGAACAGGGAGCTTTAGCTGGCGTTCCGTCAGGACGACGAAGGCTGCGCCTTGCGCTTCAAAGAAGCGGGCGATAGCTGCGAAGCGCGCAATGTTGGCGGGTTCGTTGAGCAGCTCCAGCGGTTTGACTTCCACATACCACTGCTCGCCGTTTTCCCACTTGAATCGAAAATCAGGGGTGTAACGGCGGGACTTACCGTCAAGCTGGTAGGTGATGTTGACCGGCTGTTCGTCGATGGCGACGACGCCTCTTGAAAACTCGGCAAGCTCCACGGCCGCCATTTCAAGCAGGCTTTCGCAACGGACCATTCGCCCCATCTTGCGCGACGAGAATTTCCCTCGGAATCCACGGCCGCTGGGCCGCACAGGATTACGAGTGGAGTGAAACGGCAATACTGATTTGAACGTCCCTATGCCAGGAACGTTGGATGGTTTGGTGTCTAGCACTATCAATATCCTCAACGCTGTTTTCGTAGGTAACACCGGTCCGAGGCTGCTGAACAAGATCAGCAAACCGCTGGAACATCCGTTTCGAAGGCGTACGAACGCCCTACCGTCGGTTGGAAAACCGAAGGCCATTCGACGAACCAGTGTGGATTTAGTACGAGAGGCTTGACCTGCAAACAGCCGTTGCGGATACTGCAATCTCCACGAAGGCAGTACCGCCAGTTCATCTGGCTGAAAGAGGGGCAAGCCGCAAGGTTTTGTCCCTTTTTTACTTTTTGGCAGCCTCCTTCACGCGACGGCGCAGCCGTGTCGGCACGTTCGGCTCACGCGCGATTTGTTCATCCATATTCAGCATTTCGCTGATCGCTCGTATTTGAGCGGGATAGAGCCGGTCAATTTTCTTCCACATCTGGTGGCACAGCAGATAGGTCTCCGTCGGCACATCGCGTGGCAAGACATAGCGACGCTGCGATTGCTCTGCCGCCTGGTGCATTCCCGCCACATCCTCATCCGTGAAATTCAAGCCAAGAGCGAGCTTGCGCATGAACTCGTCGCTGGGCGGCTTGACGCCCAACTCGATCGCGGAGACGTACGCCTGCTCGTAGTGGAGGATCGTCGCGAGCTCGGACTGTCTAAGTCGGCTCCGCAAACGGATCGTTTTGAAAAAAACAGAAAATGGGCTTGTCACTTGTCGCACTTTGAAATGGTTCTGAGAACATCACAAAGTTAGCGATAAAACTTCAACGAGTCAACTTTAAGTCTTTGATTCTACTACAATTAAATTACTTCCGACGTCGGAAATACTTCAACGAAAAGTCCGCATGTATTGAAATACCTGCCGCTCCCAAGGAGAGAGTAATTTATGAAAAATATTTTTATTTTTTTAGGTCAGCCAAACTATTCGGCGTGACTCAGCCGCGTATCTCCGACCTGTTACACAGCAAAATCAACTTGTTCGGGCTTGATTCGTTGGTGAACATGGCAACAGCCGCCGGGATTCGCATTGAAATGCGGATAAACGGAACCTTGGCCTAGCTAGGGCAGCGAAGGACAACAGATCTTCGGCCTGAACGGTCGATGATGCCAACAGGCTAGAATACCCGCTTCCGGCTACATGCGGTCAGTCTGCATCTAGACTCTCGATGATCGGTTTGCATGCGAGAGCTGACGCTTGGGCATGCCTGACGAGTACCCGTGCATCCCTTGGGCAGCTTCCCGTCGCGTTGGGAAATTTACCAGACCAACAAAGAGAAATCATGACTCGCATCCGCCGCCTTGAAATTCGCAATTTTCGCTCAATACAGACGCTCGATTGGACACCGTCCAACGGAGTGAACTGCCTTATTGGCCCAGGAGATAGTGGCAAGTCGACCATCCTCGATGCCATCGACCTGTGCCTTGGAGCGCGGAGGAGCGCACCTTTCGGCGACACGGACTTCTTCAGCCTGGACGTCACCCGGACCATCGTGATTGCGGCCACGCTCGGCGTACTACCCGACGAGCTGAAGAACATCGACACCTACGGAGACTTTCTTCGCGGATTTGACCTCGGCACGGGGCTGCTTGAAGACGAGCCGCGCGCAGGTCTAGAAACGGTTTTGACGCTGAAGCTCGAGGTCAAGGGCGACCTTGAGCCGAGTTGGACGCTCTATTCCGACCGAGCCGCCCACCAACAACTGGACCGGTCGCTGACCTGGAAGGACCGCAGCCTCGTAGCACCAGCCCGAATCGGCACCTACGCAAACACAAACCTTTCCTGGGCCAAGGGCTCAGTGTTGAACCGGCTCACAGAAGAGCGCGCGAACCTTGGCGCGGAACTCGCTGGAGCGGCACGCGCCGCCCGGGCCACCTTCGGCGCGCAGGCCGGCCCTCAATTTGCTCAAACCCTACAAGTGGTAACCCAGACAGCTATCGGCCTGGGTGTAGCCGTCGGTGCGAGCGCTCAGGCGCTACTTGATGCTCACTCGGTGTCGATTGGCGATGGTGCTATCGCCCTCCACAGCGAGACCGGCATTCCTTTGCGGTCGTTGGGCACTGGTTCGGGGCGGCTCCTTGTCGCGGGGTTGCAAAGGGCCGCAGCGGCCGCCGCCACCGTTGCTCTTGTAGATGAAGTCGAATACGGACTTGAGCCGCACCGGCTCATGCGTCTGCTCGACTCACTCGGTGCGAAGGACGCGACCCAACCGCTGCAGGTCTTTATGACAACCCATTCTCCGGTGACGCTCAGGGAGCTCGCTGGCAACCAGCTTTTCGTCGTGCGCCAGCGTTCGGGCATCCATACAGCGACATGCGCCGGTACGGACGACGCCATCCAGGGCACATTGCGCAGGGCGGCCGAGGCCTTCCTGTCCAAGTCCGTTATCGTCTGCGAAGGCGCCAGCGAGGTCGGATTCGCTCGCGGGATGGACCAGTGGTGGGTCTTCTGTGGCGCGACGTCATTCCTGGCCCACGGAGGCTCATACGTGGACGTCGGCGGAGGAAGCCCCGACCAATGCTTCACACGAGGGGAGGCATTCCTGAAGTTGGGCTATCGTGTCCTCGTCTTCGTCGATGCGGACAAGCCTGTTTTAACCGTCGGACTCGTCGAGAGATTCATTGCGGCTGGCGGCCAGTACCTTACGTGGCGGCCCGGCTTGGCGCTCGAGGACGAGCTATTCCGCTATTCAAGCAATGACGCGGTGCACGCGCTGCTGAATAAGGCGGACGAGATGGTAGGCCGCGAGCTAATGGCAGAGCACATCAAGTCGAAGTCGAACGGACAGGTCACCTTAGATGCCATAGAGGCCGAACGGCTGAATGGCGGCTACACACCTGCGAGCAGAGCTTTGCTCGGAATTGCCGCTCGCAACAACAAGAACGGCTGGTTCAAGTCAGTGAGCGGTTTCCAGGAAATCGCCAAGGACGTCGTCGGCCCTCACATAGCGAATGCAGAGCCGGGCTTCGTCCAGGTTACGAATCAGCTCTGGGGGTGGACGAGTGCCGCCGCCTGAAATCGACATCTTTCAGGCGCGCCTAGGCTCAGTTACCGCCCCAGCCGGATGTGGCAAGACCCAGCTCATCGCGGACGCACTGAGTCAGCACACCGATAGCAAGCCAGTCTTGGTGCTGACGCATACCAACGCTGGAGTCACGGCACTACGCTCTAGGCTGCAGCGGGGCAGCGTCCCGAGCTCTGCGTACAGACTGTCGACCATCGACGGTTTGGCGATGCGGTTAGCGACAAAGTTTCCGCTCCGCACAGGCCTCGATGCGCGCATTCTCGAACTGCACAACCCGAACACTGACTACCCTGCTATCCGAGGTGCCGTGCAAAGGCTCTTACAGGCTGGTCACATCAATGACCCCATAACCTCGACATATTCGCGCTTGCTGGTTGACGAGTATCAGGACTGCAATACCGCACAGCACAGCATCGTCTGCTCCATCGCGCAAGCGCTGCCCACGTGCATCCTTGGTGACCCGATGCAGGCGATATTCGGCTTTCGCGACCCACTGGTCCACTGGGAGCTTGAGGCTCAGGTAGCCTTCCCGCCCATTGGCGCACTACAGACCCCTTGGCGATGGAGACTCGCAGGCATGGACGCGCTGGGTGCCTGGCTACTTCAAGCCCGCGCATCATTGCAGGCCGGTCAGCCTGTGGATCTACGTAGCGCGCCAGAGGGTGTCCAGTGGGTTCAACTGACACGCGGAATGGAAGTGCAACAGCGACTCATGGCCGCCCGGACCGAAGCGCCAAACCGAGACGGCCGCGTTCTGGTGATTGGCGACTCCATGAATGTGAATGGTCGCAATCAACTCACCATGCAGACGCCGGGTGCCACCTCTGTCGAAGCGGTTGACCTGAAGGACCTGGCGAACTTCGCCCGCCAGTTCGACTTAGCGAGTCCCAACGCGCTGCGACTGCTTGCCGAATTCGCGACTTCACTGATGACCGGGGTCGGGACTGCCAACTTACTCACGCGGGTCGAAACAATACGTGGCGGCCGAGCCCGCACGCCCGCGACGCCTGCAGAAACCGCAGCAGTGGCGTTCATGGCGGCTCCCAGCTACACGACCTCGATTGACTTACTCCAGTCCCTCGCGGATCAACGCGGTGCGCGTGTCTACCGACCCGAAGTGTTGCACTGCTGTATCTCAGCACTGCGAGCAGCAGGGGGCGACGGAGGGTTCATCGGCGCGGCGATACAGGCACGCGAGCGAAACCGCCATCTGAGTCGGCCGCTGGGCCGGCGCGCCGTAGGAAGCACGCTTCTTCTGAAAGGGCTGGAGGCTGACGTCGCGGTCATTCTTGAGCCCGAGCGCATGACTGCGCAACACCTCTACGTGGCTCTCACGAGAGGCGCAAGGCGAGTCGTGGTTTGCTCGTCGACGCCTTTGCTAACGCCAGCCGCTGGCCGCTAGTGAACTCTCTTCAACTACTGAGTTCCCCCTCTCAATGGTAACGTTCGGCTTCTTGACGACAGCTCCACGCTCCAAATCGGACGTGTGCTCCCGCTGCTCACCGGTCACTCATTGAATGCAGCTTCACTGTCCGTTTAGGACGAGTAGTAGGCACTGAGGTTCGGAGGAGCAGGGCTCGCCCCCTAAAGCAAAGTCCGGCAGGTCGTCGGCCATAACAGTCGTTCAATCCCTACAGATTGAACGACTGCAGTAACGCACAAAGCCGCCTGAACCGTCCCTGCTGGTGACAGGGCAGCACAGGGAACGTCGCCCTTTCTTTTGCTGTGCTCCCGACAAGGAGAGGGCTTACCTGTCAGCTTCTTTGTAGTTTGAAGATGAAGCAGCTTGTGGTCGCGTGTGCGTACAACTGTCCGTTTTCATCCTCAATGCGCGCCTCTGCCGTGGCTAGCTGTCCTCCCATGTGAATCACCTTCGCGACGGCGCGCAGTGGGCCTGTTTTCTGCAGAGCAGGGCGAACGATGTTGAGGCTGAGTTCAACCGTTGTATAAGAGCGCCCGGCGGGAAGTCTGCTCTGGACTGCGCACCCAAGTGCGGAGTCCAGCAGGGTGGCGAACCAGCCGCCGTGCACCGTGCCCAGAGGATTGTAGTGTTCCAGTTGCGGGATGCCCTGGAAGACTGCGCGGCCATCATCCACCTCCAGCAACACCATGTTCATGGTGTCGTTCATGGGTGGGTATGGCAGTTCGCCGGACATCATGGCTTCAAGAATGGCTCGCCCACTCTTGTCAGCGATCTGGTCTGCACGCGTCAGGCCTGGAGAGCCACCACCGTCCCGCATGCGTTGTATTGCTTCCGACTGCTGGCGTGTCCATGCTGCTGAGTTGTTTCCATTTTCCATGGTCTTCTCGGTGATGAAATGCTATTGGGCCTAGAGGTTACTTATAGCTTGGCTGCAGCAATGTCCGGCCGCGTTCTCACCGGGAGACAAAGCGCCGCTGTCAGCAATGCAAGACTCATATGGCATAAATAGACGGCATTGAAGTCAGCGCGTTTCAAGACAGCACTCCCCAGCAGCATGACTGTGAGGGCTACGCCAATGACAGACCCGACTTGTCGTATTGCCTGATTGATTGCGCTGCCCACCGCGTAGTGTTCTGCGGGTAGATGGCTGACTGCTGCACCCGACAACGATGGCAGGACCATACCTACTCCCATCCCGCTAAGCAGGGCTCCTGGAAGCCATTGCGTCAGGTAGGCTGGCTCCGGGCCAGGGACCATGAAAAACCATAAGCCGCTCGCTGCGTAGACTGCGCATCCTGCGACCAGCAGTGGTCGATGGCCATATCGGCTTGCGAGCCGCCCCGAGAGTGCGGCTACCGGTGTCACCAACAGCGGCCCAGGCGTGATCGCCAGGCCAGCCAGCGGGAGTGAATAGTCCCAGATTGACTTCATGTAAAAGAAAAAAGCGAAGAACATCATCGAGAACGCGATGCCGAAGCTGAGGCTGGCGAGATTGACGTAGCGATAGGTCCTACTTCGAAACAGGCCCAGGTCCACCAGCGGTGCTGCAGCAGTCCTGGCCCAGAGAACAAATCCGACGATGGCCGTTATGCCCAAGCCAGCAATACCCCGCAGCTCATGGCGTGACCACTCGGGCGACTCCGTCTGCACGATGGCTAGCGCCAAGGCGCCAATGCCGATGATCAGCAAGCCCATTCCGATCAGGTCCAGGGGACGCCCTTCGCTCGGCTTTTTTGCTTCGGTCAGCAGCCTTGCGCCTCGCCACATTGCAAACAAGCCCAAGGGGGCATTCAGGTAGAACGCCCACTGCCAGCCGAGCGATGCGACCACGAGTGCGCCCAGACTGGGCCCCACCGCTGCAGCCAGACCACCGACCGCACTCCAGAGACTGACCGCGACCGCTCGTTTGTGTGTCGGAAACGCCGCCAGTACGAGCGAGAGCGAGGCTGGCGTGAGCAACGCTGCGCCCATTGCCTGCAGCGCCCTTGCTGCGACCAGCCATTCCACGCTGACGGCCAGGCCACACGCTACGGAAGACGCCACAAAGAGCGCGACGCCAGCGAGAAATACTTTCTTGCGTCCATGTCGGTCTGAAAGCCCGCCAGAGGGGATCAGCATCGCAGCATAGATCACCGTGTAGGCGTTCAGCACCCACGAAAGATCCGCCGCTGTAGCGAGTGGATAACCTGCTCGCAAGGCGCTGAAAGCTGCGAACAGCATGGTGCCGTCCATGGAAACGAGGAACACTGCTGTACTGGCAACCCAGAACACCGGCCATGGCGAGGCGGTTTTTGGGGGCAAGCCTGGAAGCTCCTGTTTCATGGAGTTTGGTGAGGTACTGGCTTTGCTGTTCAAAGTGCTCATGTAATTTTTCCGGCCATGTGCACATGCCTTGATATCGGGTTTTTGATGAGTCCTGGGGCTGGCAGGAGGGTTTGGCTAGACGAGCCCAAAGCTTTTCCTGAGGCTTTTGTCGACTGGCCCCGCAGGCATGAAGCGGCGCAGTTTGGCCAGAAGGGAGGCCTCGCCTTTGGGCGTGTGCCGCATTTTCCACTTGCCTAGCGCGGCCTCGACAATCGTGTCGGCAACGCCATCAGGGAGGGGCGCTTTCTGGAGGTTGTGTGCTACCGCTTCAGCCACCCGCCCGAAGGTTTCGTTGTAGTCATCGACTCTGTTCGTCGTCCAAGGCGCGTTCAGATCCAGATTGGTTCTGGTGAAGGAGGGCTGGACCAGCGCCACACGGATGCCGAACTGGCGCACCTCGTGATCCAGGCTCTCGGACAGGCCTTCCACAGCATGCTTGGAAGCTGCATAGAGAGCCATGTAGGGAGCCGGCAGAAATCCCAGAACCGAACTGACATTGACGATGCGGCCGGAGCGTTGCCCCCGCATGTAAGGCAGCACCGCCCTGATCATGCGCAGGACACCGAGGAGGTTGGTGTCCAGCAGCGTCTGAGCTTCGGTGAGGGATGTTTCTTCTGTAGCGCCGAGCAGGGTAACCCCGGCGCTATTGACCAGCACGTCGATCCGGTTGGCCTGGACGATGAGGGTTTCGATTCCACGCGCAATCGAGACTTCGTCGCGGACGTCCATCTCGAGGAGCGTCACTCCTGGAATAGCCTTCGCTCCTGCCAGATTGCGCATGGTGCCGAACACTCGGCAACCCTGGCTGGCAAATCTCTCTGCGGTGGCGCGCCCGATACCCGATGACACGCCGGTGACAAGCACAACTTTTGAATACGACATGGCGGCTCCCATTGCTTGGCCAATTACATCGGGGGCGGATTCGCAATCATCTGCGCATTGAATGCGTTGACGAATGCATGTTCGCCAGGGCCCGGATTGGCGCGCAGTGCACTGACCGCCTCGACCACGATCTCGGGCGTGTCTGTCGCCAGACCTGCCATGGTTTCGGCGATGAACGCGTCAAGCGGCATGGCGCGCGGATCTCCACTCTTCTTACCCAGGAGCTCTGTATCCACCCAGGGCGGGGCGATTTCCTGCACGGTCACGTTCGTGTCTTGCAGCATGAAGCGCTGGGACAAGGCGTAGGAATGCAGGGCAGCTTTGGTGGCGGAATAGACCGCACTGGGCGCCAGGGGGACGTAGGCCAGAATGGAGGTGTTGTAGATGATCGTGGCGCGCGGCTGGCGCTTCAGATGTTCGATCAATGCGGAAGTCAGCAGGATCGGCCCGAGCAAGTTGGTTTCGACCAGGCGGCGTGAGGTCGCTTCGTCAATCTGCCCCGCCGCATTGTCGAAGGGCATGATACCGGCATTGTTGACCAGCACGTTGAGGGTGGGGTAACGGTCGATCAGGATTTGCGCCGCCGTCTGGATGCTGGCCGAGTCGGCGACATCCAGCTCAATAGCCTCCATGCCGGGGTTAGCGGCCACGACTTCGTCGAGCAGCGCCTTGCGGCGCCCGGCGATGATGACCTTGTTACCGCGTTGGTGGAATGCTTCCGCGAGGCCGCGGCCGATGCCGGAGCCGCCGCCGGTTACGAGAATGGTATTGCCTTCGAGTTTCATGATGGGTCCTCTGTGGGTCGTCGATAAGTAGTGGGTGGATGAGAGAGGCCGTTCAGGCCTTGCGTGTGCCCTTGATGAATGCCGCAATCTGGGCTGCCGCGGCTTCCGGGTATTGGTGATGCGGTCCGTGGCCTGCTCTGGGGTAGGTAATCATGCTCACGGTCGGCAACTGCCCGTTAAGGGCGTACCAGTTTTCGATCGGGAAAATGATGTCGTGGTCAGCCCCCAGATGCAGGATGGGGGTCTTCGTGGTCTTCAAGAAGCCGAGCATTTCGTCCGACGGAAAGACGGGATTGCGCGGCGTGGTTCCGATCTGGCTGATCGCCCAGTCGGCCGGCACATCGGGGCTGCGGGCAATCTTCTGCGCCATGATCCGGTCGAAGGATCGCTTCGAGGCAGCACGACTGCCTTCGTCTGCGGGCTCGAAGAATATCGTGGTGAAGTTATCCAGAGCGATGCCGGGTACGGCAGCGGCGTCGTAGAACAGTTGTTCAGCCTGCTTGACGAGCTTGCCGGGCGGCGTCGTCGCCAGCAGCACGGCATGACTGACGTCCTGGCCGAACATCGCCAGATAGATCTGCGCAACGATGCCGCCGATGGACCAGCCCGCGATCACGACATCTTTCAGCCCGAGCGAATCGACGAGGTCTTTTGCGTCTTTCACCATGGCAGCCGGGTTATAGCTTCTCTCCCCGGTGGACAGGCCCAGCCCTGAATAGTCGAAGGTCACCACTTGAAAGCCTTGCGCTGCGAGGGCGTCAATGAAAGCGGGGTCCCACAGGCCCAGCACCCCCCGAAAGCGGTTGCACAGCACGATGGGTTTGCCGGTTCCAACGGAACGGTAGGCCAGCTTGCGGCCGCCGACCTCGACGAAGCGCGTTGATGCTCCCGCCGAACTGATATCCGTCGTGTGCCCGCTCTGCGCATTTGCGCGCGAGGGCAGGGAAAGGGCTGCAGCCATTGCGACGCCCGCGACGAGTGCTTGTCGGCGGGATAGGGAGTCGGGGTTGGTAGCAGGGTCACTCATGTCATGGCTCCAGTGCTGATTGGTTTTGGATTTGCGTTGTGGTTTTCATGCAGATCGATAGCGTTGCTTTTGCGCTTGGCGAATGAGTCTCACGCATGGCGAGACTAAGTAACTTGCGAACTGCAAGTCACATACTATGACTAAGACTTGTAAATTGCAAGTCACAGACTTAAAATTTTGAGCATGAAGAAAATCAATCCGTCTCCATCGTGTCTTGTGGGCTATCGATCAACATGCCCCATCGCCAATGTGCTGGACATCGTGGGCGATAAATGGACCTTGCTTGTGGTGCGCGATCTGCTGCTGTCTGGCAAGCGCCGTTATGGCGAATTTCAGTCTTCACCCGAGTCGATTCCCACCAACATTCTGGCGGATCGATTGAAGCGCCTAGAGGCGGCCGGCCTGGTCAAAAAAGAGTTCTACCAAAACAACCCCCCGCGGGCGGAGTACTTCATCACTCGCAAAGGCGCCGAACTGGGGCCTGTATTGCAAGAGATGGCGCAATGGGGGCAGAAATACATACCGGGCGTCATCATCCCCAGCCAATTCAACCAGCCGGAAATCAGGGATTAGCGTGTTGCCTGGCTGAAACGGGGAAATCTCCTTCGCCGCGACACCTATCTTTCGCATAGCGGACCCTGCTCAGGCAGCTAGCCTGAGCATCCTGTGCTTCCAGGTCTTCTAGCTCCTATGGCTGGCCAGCCTGGAAAATGAGTGCAGCAAATGCTGGCGGACGCCGTGGTGACTCCGTTGAACTACGTTTGCTCCGGGCGTCAATCCCATTACTGGATAGCGATGCTTGTCAGTTCTCGGGGCTGCCAACCGCCGCCGAGTGCCTTGAAGGCTGCGACCGCTGCGCGGGCCGATTCGGTTTGGGCCTGCACGCGTGCATCGGAAACACGCAACAGGTTTTCGTCGGCCAGTAGGACTTCGATCAGGCTGACGACTCCCTTCTGGTAGGCCGCAAACGAGGCGCCGCGCGCGCGGCTTAGCGCGTCCACGCCTTGGGCGAGTTCGGCTGCCTGCGCTTCACGCTTGACCAGCGCTGACAAGGCGTTTTCCACGTCCTCCGTCGCCTTCAGAGCCGCCTGTTTATACGCAGCCAACATCTCAGCTTCCTGTCCCTTCACTAACTCGATCTGCGCGTTGATGCGGCCGAAGTCGAACAGACGCCAGCGCAGTCCCAGCACGCCGGCCGCCTGGTTGGCGCCGCTGGTGAACAGATTGCCGCTCGATACAGATGTCGCACTGCCGACCAGCCCGCTCAGAGAGAGCTTGGGGTAGTACTCGGCGATAGCGACGCCAATACGTGCATTCGACGCAGCCAGGCGACGCTCGGCCAAAATCAGGTCGGGCCGGCGCCGCAGCAAATCCCCCGGTGATCCACTCGCGTTGACCTGCGGGGCAGCCGGGATGTCAGCGATTTTGCTCAACTCGACGCGATGCGTGCCCGGCGCCGTGCCCAGCATGACATCCAGTGCATTCATAGCCACATCCAGCCCCGCCTCAAGCGACGGAATCGAAGCACGAACCTGTGCTAGTCCGCCTTCGGCCTGCCTGACCTGAAGCTCGGGCGCCAAGCCCTTGCCATACAGCAGCTTGATGGTGGCGAGCAGTTCCTGCTGTGTCTGTACCTGCCGGCGAGCGACTTCCAGGCGAGCCTGAAGGCCACGAATGCTGATGTAGATGTCGGCAGTCTGTGCTGCCACGGTCAGCCGAGTAGCCACTGCACCGGCTTCCGAGGCTTGGTACTCGGCCAGCACGGCTTCGCGGCCCCGGCGCAAGCCACCGAACACGTCCAGCTCCCAAGTCGCGCCAAGATTCGCCTCATAAGCAGTGCCGAAGCGGTCGAAACCCGGCGCCGAGTTCAGGACTTGCCCCAGCGGGGTTTCGACCGACTGGTAAGCCCGGGCAGCCTGGCCGCTCAATGTGCCGGAGGGCAGCAATGCGGCATTGGCTGCACCCAGCCCGGCACGCGCTTGTGTCACACGTGCCGAGGCCTGGGCAAGATCGAGGTTTTGCTCCAGTGCGAGCGTCACGAAGCGTGTCAGCTGCAGATCGCTGAATCCCGCCCACCAGGTGGCGAGTTCGGCGCTGGAGTTCGCCATTCGCTGATCCGCAGCAGCCTGCCCCTGGAAGCGTTCGGGCAACGGGGCGTCAGGTCTTGCGTAGTCGGGGCCAACTGCACAGCCGGTCGACAGGCCGGCAAGCAGGAGGGCGATGAGCGTGGGTTTGGGCGGCATGGTTTTCTTTCTGGCGTCAAATGAGTGACCATAATACCAATTGGTCACTCATTGTCTAGTCTTTCCCGCTGGCGTAAGCTACCTCCCATGATGAAAACAAGCTCTCCTGCTGCCCTGGTGCGGGGCCCGGCGGACCACGAGGTGCGCGACCAGATCGTGCTCGCTGCCACCGAACACTTCAGCCGCTATGGCTATGAGAAGACGACCGTTTCCGATCTTGCGAAGGCCATCGGCTTTTCGAAGGCGTACATCTATAAGTTTTTCGAGTCGAAGCAGGCGATAGGCGAGATGATTTGTGCCAACTGCCTGAGCAAGATCGAAACCGAAGTCAAGGCGGCTATCGATCAGGCCGATCGGCCCCCAGAGAAGCTGCGGCGCATGTTCAAGGCCGTTGTCGAGCTGAGCCTGCAGCTGTTTTCCCAAGACCGCAAGCTGTATGAAATTGCGACTTCTGCCGCGACAGAGCGCTGGCTGTCCACGCTTGCCTATGAAGAGCGCGTCCGGATCATGCTGCGAGGCATTCTGGAGGAGGGGCGGCAGAGTGGGGACTTTGAGCGCAAGACGCCTCTGGATGAAACCGTGATGGCGATCTATCTCGTGCTGCGCCCTTTCTTGCATCCTCTGATCCTGCAACACAGCCTGGACTACACCGAAGACGCTCCGGGTCAGCTTTCAAGTCTGGTGCTGCGCAGTCTGTCTCCGTGAAATAATGCAAAATCAACAGTGACTATTGACTAATTTAGTCACAAGAATGATGATGAAGGTCCCGATCATTTCACCCAAGGGACTTTCATGCTCCGGCTCGCCACTCCTTTATTCATCTGCGCCATGCCCCTGGCGCTTATCGCTTGCGGCGAAAAGGCTCCGGCCGATCCGCGCTCCGGGCTGCCCTTGGTGCGCGCTGCCGTCGTAGAGGAAGCAGATTCGGCTTCACGTTCGTTCACGGGCACCGTAGCGGCCCGGGTGCAGAGCGACTTGGGGTTCCGGGTCTCGGGTAAGGTACTGGAGCGCCTGGTGGATGCCGGGCAAAGCGTCAAACGCGGCCAGCCGCTAATGCGTATCGATCCGATCGATCTGAAGCTGGCGGCCCATGCCCAGCTGGAGGCGGTAGCTGCCGCGCGGGCACGTGCCCAGCAGACGGCGGAAGAAGAGGCCCGCTACCGCGATCTGCGCGGCACCGGTGCTATCTCTGAATCAAGTTACGATCAGGTCAAGGCCGCCGCTGATGCCGCCCGCGCTCAACTCAGCGCCGCAGAGGCCCAAGCTGACGTGGCCCGCAATGCAAGCCGCTATACCGAACTGCTGGCTGATGGCAACGGTGTGGTCATGGAAACCCTGGCCGAGCCCGGGCAGGTCGTCAGTGCCGGGCAGGTTGTGTTGCGGTTGGCGCATGCCGGCCGGCGTGAGGCCGTAATTCAGTTGCCGGAAACGCTGCGCCCGTTGATCGGTTCGGCGGCGCAGGCCACTTTGTTCGGCAAGGAAGGCACAGTTGTTCCCGCAAAACTGCGCCAGCTCTCCAACTCGGCAGACCGACTCACGCGCACCTTCGAGGCGCGTTATGTGCTGGAGGGCGAGTTATCGAATGCTCCCCTGGGTAGCACGGTCGTGCTCGAGATTACGGAAGGGGCTACTTCAGTTCATGGTGGGCTGCACGTACCCATCGGTGCCCTGTTCGACCCTGGCAAGGGGCCGGGGGTGTGGGTCATCCAGGGCGAGCCAGCGAAAGTCTCTTGGCGGCCAGTAGCAGTCCAGCGCGTTGATGACGCCAGTGCCTATGTCGCGGGCCGGCTCAAGCAGGGCGAGCGCATTGTCGCGCTCGGCGCGCACCTGCTGCGTGAAGGCGAACAGGTCCGCATCACCGGTCTTGCCGCTGCCGCAGCGACTCAAGGGGCGCGTCCATGAGCGAAGGGCGATTCAACCTGTCGGCGCTCGCGGTACGCGAACGCGCCATCACCTTGTTCCTGATCCTCCTGATCTCGCTGGGCGGGGTCCTGTCCTTCTTCAAGCTGGGGCGGGCGGAGGACCCTTCATTCACGATCAAGGTGATGACGATCATCACCGCCTGGCCCGGCGCAACCGCGCAGGAAATGCAGGACCAAGTCGCCGAGAAAATCGAAAAGCGCATGCAGGAGCTGCGCTGGTACGACCGTAGCGAGACTTACACCCGGCCTGGACTGGCATTCACCACGCTGACTTTGCTCGACAGCACCCCACCGTCGCAAGTGCAGGACGAGTTCTATCAAGCCCGCAAAAAGGTCGGCGACGAAATCCGCAACCTGCCGCCCGGCGTGATGGGACCGTTTGTTAACGACGAGTATTCCGATGTGACCTTTGCCTTGTACGCACTCAAGGCCAAGGGCGTGCCGCAGCGCGAGCTCGTTCGCGAGGCGGAAACGCAGCGCCAGCGCCTGCTACATGTGCCCGGCGTGAAGAAGGTCAACATCGTTGGCGAACAGTCGGAACGCATCTTTGTGGAGTTTTCCCACGAGCGTCTGGCAACCTTGGGCGTCAGCCCGCAGGAGGTTTTCGCGGCGCTGGGCAGTCAGAATGCCTTGACACCGGCAGGCTCCGTCGAGACCAAGGGGCCGGAGGTGTTCATTCGTCTGGACGGCGCCTTTGATGAGCTGGAGAAAATCCGCAACACACCTGTGGTGGCGCAGGGGCGCACGCTCAAGCTCTCGGACATTGCCACCGTCAAGCGTGGCTATGAAGATCCAGCAACGTTCTTGATCCGTAACGGAGGTGAACCTGCGTTGCTGCTGGGCGTTGTCATGCGTGACGGCTGGAACGGGCTAAATCTGGGCAAGACCTTGGACGGCGAGGTGAAAGCGATCAATGCCTTGCAGCCGCTGGGCATGAGCTTGGCCAAGGTCACCGATCAGGCCGTCAACATCAGCTCGGCGGTGGATGAGTTCATGATCAAGTTCTTCGTCGCCCTGCTCGTGGTGATGTTGGTGTGCTTCGTCAGCATGGGCTGGCGCGTCGGGGTCGTGGTTGCTGCCGCAGTGCCGCTGACGCTGGCCGTCGTCTTTGCGGTGATGCTAGCGAGCGGCAAGAATTTCGACCGTATTACGCTGGGCTCATTGATCCTGGCGCTCGGCCTGCTGGTGGATGACGCCATCATCGCCATCGAAATGATGGTGGTGAAAATGGAAGAAGGCTATGACCGCATTGCGGCCTCGGCCTATGCCTGGAGCCACACTGCGGCGCCCATGCTGTCAGGCACGCTGGTCACGGCGGTCGGTTTCATGCCGAATGGCTTTGCACGCTCTTCGGCAGGCGAATACACCAGCAACATGTTCTGGATCGTCGGCATCGCGCTCATTGCCTCATGGGTGGTCGCTGTGGTTTTTACACCCTACCTTGGGGTCAAGTTGCTGCCCGATTTCAAGAAGGTCGAAGGTGGTCACGAGGCTATCTACAACACACCTCGCTATAACCGCTTCCGCCAACTACTGGGGCGCGTCATCGCCCGGAAGTGGATCGTCGCTGGAACGGTGATCGGCCTTTTCGTGTTGTCGGTGCTCGGCATGGCGGTGGTCAAGAAGCAGTTTTTCCCGATTTCTGACCGGCCAGAAGTGCTGGTCGAGGTCCAGATGCCTTATGGCACATCGATTACCCAGACTAGCGCTGCGTCGGCGAAGGTGGAGGCTTGGCTGGCCAAGCAAGAGGAAGCGAAGACAGTCACAGCCTACGTCGGCCAGGGTGCGCCACGGTTCTACCTGGCGATGGGGCCGGAGCTCCCGGATCCGTCGTTTGCCAAAATCGTGGTG
The DNA here is from genome assembly GCF_040566545.1 of Uliginosibacterium flavum. Classification (NCBI taxonomy): domain Bacteria; kingdom Pseudomonadati; phylum Pseudomonadota; class Betaproteobacteria; order Rhodocyclales; family Zoogloeaceae; genus Uliginosibacterium; species Uliginosibacterium flavum. The sequence continues at coordinate 29,921 of NZ_JBEWZI010000011.1, forward strand.
CGGACAGATAACCAGAATGAGCGAGAGTCGCTCAAACACCGCTTGCGCGAGGCCATCGCCGAAGGCCTGGCCCCGGAGGCGCGCGTACGTGTCACCCAACTCATCTTCGGTCCGTACACGCCTTTCCCTGTGGCTTATCGGGTCACTGGCCCTGATCCGGAAGTGTTGCGCAAGGTGGCCGCTGAGGTGCAGCAGGTCATGGATGCCAGTCCGTTGATGCTCACGGTCAACACGGATTGGGGCGTGCGTGTCCCCACGCTGCACTTCACTTTGCAGCAAGACCGCTTGCAAGCGCTTGGGCTGACTTCCAGCTTGGTGGCGCAGCAACTGCAATTCCTGCTCAACGGTGTTCCTGTGACTGCCGTACGTGAGGACATTCGTACGGTGCAGGTTGTCGCGCGCTCGGCAGGCAACAAGCGGCTCGACCCGGCCAAAATTGGTGATTTCACCTTGGCAGGCGCGCAGGGGCAGCGCATTCCGCTGTCACAGATTGGCAAAGTCGAAGTGCGCATGGAAGAGCCGATCATGCGCCGACGCGACCGCGTACCGACGATCACCGTGCGGGGGGACATTGGCGAAGGCTTGCAGCCGCCTGACGTGTCGACGGCAATCACCCGGCAACTGCAGCCCGTCATCGACAAGCTCCCGAGTGGTTATCACATCGTGGAGGCGGGATCCATTGAGGAGTCCGGCAAGGCGACTGTGGCGATGCTGCCGCTCTTTCCTATCATGCTGGCGATTACGCTGCTCATCATCATCCTGCAGGTGCGCTCGATGGCGGGCATGGTGATGGTTTTCCTCACCAGTCCGCTGGGGCTCATCGGTGTGGTACCGACGCTGATCCTCTTCCAGCAGCCCTTCGGCATCAATGCGCTGGTGGGTCTGATCGCGCTGTCGGGCATCCTGATGCGCAATACGTTGATCCTGATCGGGCAGATTCATGAGAATGAACAGGCCGGGCTGGATCCCTTCCGCGCACTGGTCGAGGCGACCGTGCAGCGCGCGCGTCCGGTGATCCTGACCGCACTGGCTGCGATCCTCGCCTTCATCCCGCTGACGCATTCGGTGTTCTGGGGAACGCTTGCCTATACGCTGATTGGCGGCACGTTTGCCGGGACGATCCTGACCCTCGTGTTCCTGCCGGCCATGTATTCCATCTGGTTCAAAATAAGGGAACTACATACTTAACTACCTAGCCAATTAAAACGCCCGGCGAATCGGAAAGCCGGGCGTTTTGCTTTGGTGCGTGATTGGTAGAGTTTCAGTTATGAAAGCTCATCAAGAGCAATGAGGGCCGAATTAATTCCGCCCTGCTTTTTGGCTTCCTCTAGCTGCAATGACAAATCACGAAAGGACTTTGAGAGTGACAGAGCAACAAACTGAATCGCCCCGGATTTTGTGGAGACCACGCAAGTGGCTTTGCTCGCCACTTTTGCCGCTTAAACAAGGAGGGCTGAACGACCGCTCAGACCGACGATGAGGCGACTAAAGCTGAGAAGCTTATCGGCCCGTCTGCTTAGGAAAATCCTCCGCTACTGAGTTCCTCTGCACTCAATACAAAATCATGGCTGTCCGTCAGTCGATCTACCGCCAGATCGATAAAGCGTCGCACGCGCGCCGGCAAGGCGCGGCTGCCGTAGTAGATGAACAGGCTGTAGCCATCGGCCACATGCTCGACCAGCAGTGGCACCAGCCGCCCGGCGCGGATGTGAGGCGCGGCCGTGGGGGCGGCAAGCTGGCCGATCACTTCGCCGGCCAGTACTGCGTGCAGCTCCAGCAAATCGTCATTGGTGCTGAAGGCGGGCGACACCGGCCACTCCAGTGTGCTCTCGTCGATCTTCAGGTGCCAGGGCACCAGACGTCCGTTGCCGGGGTGGCGGAAGACGCTGCAGCGATGCTGGTTCAGATCATGGCGATTCTGCGGCACGCCGTACTTGCGCAGATAGCTGGGGGCCGCGCAGATCACCAGTTGCAGCGGAAACAGCCTGCGGGCAATCAGCCCCTCCTGCGGTGAAGAGCCGATGCGGAAGCCTACGTCGACGCGATCCTCGACCCAGTTGCCGATGCGGTCGTCGAGCTGCACGTCAGGTTGCACCTCGGGATACAGCCGGCAGTATTCCTGCAGCACCGGGCTGATCACGGGCTGCAGTACCGAGCGCGGCCCGACGATGCGCAGTGGCCCGGCGAAGTCCTCGCGGGTTTGACGCACCGCCAGCAGCGCCTGCTGCAGGCCCAGCAGGGAGGGCTGCGCTGCCTCCAGAAAGCGCTGGCCTTCTTCGGTGAGCGCCATGCTGCGCGTGGTGCGGTGAAACAGGCGTACCCCCAGATGCTGCTCAAGCTGGCCCAGAGCCTTACTGGCCGCCTGCGGCGAGATCTGCTGAGCCTCGGCGGCACGACTCAGGCTGCCCAGCTCGGCGGTGCGGATGAAGGTGGTGATGGAGCGCAGCTCGTTGATCGACATGACAGCACCCGGTTTATTTACATCATTTAGTTGTAAATCATTCAAGTTATATCTGTCTAGTGTGATGTTTGTATGAGTTCTAAAGTTCAGTCCATCAAATCAGCCCTCAATCCCAAGGAGAGACACATGGACAACTTCATCTTCCACAACCCGACCACTATCGATTTCGGTACCGACAAGGAACAGCAGATCGGTCAGCATCTGGCTGCGCACGGCATCAAGAAGGTGCTGCTGACCTACGGCAGCGAGCGTATCAAGCGCGACGGCCTGTTTGACGCAGTGACGAAGAGTCTCGCCGCGCAAGGCATCTCCTTCGTCGAGTTCGGCGGCATCGTCAGCAATCCGGTGATTTCCACGGTGCGCGAAGCCATCGCCGTGGCCCGCACGCATCAGGTCGAGGCCGTCCTTGCTGTGGGGGGCGGCTCGGTGCTGGACAGCTCAAAGGCCATCGCGGCCGGCGTGCTGCATAACGGCGATGTGTGGGAGCTCTTTACCCGCGCCGCCACGATCAATGCTGCGCTGCCGATCTTCAGCGTGCTGACACTCGCCGCCACCGGCAGCGAGATGAACAACGGCGCCGTGGTAACCAACGAAGAGACCAAGGAAAAGTTTGCGATTGGCTCGCCGCACACTTTCCCCAAGGTGTCGATCGTCAATCCGGCGCTGATGCAGACCGTGTCTCGTGACTATCTCGTGTATTCGGCTTCCGACATCATCGCCCACTCGATCGAGGGTTACTTCACAGCCAAGGTGCAGCCGCGCTTCCAGTCGCGTCTGGTCGAAGCAATCATCAAGACGGTGATCGAGACCACCGAGACCCTGCTGGCCGACCCGGCCAACTACGGCGCGCGTGCCGAGTTCGCATGGGCCTCCACGCAGGCACTCAATGGCCTGACTTACGCTGGCACGGCAGGTTTTAGTTACCCGAACCACATGATTGAGCACTCGCTCTCAGCGCTCTTCAACGTGCCACATGGCGCGGGCCTATCGGTGATCATGCCGGCCTGGATGAAGTGGTATCACAGCCGCAACCCCGAGCAGTTCAAGCGTTTTGCACAGGAAATCTTCGGTCTGGAAACCGCCGAGCAAGGCATTGCTGCGCTGGAGAAGTGGTTCGACAAGATCGGCACGCCGACGCACCTGTCGCAACTGGGCATCACTGAGGCCGACCTGCCGGCCACCATCGACAACGTGCTGGGCAACGCCAAGTGGTTCGGCATCGCCGAGATCTACACCCGCGACGTGGTCACCACCATCCTCAAGAACGCGCTGTAAGACACGCGACAACCCTCAATTCAGGAGCAAACCCATGAGCAAGGACGTAATCGTCATCATCGGCGCAGGCGGTATCGGTATTGCCATCGCGCGCAGACAAGGTTTTGGCCGCACTGTGCTGCTGGCAGACTTCAATGAGGCAACGCTTGCCAGCGCCGCACTGTCCATGCGCGACGCTGGCTATGCAGTCGAGACTCAAGCGGTCGACGTCACTTCGCGTGACTCGGTCAAGGCGCTGGCCGCCAGGGCGGCTGAGCTCGGCAGCGTGATGCAGGTGGTTAACACCGCCGGCCTCTCGCCCAACATGGCGCCGATTGAAGGCGTGCTGAAGGTCGATCTCTACGGCGCGGCCGTGGTGTTCGATGAGTTCGGCAAGGTTATCGCCCCGGGCGGTGCCGGCCTGATCATCTCCAGCATGGCCGGCCACATGATGCCCGCACTCCCACCGGAGCAGGATCAGGCATTGCTTCACACGCCGACCGAGGAGCTGCTGGCGCTGCCTTTCCTGCAAGCGGATGCCATACCGAACACGGTGGTCGCCTACATGATCGCCAAGCGCGCCAACCATCTGCACGTACAGGCTTCTGCGATCAGCTGGGGCGCTCGCGGGGCGCGCGTCAACTCGATCAGTCCCGGCATTGTCGTCACGCCGCTGGCACTGCACGAACTCAATTCGGAAATCGGCGGCATGTATCGCGCCATGATCGAAGCCTCCCCGGCCAAACGCATGGCACCTCCCGACGAAATCGCCATCGCCGCGTCTTTCCTACTCGGGCCGGATTCAGCTTTCGTGACCGGCAGTGATCTGCTGATTGATGGCGGCGTCATCGCAGCGATGAAGACCGGCACCCTGGCGACGCCCGATTGATCCGGCCTGGACGACTGAAAGAATTGCCATGACCCGTATCCTGATCCTCGGCGCAAACGGCCAGCTTGCGCGCAACACGATTCCCTTCCTGCTCGAACAGCAGGAAGTGACGCTGACCCTCTACTTGCGCCGTGCGAAACGCATCACCAACCCTGACCCGGCACGCGTGCGCATCATCGAAGGCGATGTGCTCAATCGCAACGCGCTCGAGGCAGCCATGCAGGGGCAGGATGTGGTGTATGCCAATCTTGCCGGAGACATGGCGCAGCAAGCGCGCACGATCATCGACGCGATGCACGCCGTCGGCCTCAAGCGTCTGGTGTTCATCAGCTCGATGGGCATCTACGGCGAAGTGCCGGGCGAGAGGTACCGCAGCGTGCTCGATCCTTATCGTGATTCCGCTGCACTGATCGAGGCCTCGGATCTCGAGTACACGATCCTTCGCCCGGGCTGGTTCACGCGCGACAAGGCCGTGACCTACCAGCTCACCCAGAAGAGCGAAGCCTTCCGCGGGCATGAGGTATCGCTCAACAGTCTCTCGGATCTGATCGTGAAGCTCGCGCTCGATCCGGCGTTGCATCGGCGCAGCAGCCTCGGCGTGAGTACACAATGAACAATACAAACCCCCATCCTCATCGCGGCATCATCCTCGCCATCATCATGGCGAGCTATCTGATGCTGGTCGTCGACATCTCCATCGTGCTCACGGGCCTGCCGAAGATCCGCGCCGAGCTGGCCTTCACGCCGGCCAGTCTGTCGTGGATCCAGAATGCCTACACGCTGGCTTTCGGCGGTTTCCTGCTGCTCGGTGCGCGCGCTGGCGACGTCCTCGGCCGGCGCCGCATGTTCATCGTGGGGCTTTCGATATTCACGTTTGCTTCGCTGGCGATCGGGGCCGCGACGACTCCCACTTGGATGATCACTTTCCGTGCTGTGCAGGGTTTTGGTGCAGCAGTGCTGGCGCCTTCCACACTGACCCTGATCGCAACATATTTCGAGGAAGGCCAGGCGCGTAACCGCGCACTCGCCTGGTACGCCGCGGCAGCTGGCATCGGCGCGACCCTGGGGCTGGTGCTCGGAGGCCTGCTGGCAGACCTCATTTCCTGGCGCGCCGGCTTCTTCATCAATCTGCCGATAGGTGTCGTGCTGATTGTCGGCAGCCTGCGTTACATCGGTGAAACGCCACGTCATACCGGGCGGTTCGACCTAGCTGGAGCGCTGACAGCCACGCTGGGCATGTTCGCGCTGGTGTTCGGCATCGTCGAGGCGGCGGAGGCCGGCTGGGCCTCGTCGCTGACGCAGGGCGCCATCCTTGCCGGCATTCTGATGCTCGGCGCCTTCCTGTGGATCGAGCAACACGCCAGTCAACCCCTGCTGCCGCTGGACCTGCTCGGCGATGCGCAGCGCAACGGCGCCTATGTGGCGCGCCTGCTGTTTCTCGCCGGCATGGTGGGCTTCTGGTTCTTCACCGCGCAGTACCTGCAGGGCTCGCTGGGTTTTTCTCCCATGCAGGCGGGGCTTGCTTTTGTCCCGGTGACCTTGCCGCAGTTCATCTCTTCCGTCAGCGTGCCGCGTATTACCCAGCGCTTCGGCCAGCGTCGTGTGCTGCTTGCGGGGCTGAGCCTGTGTGTGGTTGGCCTGCTGTGGCTGGGCCTGACGGCGGCGCAGATGTCGTATCCCGGTGGCGTGGTGCTACCCATGATCCTGCTCGGCTTCGGTCAGGGCTGGGTGCTGGCGCCGCTCACTGTGGCGGGTGTGTCAGGGGTGGAAGGCCGCAGCGCGGGTGCCGCCTCCGGCCTTGTCAATGTGGCCCACCAGCTGGGCGCCTCGCTTGGGCTGGCCGTGCTGGTGGTGGTGTATGCAGGTGGCCATGCGCCGGTGTTTGATGCTTTCGGCATGGCACACCATACGGGTATTACCCTGCTGGCCGCTGCGCTGTTGGTGTTCGCAGCCCTGCTGGTGTCGGCGCGTTACCTGTTCAGGCGTCGGCCTGCCGTGCTCAGCAGCACGATGTCCTCACAAACCTGACTCCGCACCCCTGTGCTGAAAGGATTTTCCATGAATGCGAATACAGAAACTTCCGGTGCCGTGAGCGTTGCCCGCGCTGGCAGTCACAAGATCTTTGCCGGTCCTGCCGAGTGGTTTACCGGTACGGTCAATGTCGAAATGCTCTTTACCGCTCCGGCACCGGCTGCCGTATCGGGCGGGCTGGTGACTTTCCTGCCCGGAGCCCGTACCGCCTGGCATGTTCATCCGCTCGGGCAGACCCTGGTGGTGACCTCCGGTTGTGGCCGCGTTCAGCACTGGGGTGGGCCGGTACAGGAAATCCGTCCCGGTGATGTCGTCACCATTCCGGTGGGCGTGAAGCACTGGCATGGCGCTGCGCCGGATACCGCGATGTCGCACATCGCGATCCAGGAATCGCTGGATGGAAAGAATTCCGACTGGATGGAACAGGTCAGCGCCGAGCAATACGCCAGCTGAGCCGGTACTTCGAATTTTCAGCAAGGAGCAGAGTATGCAGAAACGCGCACTCGGTAATAGCGGTCTTGAAGTTTCCGCCATCGGTTTGGGCTGCATGAGCATGACTGGTGCCGTCTACGGCCCTCAGGCAGACCGGCAAGACATGATCCGTCTGCTGCGCGCCGCGCATGAACGCGGCGTGACCCTCTTCGACAGCGCCGAGGCCTACGGCCCCTTCGCCAACGAAGAGTTGCTCGGCGAGGCGCTGGCACCGATCCGCGAACAGGTCGTCATCGCCACCAAATTCGGCTTCGACATTGATCCGCTCACGGGCCAACGCGGTCCGGGCACCAACAGCCGGCCGGCGCACATCAAGGCTGCGGTAGAAGCCAGCCTCAAGCGCCTGCGTACCGACTACATCGACCTGCTGTATCAGCACCGCGTCGATCCGAATGTGCCAATCGAGGATGTGGCCGGCACCGTCAAGGATCTGGTCACCGAAGGCAAGGTGCGCCATTTCGGCCTGTCGGAAGCGGGCGTGCAAACGATCCGTCGCGCTCACGCAGTGCTGCCAGTGGCTGCTGTGCAGAGCGAATACTCGATGTTCTGGCGTGGCCCGGAGCTGGATCTGCTGGCGACGCTCGAAGAACTGGGTATCGGCTTCGTACCTTTCACCCCGCTTGGCGCCGGCTTCCTGACCGGCAAAATTGACGCCAGCACCCTGTTCGAGGCGGGTGACTTCCGCAACATCGTGCCGCGCTTCACGCCCGAAGCTCGTGCGCAGAATCTGGCGCTGGTGGAACTGCTGAAGACCATCGCTGCCAGCAAGGGCGCCACGCCCGCCCAGATTGCCCTGGCCTGGCTACTCGCGCAGAAGCCATGGATTGTTCCGATCCCGGGCACCACCAAGCTGCACCGGCTTGAAGAAAATCTGAGGGCAATGAACGTGAAACTGGATGCAGACGATCTCGCACGCATCCAGGCTCAGCTCGCCGGCATCGAGATTCAGGGCGAACGCCTGCCGGAAGCCATCTTGAAAATGACCGGCCTTTGATAGGCTTGGCTCAGATTCAAGGGTCTCGTCTGGTGTGTGAATAGGCGGATCGTAACGCGGGGTTCTGTGATGATCGAATCTGGGCGTCCGAAAAGTAGCGCATTGCAGACGGAACTCGCCTGCTTGTCGAATGACCGTTAAGGCCGAAAAGCGGTAGTAACACTACCGTAAGGAGATTGACTCGATTGGGTGATTGATCAGGATTTTCTGCAGAAAATGAAAAGGCCCTTCTCAGGGCCTTTTCATTTTCCACGTGCGTCTCACTATTTCGGAATTTCCAGTCTCACGAATCGGGATTTTTTCTCATCATTTCGGGACACGCGCACACATCCGACAACTTTAAACGTCAATGTTGCGAGCATTCAGCGCATTGCGCTCGATGAATTCCCGACGTGGTTCAACCTGATCACCCATCAAGGTCGTGAAGATTTCATCCGCCGTAATGGCGTCATCAATCTGCACTTTGAGCAGGCGGCGGATGGCCGGGTCCATGGTGGTTTCCCACAGCTGCTCGGGATTCATTTCGCCCAGACCTTTATAGCGCTGCTTGGAGAGGCTGCGTTCGACTTCGTTGAGCATCCAGGTGATGCCTTCGGAGAAACTCTTGATCGGCGTCGTTTTGTCGTTACGGCCCATGCTGGCGCCTTCACCGATGAGACCGCTGATGAGCTGGCTGGCACGGCGGATCACGCTGTAATCGCCTGAGATCAGGAATTCTGGGTCGATCACGGTGCGCTTGATGTTGCCGTGGTGTTTGCGCTCCAGAACCAGTTGCCAGGCCTCGGTGATGCTGTCGAAATAGGCTTTGACTTCGATGGCAGCAGGCACGACGACTTGCAAGCGTGCGGCGGACGCCTGAGTACTGGCTTCGTCATCGAGTTTGAATTCGATGTCGTGCGCCATGGCGGCTTGCAAAACATCCGGGTCAATCCAGCTGGTGAGGCGATTGATGACGGTTTCGGCGAGCAGGTAGCCACGTGCCATTTCTTCAAGCGCGCTGCCTTCAATCGGACTGGCACCTTCACGCGGGATCAGCGCGGCTCCGTCAAGCGAGAGCTTGAGAATGTGAGCGGAAAGCTCGGTGTCGTCCTTGATGTACATCTCGTTGCGGCCGTGTTTGATCTTGTACAGCGGCGGCTGGGCGATGTAGATGTGGCCGCCTTCGACCAGCTCGGGCATCTGGCGGTAGAAGAAGGTAAGGAGCAGGGTGCGGATGTGGGCGCCGTCGACGTCCGCATCGGTCATGATGATGATGCGGTGGTAGCGCAGTTTCTCGGGCTTGTAGTCGTCCTTGCCGATGCCGGTACCGAGTGCAGTGATCAGGGTGACGATTTGCTCGGAGCTGATGAGTTTGTCGAAACGGGCGCGTTCAACGTTAAGCACCTTGCCGCGCAGCGGCAGGATGGCCTGGAATTTACGATCACGGCCCTGCTTGGCAGAACCACCGGCGGAGTCACCCTCGACGATGTAGATTTCGCACAAGGCGGGATCTTTTTCCTGACAATCGGCGAGCTTGCCGGGCAGGCCAACGCCATCAAGCAGACCTTTGCGACGCGTCATTTCACGTGCCTTACGGGCGGCTTCACGGGCGCGTGAGGCTTCGACGATCTTGCCGCAGATGGTTTTGGCGTCAATCGGACGCTCCATCAGAAACTCGGCAAGCTTGGCGGCGACGACTTCTTCAACAGCCGGTCGCGCTTCGCCCGAGACCAGCTTCATCTTGGTTTGCGAAGCAAACTTCGGGTCGGGCATCTTGACGGACAGGACGCAGGCAAGACCTTCGCGCATGTCATCGCCACTGATGTCGACCTTGGCTTTCTTGGCAATTTCGTTTTCATCGATGTACTTGTTGATCACGCGCGTCATGGCCGCACGCAAACCAGTCAAGTGAGTGCCACCATCCGCTTGCGGGATGTTGTTGGTAAAACACAGCACCTGTTCCTGATAGGAGTCGTTCCATTGCATGGCGACTTCAACGGTGAGTTCAACATCATGAACTTGGCCCGTAGTGACCTTGGTAGTACCACTGGCGTAAAAAACGTTCGGGTGAAGCGTGGTTTTGGCACGATTGATGTAATCAACAAAACCCTTCACGCCACCTGCGAAAGCGAAATCTTCTTCCTTGTTGTTGCGCTGATCGATCAGGCGGATACGCACGCCATTATTAAGAAAAGACAACTCGCGCAAGCGTTTGGCGATTATTTCATAGTGCCATTCGACGGTACCGAAAATTTCTTCGTCAGCCAGAAAATACACTTCCGTACCGCGCTTTTCTGTCGTTCCAAGAACTTTTAGCGGCGAAATTTCGATGCCGTTGTGAACTTCGACCAGACGATCAACCGCCTTGCCGCGACAGAACTCGATGAAGTGTTTTTTGCCATCACGACGTACGGTGAGACGCAAAACCTTGGAGAGGGCGTTCACACAGCTCACGCCTACCCCGTGGAGGCCACCAGAGACCTTGTAGCTGTTCTGATTGAACTTGCCGCCAGCGTGGAGCACACACATGACGATTTCGGCCGCTGAACGCTTGGGTTCGTGTTTGTCGTCGAGTTTGACGCCAACCGGAATGCCACGACCGTTGTCGGTTACGGAAATGGCGTTATCGGTATGAATCGTGACGACGATGTCGTCGCAATGTCCGGCCAAGGCTTCGTCAATCGCGTTATCCACGACTTCGAACACCATGTGATGCAGACCTGTGCCATCCGAAGTGTCGCCGATGTACATACCGGGACGTTTACGTACGGCCTCCAGACCTTCCAGCTGCTGGATACTGTCTTCGTCGTAGGTGGGCTCTTGCGGGTTTTGCTGATCGGACATGGAGGTCGACTTTATTGAATCAAGCGTTATACGGGTTGGCTGATGCGGGCAGGATCACATTTGTTTATGGCGTTTTTACTGCCCCTGACCAAGGCCAGACAGGCCTTAGATCCGCATCGGCATTACAACGGCTTTGAACTGTTCATTGCCCGGCAAGGTAAACAACGCCGAGGACATGGGTTCGTTCAGGTGGATCTCTATCGTATCGGTGCTGACGTTGTTGAGAACATCCAGCAGGTAAGTGACGTTGAAGCCCAGTTCAAGGTTTTCACCGGCATAGTTGATTTCCAGTTCTTCCAGCGCTTCTTCCTGTTCGGAATTGGAGCTGATGATCTTCAGGCTGCCCGGTTCCAGCACAACACGCAGACCCCGGAATTTCTCATTGGTCAGAATCGCAGCGCGTTGCAGGGCTGACAGGAAGCTGGCCCGGTGAAGCGTGATCAGCTTCGGGTTACCTTGAGGAATCACCCGATCGTAATCCGGGAATTTGCCGTCAATCAGTTTGGTGATCAGTTCAATCGGGCCAAAGCGGAAACAAGCTTGATTGCCGGTAATGACGATTTCGACCGGATCTTCGGTATCACCCAGCTGACGCGTCAATTCGAGCACGGTCTTGCGGGGCAGGATGACTTCAGTTTTGGCGAACTCTTCTTCCAGCGTATTCGACGACAAGGCCAGCCGATGGCCGTCAGTGGCCACCATGCGCAGTTCGTTACCCATCACCTGCATCAGTAGACCGTTAAGGTAGTAGCGGATGTCCTGAGCGGCCATGGCATAGGCAACCTGAGCCAATTGCCGACGGAAATCCTTTTGCGGCAAACGAACCGTCAGGCTCTCGCCGCTGTTCAGTTGCATGCGGGGATAGTCTGTTGCTGGCAATGTCTGCAGCGCATAGCGGCTCTTGCCGGACTTGAGGGTGACGCGTTTGTCGTCCAGCACCAGGCTGACTTCACCGTCTGGTAAGGCGCGCAGGATGTCCTGCAGCTTGCGCGCACCGATCGTGATGGACGCTTCTCCACCACCTTGGGCGATCTGATGTGTCGTGATCTGGATTTCGATATCCGTCGCGATCAGTGTCAATGCGTCGCCATGCTTCTCGATCAGGACATTGGACAGGATCGGTAGTGTGTGGCGCTTCTCGACAATGCCGGAAACCGACTGCAGAGGTGCCAACAAAGCATCGCGTGTTGTTGTTAACAGAAGCATTTAGACGAACCCCCTACGATTGATATTTTAAAATTTTATATAAAATTCATTTACTTATCTTCATATTGCTTTGGTAGTCAAAAGCGTATGGAGCAAGTTTTGAGCAGATGTCCCGGAACATCTGTTCGTAATTCAAAGTGCCAGATTTCGGCAGTCTATCTACATTTTTTGGAGAAAGGAGCCATTCCTGTCTTCAGGTACAAGATCTTGAGTGTCTTTGTTTTTTCCAAAGTTTCTTGCTGCGTTTGATCAAATGACCTGTTTCTTCTTCAGGTTGATTTTTGTGGTTTGTCCTGATTTCGGGTTTGAGTCTTTGTTGTTAACAAGTATTTTTATATATAACTAATACTATTAATATAGGAAGCACTTTTCTGTGGATAAGTTGTTTTTTTTGTTACAAAACAGTTACTTATCCATGTTGATGAAGCTGTTGGAAAGCACCCTGATAAGTTTGTGAGCAATTGTGGGTAGTTTTGGACTCCAGAGGCTTGAGCTGACTTGTTCACATTTGCTCAAGCCTTGATACCGGGTTTATCCACAGCCTTTTTTCAGGTTTTCAGCCTCGCAATGTCTGGGTCAATACGTGCAGATCGTGGTTGAGTTGCTGGTCTGACAGACGCAATTCAGCGATCGTTCGGCAAGCGTGCAGCACCGTTGTGTGGTCGCGTCCACCGAAAGCATCACCGATAGCAGGCAAGGACGAGGGTGTCAGTTCCTTGGCCAGGTACATGGCTGCCTGACGTGGGCGGGCGATGTTGCGGGTGCGCTTCTTTGACAGCAGTTCGGCAAGCTTGATTTTGTAGAAGTCGGCGACGGTCTTCTGGATCAGTTCAAAGGTGATCTGGCGGTTATGGGCAGCCAGCAGGTCACGCAAGGCATCACGGGCTACTTCCAGGGTGACTTCGCGGCCATGGAAGCGTGCATAGGCGACTACCTTCTTGAGCGCACCTTCGAGCTCGCGTACGTTGGAGCGCAAGTTCTTGGCAATCAGAAAGGTAACGTCGTCAGGCAAGGGCACATTGTCGAACTCTGCTTTCTTCTTGAGGATGGCCATGCGCATCTCAAGCTCAGGTGGTTCGATCTGTACGGTAAGCCCCCAGTCAAAGCGGGAGATCAGTCGATCCTCGAGACCCTGAATATCCTTTGGATAAGTATCACAGGTGATCACGATCTGCTTTTTGGCTTCGGTAAGGGCATTGAAGGCGTGAAAGAACTCGTCACGCGTTCGTTCCTTGTTCCCGACGCCCAGAAACTGGATGTCGTCGATCAGTAGAAGATCCAGCGAGCGGTAGTAGCGCTGGAACTGGTCGAAACTTTTCTGTTGGTAAGCACGCAGTACATCAGCGAAGTAGTCTTCAACATGGATGTAGCGCACAACCATTTTTGGGTTGTGGCGCAGGACTTCATTACCAATCGCGTGAATCAGGTGGGTTTTGCCGAGGCCAACGCCGCCGTATACAAAGAGCGGGTTATAGGATGAGCCTGGATTGTTGGCAACCGAGATGGCTGCTGCCCGAGCGAGATCATTGGCGCGGCCTGTAACAAGCGTGTCAAAAGTCAGCGCCGGGTTAAGCCGGGTTTTTTCGTAACTGGACTTGTTGTTATTGGTCGTAACGGATTCAGGCTGACTTACCGCTTGTACTGGTGCTACTGCCTGCGCTTGAGTGGGGGTGGCATTGCGTGTTGCAAGGCCGGTAGCCGGCTTCTTGGATGGCGTGCCCAATTCCAGACTCAGTGGGGTAACCATGCCGAAGAATTCTTCCGCAAGCTCTTCGAGGCGACGTTGATAGCGTTCGCGCACCCATTGCAGGACAAAGCGGTTAGGCGCCAGGATTTTTATACCTTCACCACTGACGGCTTCGCTAACTTCGAGCGCACGTATCCAGGTGTTGAACTGCTGTGATGGCAGTTCACTTTCCAGTCGGGCCAAGCATGCAGTCCAGAAGGCGTAACTCACGTTGTGCTTAATCGTTGTTGCTGCAAAGGCGAAAGCCTATGCCGGGTTAACAAGCTATCGCCGTGAGCTCTGTTGTATAGAGCTTACGGATCGGTGGTGTCTGGGGTTTTTGACCTATCCGTCTCGTGTCGAGCTTGGAAGGAGTCAGTCTGTTGGCTGGATTCTACCTTTTCAGCAGCTATTTATCCACAGGCTGGAGAAGCTTTAAGCCTCGGTTTTTATTGACAAGAAAGTTTAAATCGGATCTAATCGCGAGTTCTTCGCATCAGTTGCTCTAGGATAAGATCATGAAACGCACGTATCAACCTTCCGTAGTTCGTCGCAAGCGTACCCACGGCTTTCTGGTTCGCATGGCTACCAAAGGTGGTCGCAGGGTGATTAACGCGCGCCGTGCCAAAGGCCGCCATCGCTTGGCCGTCTGAACGCGGTTGTAGCGGGTTCTTTTGCGGTGCTTTCCGCGCCGGACAAAGTAGATTCGCCTGACACCTCGCGGTCATTTCGACCTGCGTATCGCTTGCGCAAAACGGATGAATACTCATCCGTTTTTGCTTTCAGGAAGGCGGTAAAGGGACGTTTCTTTGTCCTGCACTATCGCCCTTCTGGCGATTCAACGGCTCGTCTTGGGGTCGTGATCGCCAAAAAGTTGGCACGCCAAGCCGTGCAACGCAATTTCATCAAACGTATGGCCCGGGAGTTGTTTCGTCACCAACGAGCAACACTGCCCTGCCATGATCTGATCTTGCGTCTTCACTCCTCTCCCAAACCGGCCAGTCGCGCTGATTTGCGCAGTGACATGCAGCACGTATTGCGCCGTTTGCCACGATGAAAACCTTGTTGGTCTGGCTTTTGCACGCTTACCGTTATGCCATCAGTCCATGGCTTGGCAGTCGCTGTCGTTTTTTTCCAAGTTGTTCGGCCTATGCAATCGAAGCCCTTCACAAGCATGGCTTGTTGAAAGGCTTTAGACTAGCCAGTTGGCGTGTACTGCGTTGCCACCCTTGGTGCGACGGTGGTCACGATCCGGTTCCCTGAAGTTCACCCCCTTCTTTTTTCGAGCTCTCATCATGCAGATGGATTTCAAGCGTCTTCTTCTAATGGTCGTGTTTGCCTTTGCGGTAATCATGCTTTGGGAAAAGTGGACGGTTTATAACGCCCCTAAACAAGTAGCTGTTGCGACACAATCTTCGGAAGCTCAATCGGGTCGTGAGGCTCCAGTGCCGATGACTTCCGGTTCTGCGCCCGTTGCGAGCGTAGCTGCCGGGGATGTGACTGCAGCCAAATCTGCATCGATTTATGCGGCGGCTGCAAAGGCGGTCATCAAGACTGACACCATGATTGCGACAGTTTCAGCGCAAGGTGGCGACATCATCCGGGTTGAACTCACTCAACATAAGAAGAGTGCCGATCATCGTAGTTGGTTGAGTTTGTTGCGTTCTATCTTTTCGTCAAGCAAGGAAAGCGAAGAGCCCGCCAAGAATTTCGTGGTGCTACAGGAAGAGGGTGAACACTTCTATGTAGCAAAAAGTGGTTTGACGGGCGGGTTGCCTGATCAGGACACGGTTTTTGATCTCAAGGCGGGTGAATACGTCATTCCGGAAGGCAAGGATGTTTTTGTCTTGCGCATGAATGCACCTGCTGTGAATGGAGTCTCGGTTAGTAAAGTGCTGACTTTTCACCGCGATTCGTACGTAATTGATGTGAGCTTCGAGGTGAATAACGCGGGTTCAAGTGCTTTGAACACGACGTCTTATTTCAAGTTTGTTCGTGACAACAAGCCTACCGAAGGTAGTGATGGTGGGATGTTTGGTGGGACGAACGCCTTTACGGGCCCTGCGATTTATACCGAACAGGGTAAGTTTGAGAAAATCGACTTCAAGAAGATCGAGAAAAACGAAGCCAAGCATGTAGACAAAGCCAAGGATGGTTGGGTCGCGATGGTGCAGCACTATTTCGTGAGCGCCTATTTGCCCAAGTCCGGTGAAGAGCGCAACTTCTTTACCCAGAAAATTGCGGAAGGTGTTTATGGGGCAGGCGTTATCCTGCCGCTGAGCGTCGCAGCTGGTCAAAAAGCAGTCAGCGAAACCCGCTTGTATGTCGGCCCACAGGAACAGAAGAAGCTTGAAGCATTGGCACCAGGCTTCAATCTGGTGGTGGATTACGGTTGGGTTACGATCATTGCGGTGCCCTTGTTCTGGTTCCTGTCCACGATTCATGGCGTGGTGGGTAACTGGGGCTGGTCGATCCTGCTTGTCACGCTTCTGATCAAACTGGCCTTCTTCCCTTTGTCGGCTGCCAGCTATAAGTCGATGGCCAAGATGAAGGTGCTGATGCCGCGCATGAAGCAGCTTCAGGAGCGTTATAAAGACGACAAGATGAAGCTCAACCAGGCCATGATGGAGATGTACAAGACCGAGAAGGTCAATCCCATGGGGGGTTGCCTGCCGATTCTGGTGCAGATGCCGGTCTTCATGGCGCTCTATTATGTGTTGCAGAGCGTGGTCGAAATGCGTCAGGCGCCGTGGCTGGGCTGGATCGTAGACTTGTCTGCCAAGGATCCTTACTTCGTTTTGCCGATCATCATGGGTATCACCATGCTGATTCAGACCAAGCTGAATCCCGCGCCGGCTGATCCGATCCAGGCCAAGGTAATGATGGTGATGCCGATCATGTTTACCTTCATGTTCCTGTGGTTCCCGTCGGGTCTGGTGCTGTACTGGGTTCTGAATAATGTGTTATCGATTGCGCAGCAATGGAAAATCACCCGGATGATCGAGAGTGGTGAAGCCAAGCCTGCAAAGTGATGTAATTGCCGCCGTCGCGACCGCTCCCGGTCGCGGCGGGATTGGTGTGATTCGGGTGTCCGGCCAGAATCTCGCGAGCTTTGCTGAACTTATCACCGGACGTCCTCCCAAGCCTCGCCTCGCCTCTCTGGCAGATTTTCTCGATGAACAGCAGCTACCCATTGATCAGGGTCTGCTCCTGTATTTTCCTGCTCCGCATTCCTACACCGGCGAAGACGTCATCGAGTTGCAAGGCCATGGCGGACCCGTTGTTATGCAGATGTTGCTGGCGCGTTGCCTGGAATTGGGGGCGCGGCTGGCGGAGCCTGGCGAATTTACGCGGCGGGCTTTTCTCAACGATCGGCTCGATCTGGCTCAGGCCGAAGGTGTTGCCGATCTGATTGACGCCTCTACCAGTGCCGCAGCGCGTTCAGCTTTGCGCTCCTTGTCCGGCCGGTTTTCAGAACAGATTCACGCCTGGCGTGATCGGCTGGTGGATCTGCGTATGCTGGTTGAAGCCACACTGGATTTCCCCGAGGAAGAAATCGACTTCTTGCAGGCAGCACGTGCGATTCCTCGGCTGGAGGCTTTGCGCACGGATCTGCAACAGATTTTGCGACGCGCCAAGCAGGGGAGTCTGCTGCGGCGTGGATTGCAGGTGGTGTTGGCGGGACAGCCGAATGTGGGTAAATCCAGTTTGCTGAATCAGCTCTCAGGTGAAGATCGGGCCATCGTGACCGAGGTGGCGGGCACCACCCGGGATGTGCTCAAGGAAGCCATCCAGATCGAAGGCATTCCATTGCACATTATCGACACGGCAGGTCTGCGCGAAACCGATGATCTGGTGGAGCGACTGGGTATTGCGCGCACCTGGGGTGAGATCGAAAAAGCAGATGTTGTCGTGCGCATGGTCGATGCAGCGACAGGCATCACTGCGGCGGATCACGAAATTGATGCGCGTTTGCCCGTTGGCGTACCCGTGATCTGGGTCTTCAATAAAATAGATTTACAGGGTGAACTGCCTAGGCGGGAAGAACTTACAGGTGGTTTTGGTGTGTGGCTGTCCGCGCAAACAGGCATCGGAGTCGATCTTCTGCGCACGGCTTTATTGGGAATCGCGGGTTGGGAATCTCACGATGAAGACGTGTTTCTGGCACGCGAACGGCATCTCGTCGCTTTGCGTGAGGCTGACGAACACATGGCCTTGGCTCTGCAATTTGCCGCGCAACTGGATCTTCTAGCCGAAGAATTACGTCTTGCGCAGGAGGCTGTGAATCTGATTACCGGCGAGTTCGGTGCGGATGATTTGCTGGGCGTGATTTTTTCCCGCTTTTGTATTGGCAAGTAGGAGATCTGTATGTCTGAGCTTGAGAATCAACGAGGTGAGGCATTGCTGATTTCTACCGAAGTCGCACGCATGCTGGTTGCCTTGGGTGTGGACTGGACGGATGAATCCCAGATGCGTGCCATCGCGCGCGAAGCTCTGGCGTATCAAGGTAGTGATTCAACGCAGCATCTTGAACCAGAAGATATTGAGGGCCGTGCGAAGCAGAAGCTCTTTGGGCTCACGGCCCTGATGCTGCGCACCATGGAAGAGGGAGCCGAGCTGGGCGAGCATGTTCATGGTAGTGAAATCTGGAAGGCGCTGGCCAAGGCCTTGTGGACCGAGAAAGGCTCAGGCTCGCCGCAATGAAATGTTTCACGTGGAACATTAACTGATTGTGGAATGGCTACTCCTCATTGGCGGAGCCTTTCTCGCCGGATTGATTGATGCGGTTGTCGGCGGCGGCGGCCTGATCCAACTGCCTTTGTTGCTGGCAGTCTTTCCGTCGGTTTCAATTCCCGTCCTGTTTGGCACCAATAAATTGTCGAGCATTGCTGGTACGGCCAGTGCCGTTGTGCAGTATTCGCGAACTGTCTCTATCCCGCTCCGGATTGTCCTGCATGCCAGCGCAGCAGCACTGCTTGGCGCAGCGATGGGTGCCGCAGCGGTTTCGTTCTTATCCACCCAAGTGCTCAAACCGATGGTTTTGGTTCTGCTACTGAGTGTTGCGGCGTATACCTGGTTCAAACCGAATTTTGGTACCGACTCTGTTTCTAAAGGTGATATTCGTTGGCCGCGCTTGATTGCCTGCGCGATTGGTTTTGGTTTGGGTTTCTATGATGGATTTTTCGGGCCGGGCACCGGTAGCTTTCTGATTTTTGCTTTTGTCCGGATTTTTGGTATGGATATGCTGCGCGCCTCAGCTAGTGCCAAGCTGGTCAATCTGGCGACAAATTTTGCCGCTTTGGGATTCTTTCTTCTCCACGATGGCGTTTTGTGGAAGGTTGGTTTGGCGATGGCATGTGCCAATGTGATGGGCGCACAAGTCGGGGCGCGGCTGGCGGTTCGTCACGGCAATGCGTTCGTGCGCCAACTTCTGTTGTTCGTGGTATCTGTGCTGATCCTGAAACTGAGTTGGGATTTGTTTTCTCTCTAGTGGATGTTCCACGTGGAACATCTGGCCTGTACGACCACTTATACAGTTTGATTCACAGCTTTTCCACAGACCTATCCACTAGGCCGCATGCCGTGCCCGGCGTATCATTGCGAGCCCATTTATCCATGTTTATTCCTGATGCTGCATCCTGAACGCTTCGATGTGATTGTTGTTGGTGGTGGCCATGCCGGTACTGAGGCCGCATTGGCGGCTGCGCGCGCAGGCTGCAAGACTTTATTGCTAAGTCACAACATCGAGACGCTGGGCCAGATGAGCTGCAATCCGTCGATTGGTGGAATTGGCAAGGGCCATCTGGTCAGGGAAGTAGATGCCTTGGGTGGCGCCATGGCGTCTGCGACGGACGAGGCCGGCATCCAGTTCCGTACCCTGAATGCGTCAAAAGGCCCGGCGGTTCGTGCCACGCGCGCTCAGGCAGACCGTGTTCTGTACAAAGCTGCGATCCGGCGACGTCTGGAAAATCAGCCGAATCTGACGCTGTTTCAGCAGGCTGTGGATGACATCACCGTCGTGGGTGATCGGGTTACCGGTGTCGTGACGCAGATTGGTCTGCGTTTCGAGGCGCCCACGGTGGTGCTGACCGCCGGTACTTTCCTCAACGGGTTAATTCACGTTGGCATGCAGAGTTATTCGGGTGGGCGGGCCGGCGATCCGCCCGCGATTTCCTTGTCGCACCGTTTGCGTGAACTGGCCTTGCCGGTCGGCCGCTTGAAAACCGGGACGCCGCCGCGCCTGGATGGCAAGACCATCAATTTCTCAGTCATGCAGGAGCAGCACAGCGATACCCCCCGCCCGGTGTTCTCCTTTATGGGCAATGCGGCTCAGCATCCGCGTCAGCTGCCGTGCTGGGTGACACGCACCAATCCGCGTACGCACGAAATCATTCTGGCCAATCTGGATCGCTCGCCCATGTACGCAGGCGTGATCGAAGGCGTTGGGCCGCGTTATTGCCCGTCCATCGAGGACAAGGTGCACCGCTTCGCCGACAAGGATGGTCACAACATTTTCCTTGAGCCGGAAGGCCTGACGACGCACGAGATCTATCCGAACGGAATCTCCACGTCCTTGCCCTTCGATGTGCAGCTGGCCGTGGTGCAAAGCATTGAAGGCCTGGAAAAGGCGCACATCCTGCGCCCCGGCTACGCCATCGAATACGATTATTTCGACCCGCGTAACCTCAAGAACAGTTTTGAAACCAAGAGCATCGGCGGCTTGTTCTTTGCCGGCCAGATCAATGGCACCACGGGCTACGAAGAGGCGGCCGCTCAGGGCCTGCTGGCGGGTGTTAACGCGGCCTTGCAGGTGCAAGGCAAGGAAGCCTGGTGTCCGCGCCGTGACGAGGCTTATTTAGGCGTGCTGGTTGATGACCTGATCACGCAGGGCGTTGCCGAACCGTATCGGATGTTTACCTCGCGTGCCGAGTACCGCCTGAGCTTGCGTGAAGACAATGCGGATCTACGCCTGACCGAGCAGGGCAGGGCTTTGGGCCTGATCGACGATCAGCGCTGGGCGGCCTTTTGCAACAAGCGCGAGGCGATCGAGCGCGAAAGCGCCCGTCTGCATTCAAGCTGGGCGGTGCCGCACAAGCTGGCTGCCGGCGAGGCGCAGGCCATCTTCGGTCAGGAACTGGAACGCGAATACCGTTTCTTCGATCTCTTGCGTCGTCCCGGTATGAGCTATGCGGCGCTGATGAGTCTGTCGACCGCGCCGCCAGACCCCGAAACCGATCCTCAGGTGCTGGAGCAGATCGAGATCTCCGCCAAGTATCAGGGCTACATCGAGCGTCAGCTCGATGAGGTTCAGCGTGCCTCGAAACAGGAAAATACCGTCTTGCCCGCCGATCTGGACTACGCACAGGTCAGTGGCCTGTCCAAAGAGGCGCAGCAAAAGCTTACCCAGCAAACCCCGCAAACCCTCGGTCAAGCCTCGCGGATTCAGGGCATCACGCCGGCCACGATCACCTTGCTGACCGTGTATCTGAAGAAACGCGAACTGATGGCGCGGGCTGCCAAAGGGGCGATTCTATGAGCGCCGCGCAACGTCTGGCTGCCGGCATCGCCGCGCTGGGCCTAGATCTTGACGATATTACCCAGCAGCGCCTGCTCGCCTATGGCGCGCTGCTGATGAAGTGGAACAAGGTCTATAACCTCACCGCGATTCGCGATGAGGCCTCGATGATCGATCTGCATCTGCTCGATTCGCTGGCGATCCTGCCGCATCTGGCGCAGGTCACGCGCGTCGCCGATATCGGCAGCGGTGGCGGCCTGCCCGGCATCCCGCTGGCTATCTGCCGGCCGGATTGCGAAGTCGCGCTGGTCGAAACCGTGGGCAAGAAAACCAGCTTCCTGACCCAGGCCAAGGCTGAGCTGGGCCTCACTAATCTGAGCGTACACAACACCCGCGTCGAGAATCTCAAACCGGCCGTGCTGTATCCCGCGGTCAGTTCGCGCGCCTTCGCCAGTCTCTACGATTTCGTCACGCTTACCGAGCATCTGCTGGCCCCCGGCGGTCAATGGATTGCCATGAAGGGCGTGTATCCTCAAGACGAAATTGACGCCTTGCCCGCTGGCATCACGCTGCGTGAATCGCGCCGCCTTGAAGTGCCCGGCGTGGCCGCAGAACGACACCTTTTGTTCATTTCCCGGAACTGACCCATGGCCCGCATCTTTGCCGTTGCAAACCAGAAGGGTGGCGTTGGCAAGACCACCACCACCGTCAATCTGTCCGCCGCGCTCGCCGCGCACGGCCAGCGTGTGCTGCTGGTCGATCTCGACCCGCAGGGCAATGCCACCATGGGTTCCGGCGTCGACAAGCGCGCGGTGCCAGCGACGGTGTATCAGGTATTGATTGGCCAGATCAGCGTCGCCGAGGCGCGTGCGCGCTCCGAAGCGGGTGGCTACGACGTGCTCGCGGCCAACCGCGAACTGGCCGGTGCCGAGATCGATCTCGTGCAGATCGACAATCGCGAGAAGCGCCTCAAGGACGCGCTGGCGCCCGTGGATGGCGAGTACGACTTCATCCTCATCGACTGCCCGCCCAGCCTTTCCATGCTGACCCTGAATGGCCTCTGTGGTGCCCACGGCGTGATCATCCCGATGCAGTGCGAGTACTACGCGCTGGAAGGCCTTTCCGACCTCGTGAATACCATCAAGCAGGTGCATGCCAAGCTCAACCGCGATCTGAAGATCATCGGCCTGCTGCGCGTCATGTTCGACCCGCGCAGCACCCTGTCGCTGCAGGTTTCGGCCCAACTTGAGGCGCACTTCGGTGACAAGGTCTTCAAGGCCATCATCCCGCGCAACGTGCGTCTGGCCGAAGCGCCCAGCCATGGTCTGCCCGGCGTGGTCTTCGACAAAGCCGCCAAAGGCTCGCAAGCCTATCTGCAATTCGCCGCCGAGATGATCGAGCGGATCAAGACAATTTAACCGGACTGATCCCATGAAACCCAAGATGAAAGGCCTCGGTCGCGGTCTCGAAGCCCTGTTGGGCGGCGACGCGCTGCCCTCCGACACAGGCAACCTCACCACCTTGCGCGTCGAAGACCTGCAGCCCGGCAAGTACCAGCCGCGCACGCGCATGGATGCCGGCTCTCTGGAAGAGCTGGCCGCCTCGATCCGCGCTCAGGGCATGATGCAGCCGATCACCGTGCGCCCCATCGCCGGTGGTCGTCACGAAATCATCGCTGGTGAGCGCCGCTGGCGTGCTGCGCAGATCGCCGAACTGACCGAAGTGCCGGTCATCATCCGCGAGATTCCGGATGAAGCCGCGCTGGCCATGTCGCTGATCGAAAACATCCAGCGCGAAGACCTCAACCCGCTCGAAGAAGCCACCGGCATCCAGCGCCTGATCGACGAATTCGGCATGACTCACCAGCAGGCGGCGGACGCTGTCGGCCGCTCGCGCCCGGCTACGTCCAACCTGCTGCGCTTGCTGCATCTGCCCGCCGCGGTGCAGGAACTGCTGATGGCCGGTGACATCGAAATGGGCCACGCCCGCAGCCTGCTCGCGCTGCAGCCCGCCGATCAGATCCTCGCCGCCAACCAGGTTGTCGCCAAACGTCTGTCGGTGCGCGACACCGAAAAGCTCGTCAGCAGCCAGCTCAAGCCCAAGGAAGCCAGCCTCAAGGCTAAACCCGCCGCCGACCGCGACGTGACCCGCTTGCAGGACGAACTGGCGGACAAGCTCGGTGCGGTGGTGGCGATCAAGGCCAACAAGAAGGGCGCGGGTGCGCTGACGATCGAGTTTGCCAGTCTGGATCAGCTGGATGGCTTGATTGCGAAGCTGAGTGCCTGAGTGCTTGTGATCGCTCGATAAAGCCCGTTCGCCCTGAGCGTAGCAAAGCGAAGTCGAAGGTTAGCGTGCCCCCTGAAACTGTGCTTCGACTCCATCCGCTGCGCTTCTTACGCTCAGCACGAACGGTGTTGGGGGTGGGCGTTCTGCAAAAATCTTGTGCGTTGCATGGGAGGTTTGGTGTTCTGGGTTTACATCCTGAAATGTGGCGACGATAGCTACTACACCGGCCACACCGACAATCTGGAGCTGCGCATCGGTCAGCATCACACAGGTGTATGTGGTGGCTATACCTCCAAGCGTTTGCCGGTCGAGTTGTGCTGGTCACAGGAGTGCGTCACTCGCGAAGAGGCGCTATCTGCTGAATTGCAGATCAAAGGTTGGAGTCGCAAGAAGAAGGAAGCGCTGATGCAGGGCGATTGGCTTGAGATTAATCGTTTGGGCCGGGGCAAACGTCGGCATGAAAGGCTGAAATGAGTTCCGAGTTCATTCCACTCACTGCAGACAACATCGCGCGCTTCGTACCGCTGTATGTCTCCGTTTTTAACGCCCCGCCGTGGAATGATGGCTGGACGGAAGGTGTGGCGCTGGAGCGCCTCCAGTCATTCGCTCGTTTTCCCACTTTCGACGGACTGGGGTTGCTGATCGACGGCGAACCAGCTGCGCTGGTGTTGGGTTGGGGCGAGCGCTGGGTCAAGTCATGGATCTTCCATATTCAGGAATTCTGCGTGGCGGGTGATCGGCAGCGCAGTGGTTTGGGCAAGGTATTGATGAGTGAGTTTGAACGCCGCTTGCAAGAGCAGGGCTTCAGCAGCGTGTATCTGCATACGGGTGAAACCGCTCCCGCACGCGGCTTTTATGAGGCGGTGGGTTACAAGCAGAGTTTCAAGGCAGTGTCTCTGAGTAAACGTCTCGCATAGCCGCATCCACAAACACTCTCCCTCCATCCATCAATGAACCCCTCACCCAGCAAGGATCTCCAGCCTGCCATGCCGGAAAGCCACGCCCGGCGAGGCTTTCGGCTTGCCGTCCGGGTGCTGAAGCATCTGGTGATCTTTCTCGCGGTGCTGATCATCCCACCCCTGGTGTATGACCTGGTCAGAGTCACGCCCTTGGCGCAGAACAATCTGGCGCTTATGTCCGGGGCGATCACCTGGCCGCTGTACGCGCTGTGGCTGAGCGTGAAGTGCCCATGGCCGCGCCTGCGCTTCGTCCTGCTTCAGCTGGTGGGTGTGTTCACGCTGATCGGGTTGGCGGCGCTGCTGGCGCATTGCCGGGCGCCGGACTGGCTGATGTGGGGCGTGCTGCTGGTTCCTCTGAGCGTGGCTCTTCTGCCACTGCCAGCTTTGCGCCGGGTGGAGCGGCAGCAGGCCGGTTTTCGTCGCAACTGGTTGTTCGGCAGTCTGGCCAGTCTGCCCTTCGCGCTGGGTTTTGGCGCGCTGATGTTCTACGGCTCGGCAATGTGCGCGATGGCGGGGATGCGCTGGTGAGTCGCTCGAAACGCGCGCTTCTGATGGCTATCGCCTTGTGCCTGATCGGGCTTTCGGGTGCGGCGGGCTGGTATTGGCGAGGCGTTCTCGATCAGTCGCAGGCAGTCGCGGCGCAGGCTGAGTTGCCGCCCGAGGCGCTCGCGGATGCTGACAGCTTCATCGCCGCCCTCGCAGGTCTGCCTCAGCCGGTTGCCGAAGCGCGTCTGCTGGAATTGGTCGCTGCTTTTCAGGTGCGCCAGGATGCGCTGCATCCGCCGGTGCTGATCGACGGGGCCGATTACGCCGATGCTGCCGAGGAGCACGAGACACTGACGCTGGACACGACAGGTCCGTATTTCGTGCTGCAGATCATGCGGGTGGAGCAGGCGCATACCGCGCGTTACGGCATCGATGGCGGGGTGGATAGCTACCGCAGCATCATTCTGGACAAGGCGACCCTGCAGCCGCTGGCTGATCTGCCCGGGCCAGTTCATGCTTTCGGCAATCCGGCCTTGCGCCTGTCGCTGCCGGCACGTAATGATTGTTTAGGGCTGGTGCCAAGCGGCGAGCTGGAAGTTTATGACCTGCGTGCCGCGCGTCCGATCTTCCGTACGCACCTGGCTGACGGAATCGTGAGTACGGGCGAGCCGGACCAGGAAGGCCCGGAAACCCTGCGCTTCACGACCCATCGTGAGGAAGGCTTCGATGATGGCAAGGAACACCACTGTGATGTCGGCGATTGGGTGCGCAAGTTCGACACGGTTTTTGCGCTGCGCTGTGACAGCAAGGCAGGCAAGTGTGCGCTGGAAGAGGTCTCGGTCGAGGTCTCCGCTGGCTGCCAGGATATCGGCGGCTGTGATTGATCATGCTTGAAAGCCGCTCCCAGTCTTACTCTACAGCCACTCTGCCATGAAACCAGCTCCCATCTTGAATCTCCAGCACCCCCTTCCTGAGGCGGCCGTGAATGAACACTTTCAGACCCTGCTGAGTCGGCCCGGCGTGCGTTTGGAGCGCATCGTGTCGGACGGCCAGGTCAGCCCGCCGGGCTTCTGGTACGTGCAGGCTGAGGATGAATGGGTGCTGCTGCTGGCCGGCGCCGCGGCGCTGGAATATGGCGACGGCACGCGCTTGGAACTGACGCCGGGCGATTCGTTGCTGATCCCGGCTGGCTGCCGCCATCGCGTGGCCTACACAGCGCCGCGCACCGTGTGGCTGGCGCTGTTCTGTGCAGCGCAGGATGGCGGAATTCCGCGGTAATATCGCCCCGTCCGGGTGAGTTGATCCCGTTTCGACCGAGGGGAAACGCATGATTCGCAAGATGATTCTGGCTGCTTTGGCGGTGCTGGCTGTGCAGGCCGGGCCGGGCATGGCGGCGCCGGCACCGACTTGTTTTACGCCGACCAAAAAATTCAATAATCGTTTTATCGGCAATTGGGAAATCGCCGAATGGAAGGTGCGCTACACGATCGTGGGCAAGGGCAAGCAGATCTGCCTGTACGCACGCGACGCGCAGGGCGATGAGTGGTTTGATATCAGTAGCGTGAAATGGGATGGCCAGATTCTTTCTGCCAGCTTCCTGATGCCCTCGACCCAGTGGCGCACGCAAAGCCGGTTGACGCTGATCGACGCAGACAAGATTCGCGACGAGTACAGCAACAAGGATGGCAAGCAGACCGACATCTGGACTCGGCGGAAGTAAAAGATGTGGTTCAAGGCGATTCTGGCTGGCGTCGCCTTGCTGGCCTGTGGTGCGGCGGTGGCTGAGGAGGCGCCGCTGAGCACGAGCGGCCTGAGCCGCTGGAAGCTGACCCTGCCGGTCGATGTGAATGGTGACGGCAAGGCCGACGAGGTTACGAGTTTGTGGGGCTACCGCAATTCGCCCTGGTTCCACGCTACGCCGGACGGCATCGTCTTCCGCGCCCATGCGGGCGGCGCGCGCACCAGCGGCAATACGGCGTATGCGCGTTCCGAATTGCGCGAGATGGACGAAGCTGGCCGTCTGGCTGCCTGGGATTGCCTGCAGGACAAACGCAGCCTCACCCTCGAACAAACGCTGCTGGCAAGCACCACGGCCAAGCCCGAGGTGACCATCGGCCAGATCCACGATGCCAAGAACGATAACCTGATGCTCAAGTACATCGGACCGGCGAAAGCCAATGGACGCAGCGATACCGGCCGCATCGAGCTGCAATGGTCTGATTCGGCCCAGCGCGACATTCTCGACAAGGCCTACGCCCTCGGCCAACCAATGCAGGTGCGGATCGCTGCCGATCAGGGCACGCTAAGGGTGATCTATCGCAACCTGGCCAGCGGGCTGGAAAAGCGGGTCAGTGCGCAGCTGGATGTGGCCAGCATTGTCGGCGCCTGCTACTTCAAGGCCGGGGTCTACATCCAAGCCTGCAGTCGCATTGATAGCGATGGTAAACCCAACGTCGCATGCGCGAAGAAGGCTTGGGCCGATGCCCGTTACGATGCGCCTGAGGCTTACGCAGAGCTGCTGGTCCGGCGCATTGATCTGAAATAGAACCTACCTGCAGAGCCGCCCTGAGAAAGGCTTCGCAGGATACATACTCTGTCAGTAATGCAGGACGCGCATCTCTGCCATGCATGCCTGAAGATCAAGGCTGCAAGCGGGTTTTCAGGCAGGTGTAGCTCAGTGTGTGCCTGCCGCCCGTGCCAGCACATGCGCTGCCATGGCGCGGGCCAGCTCGTCTTCACCGACGAAGATGCGGATGCCGGCTTCCTTTGGCAATGCCGTCGCGGCGCTGTCGGTCAGGGTGTGCACCATGATCTCGATGCCCGGGTTCAGGCTGCGGGCTGTTTCGATCATGCTGCGCACCTCGAAGCAATCCGGTGAGGCCACCAGCAGTATGCTGGCGCGGGCGATGTGGGCTTGCACCAACACCATCGGGTCGGCCGGGTCGCCGCAAACTGCAGGTACGCCACGCGCACGCAGGGCTTCGACTTGTTCCCGGTTGTCATCGGCGACGACGTAGCGAACCTGCGCTGCATCGAAGGTCTCGGCAATGCGTTGACCAACCGCACCGTAGCCCACCAGCACAACCTGGCCGCTTAGGTGAAGCTGGTCTACGCTCTGCGGCAACTCTGCCAGCGGATCGGTGCGGGCTTCCAGCTTGCGGGCCAGCGCCGATCGCGCCAGTGCCCAGCGGCGCAGTGGTTCGATGGCGGCGAACATCAGCGGGTTGAGGGCGATAGAGATGAAGGCGCCGGCCAGCACCAGACTGGCGCCCTGCTGCGGGAACAGGCCGAGCTGGGCGCCCAGGCCGATCAGGATGAAGGAGAACTCGCCAATCTGCGCCAGGCTGGCCGCCACGGTCAATGCGGAATTGAGCGGATAGCGGAATGCCAGTACCAGTACGAAAGCGGCAAGCGTCTTGCCCAACATGATGATCGCCACCACGCCGAGAATCTGCAGGGGCTCGCGCAGCAGGACGGTGGGGTCCAGCAGCATGCCGATGGAGACGAAGAAGAGCACCGAAAACGCATCGCGCAGCGGCAGGGATTCGTCGGCTGCGCGGTGGGCGAATTCCGATTCGCGCATCATCATGCCGGCGAAAAAGGCCCCCAGCGCAAAGGATACGTCGAACAGTTTGGCTGAACCGAAAGCCACCCCGACGGCGGTGGCGATCACGCACAGGCTGAAGAGTTCGCGCGAGCCGGTCTTGGCCACCATGCCGAGTAGCGCCGGGAACACGCGCCGGCCGGCCAGCAGCATCAAGGCGATGAAGGCGCCGACCTTGAGCAGGGTCCACGCCAGGGTGATCCATGCACCGCCAATCGCGCTTTCCTGTGCCTGGCCGCCGAGCAGGCCGGCCAGCGGCGGCAGCAGCACGAGCACCAGCACCATCGCCAGATCTTCCACGATCAGCCAGCCCACCGCGATACGCCCGTTCACCGAATCGAGCACGCCGCGATCTTCCAGCGCCCGCAGCAGCACTACCGTGCTGGCGCAGGACAAGGCCAGCCCGAATACCAATGCTTCACCCGGACGCCAGCCCCAGAAATGCGCGGTGGCGAAGCCGAGTGCCGTCGCCACACCGATCTGGACGATTGCGCCGGGCACCGCAATGCGGCGCACGGCCAGCAAGTCCGCCAGCGAGAAATGCAGACCGACACCGAACATCAGCAGCATCACGCCGATTTCAGCCAGCTGCGAGGCCAGCCCCATGTCTGCGACGAAGCCGGGCGTAGCCGGCCCGATCAGGATGCCGGCGAGCAGGTAGCCCACCAGCGGCGGCATGCGCAGACGCGCGGCAAGATAACCGAAAATCATCGCCAGCCCGAGCGCAGCAGCAATCGTGGTGATCAGGGTGATTTCGTGGGGCATGGCAGGATTCCGGCTGAGCGATCAATTTTTGTCACAAGCTACGACTGGCGGGAAAAGCCTGTGGTTCCCTGCCTGCAGAGCCTTTTGTAGAAAGGCTCTGCAGGCAGGCCGCCTGAAGATGCGCTCTGTACTTGCCTGAGACGGGCGCCTGCCTGAAGATCAAGTCTGGTAGAGGGTTTTCGGGTCATGCCCTGGCCGAATCCGGCTCTCCTGCTTCAGCCCTTCAGCATCTTGTGGCAAATCAGGCTTTGGCCGCAGCGTTCGTGTTCGCCGCTCTCGACCAGCTTGAAACCCTGTTTTTCGAAAAAAGGCTTGGCCAGTTCGCTGGCAGTGGCCGTGATCTTCTTCGTGCCCATGGCGCCTGCCAGCTCCAGCAAGTCTTCGAGGATCAGGCTGGCCACGCCCTGACGATTTGCATCCGGCGCGGTGAACAGCAGGTCGATGTGGCCGGGCATCAGGATGCCACCGAAGCCGATGATCTCCTCGTTGCCGTTTTCGTCCTCTTCGACCGCTACGCGTACCCAGTTGTCCTGCAGGCGCTGCGCCCAGGCCGCGGCATCGTCGGCGCAGGCGGCCCAGGCCGCGCACTGCTCGGCGCTGTAGGCTTCGCGCCCGGTTTCGAGGATGGCGGCGCGATAGATTGTCGCGAGTGCCGGCGCATCGGCCGGGCGGTAGTCGCGGCTGCTGAAGCTGCCGAAGGGGGCGTCGTCGAGAGAGTTGTCGTTGCTTGAGTTGCTCATGGTCGTGTCGTTTCAATGCGCCAGAAAGTGTTCCAGCAAATCGTTGAGAAAACGCTGGCCGCGCTCGGTCGGGCGGATCAGCGTGTCGGTCACTTCCAGCAGGCCGCGCTGGCGGGCGGCGATGATCTTGTCTTCGATCACCTCCAGTGGCAGGCCGGTGCGCTCCTCGAACAGGCTGCGCGGCACGCCTTCGGTCAGGCGCAAGGCGTTCATCATGAATTCGAAGGGCAGTTCGTGGGCTTCCACGGTGTGCTGTTCCTGGATGAAATCGCTGGCCGCGCCTTGATCAAGGTAAGTGTTCGGATGCTTGTGGCGCATCTGGCGATGCACGCCCAGATGATCGGAGAGCTTGCCGTGCGCGCCGGCACCGATGCCCAGATAGTCACCAAAGCGCCAGTAATTCAGGTTGTGG
Organism: Uliginosibacterium flavum; assembly: GCF_040566545.1. Taxonomy (NCBI): domain Bacteria; kingdom Pseudomonadati; phylum Pseudomonadota; class Betaproteobacteria; order Rhodocyclales; family Zoogloeaceae; genus Uliginosibacterium; species Uliginosibacterium flavum. The sequence continues at coordinate 60,565 of NZ_JBEWZI010000011.1, forward strand.
CGGCATTTGTGGCCTTGCCGGGCGAATGCCGAGGTCTCATAGTGGTTGTAGCCGGCTTCGGCGAGCCGCGCTTCGATCATTTCCTGCATGTCGGCCGAGGTTTCGTCATCCGGCAGGCTGGGCGGGTCGCGGTGAAACAGGGTGTTGGGCTCCAGGGTCAGGTGATAGCAGGACAGATGCGGCGGCGCGAAGCTCAGCACCTGTTCCAGATCGGCCGCCGCCTCGGCCAGCGTCTGGCCGGGCAGGGCATACATAAGGTCGGCATTCCAGGTCGTGAAATGCGTCGCGGCAGCCTCCAGCGCGCGGATGGCCTGGGCGCGGTCGTGAATGCGCCCGAGTGCCTTAAGGTGGCCTTCGTCAAAGCTCTGGATGCCTACGCTCACCCGCGTGACGCCCGCCGCGTGAAAGGCCGCAAAACGCGCCGTGTCGACGGTGCCGGGATTGGCCTCCAGCGTGATCTCGCAACCCGGCTCCAGCGGCAGCAGGGTGCGCACGCTGGTCAGCAGCCGATCCAGCCCCTCGGGTGAGAGCAGGCTGGGCGTGCCGCCGCCTATGAAGATGCTGTGCACGCGCCGGCCCCACACGCGCGGCAGGGCCGCTTCCAGATCGGCGATCAGGGTGTCGATGTAGGCCTGCTCCGGGATGCCGGCTTCTTTCACGTTATGCGAGTTGAAATCGCAATACGGACACTTCTTCACGCACCACGGGTAGTGGATGTACAGCGACAGCGGCGGCGGTGCCGTCAGCGCCGGAGCGTGGGTCTTGAGCGAGGCGGCGCGGGGGATGATGGGGATGATGCGGGACATGGGGGTCAGAAACCTTCGAGCGACTCCAGCCAGGGCGGGCAGGCGAGGAGCGCATGATACTGGCTCACGTCGATCAGGCGCAGATTGCCGAGCAGGCCTTCGATGCGCGCGGCCAGCATGGCCGGTGGCACGGCGCCGGGGTCCAGCGTGTCGGAGGCCACCGCCATACTCCACAGCCCGCCATACAGCGGGATCGTCGGGAAGGTAGGGGTGACCAGGGCGAAGACTTCGCGCAGACGGGCGAGCAGGCTTTCGACTTGTTCACGCTGATGAAACGGTGAACCCAGATGCAGGCTCAGTGCACCGTGCGGGCCGAGCAGGCACTGGCAGGCGCGGAAAAAATCGACGGAGAAGAGCGGCGCGGCGGCTGTGTCGGGATCGGTTAGATCGAAGACGATCAGGTCAAAATGGCCGTCGGCGGGTTGCCAGTCGTGCACGTAGGCTGCCGCATCGCCCAGTCGCAGCGAGAGCAGCGGGTTGTCCAGCGCGCCCGCATGCAGCATCGGCAGGAATTCGCGGCTCAGGGTGATGACTTCCGGATCCTGCTCGGCCAGTACTACTTCCTCGATGCCCGGGAATTTCAGCAGTTCGGCGGCCGAGGCACCGTCGCCGCCCCCAAGGATCAGCGCCCGGCGCGGATCGGGGTGGGCCAGTGCGGCGATATGCACCAGTGGTTCGTGGCACAGGAAGGCATCACGCTCGCTGGCCATGCTGCGTCCGCCCAGCCGGTATAGGCGGCCGAAGGCGGGCGTGTCCCACACCTCCCAATTCTGATATTCGCTGTGTCCGCCGGCCAGCAGATGCCCGCCGCACAGGCTCTCCAGGCGTGGGCCAAGGGCTTCGCGGAAGGCGTCTGATGCGGCGAGAGGCAATTCATTCTGCATGGTTTTGGGGCGGCCCGGTGGCCCTGTCTATAAGGGAAAGCGTGTCAGTCGAACTCGCAAGTTCGCCGCTTGTGAGCCGTAATAAGAACACGATCTGCCCGACCCGTGTGTGCGACCAGTGGGCAGAAAAACCAGCCAAGGTGAGTAAATGATGCCGACTCAAGCTCTGACCGCCCCTGAAGAATTCACCGTCCATCATGTGCGCGCGCTCGCGCCCACGCTGATCCAGGCCGCCCGCAGCGGCGCGTCCCTGAATCTGGATCTTTCCGAAGTGAGCCATATCGACACGGCCGGCATCCAGTTGCTGCTGACCTTGCGGCGTGAGGCCGCGCGTTCGCTGACGCATCTGGAGTTTGATCGCCCCAGTAGTGTGGTGAGCGAGATGGTGACTTTTTACCAGCTCGGCAGCCTGCTCCAGGCGCCTGCCCGCTTGCTGTCGACCTGAGTACGCATCGGAAAAGTCAGGATGAATGCAGGAATGGACGAGGCGCTTGCCCTTTTCATAGCGGATTGCGGAACCCAGCTGGATACGCTGGAGACGCAACTGATGGCGCTTGAGCGTAATCCGGCCGATCACGCCGTACTGGATGCGGTGTTTCGCGCTGCGCACTCCATCAAGGGCAATGCGATGGTGGTGCATCAGGGCGAGGTGGAGTGGTTCGCGCATATTGCCGAGAGCGTGCTGGCGCGACTGCGCGACGGCAGTTTGTGGGGCGATGCTGAGTTGATTTCGGTGCTGCTCTCCTGCTGCGATCACTTACGTTTTCTGGTCGGCATGTGTGCGCTGGAGGAACCCGTCAGCCCTGAATTTGCCGAGGCCGACCGGGCCCGCCTGATCGGCCTGCTGGTGCCTTATCTTGAGGGCGAAGAGGCCAGCGTCGAGCCCCTTGCGCCGCAGCCGGAACAGGCTTTGGCGACGAGCGCCGATGCGTGTTGGCGTCTGACAGCGCGCTTTGCGCCGGATGTGCTGCGTCAGGGCATGGACCCGGCCTACTTCCTGCAGCATCTGGCCTCACTGGGGCGGATCTTTAGTCTGCAAACCTTCACGGATGCGCTGCCCGAGCCGCCCGACTACGATCCCGAGTTGTGCTATCTGCACTTCGAGATCTTTCTGGATAGCCCGGCCGACCGGCAGAGCATCGAGGACGTGTTCTCGTTTGTGCGCGACAGCTGCGAATTGCAGATCACACCACCCGCCACCCAGGTGCAGGGCTATGTGGAACGCATTCAGGCTTTGCCGGACGAAGATCTGCATACCGGTGAGATGTTGCTGCGCGTCGGCGCCCTGACGCCGGACGAGCTGGCCGACGGCTTGCGTGTGCAGCGCAGCGCCGAGGGCAAGCCGCTGGGCTCGATTCTGGTCGACGAAGGTTTCGTGAAGCCGGAACTGGTCAGCGCGGTGCTCGCTCGCCAGGATCAGATCAAGCAGGAGCAGGCGCGGCAAAACAGCCAGCTGCGGGTGTCGACCGAACAGCTGGAAGCATTGGCTGCGCGTATCGGTGCCTTGCAATGCGTGGTCGTCGGCCTGACGCAGCGCGGCGGCAATGTTTCACAGGCGGAATTATCAGTACTGCAGCATGGCCTTGGCGATGCCCGGCGCCTGGTTGAGGACCTGCGCAGCACGCATTTTGGCGAGCAGTTCCGCCGCCTGCACCGGGTGGTTCGCGACACCGCCCAGGAGCTGGGCAAACGCGTGGATCTGCAGTTGACGGGCAGCGACATCGTGCTGGAGCGATCCATGGCAGATCTGCTCGGCGATGCGCTGATGCACCTGCTGCGCAACGCCATCGATCATGGTCTGGAAACCCCCGCGCTGCGCCTGCAGGCGGGCAAACCGGCGCATGGCAATCTCAGCGTGGAAGCCAGCGTGGAGGGCGACTGGCTGATATTCAGCGTTTCCGATGATGGTGCAGGCATTGATGTCGATAAGGTTTGCGCCGTCGCGCATGCGCGTGGCCTTTTGCCGACGGGCGCGAGGCTCGATGCCGAAGCGGTTTATGCCATGTTGTTCGAGCCCGGCTTCTCCACTGCCGCGATGTTGACCCACTACTCCGGTCGCGGCGTGGGCCTGGATGTCGTGCGCGATGCCGTGCTCGCCCTTGGTGGTGAAATCAGCGTGCATAGCGCGCCGGGCCTGGGCAGCCGTTTCGAAATTCGCGTGCCGGCGCTGAATACCGGCGAGGAAGAAATGTTCACCGCAACAAATGTCTGCTTGAGCCCCATCGACTGATTTCGGAAGGCCTGAATATGATTAATGTCCTGATTGTTGACGACTCCGTTCTCGTGCGTGAGGCCGCCAAACAGCTTCTTGAGCAGCAGCCGGGCATCCGCGTGATGGATACGGCGATGGATCCCCTGTTTGCCATGGAGAAGATGAAGAAGGAATGGCCGGACGTAATCGTGCTGGACATCCAGATGCCGCGCATGGATGGCATCACCTTCCTCAAGAAAATCATGGCCGAACGACCTACGCCGGTCGTCATCTGCTCGACGCTGGTGGGCAACGGCGCGCAGGTCGGTATTGATGCTCTGGCGGCCGGCGCGGTGAGTCTGATTACCAAACCCAGGCTGGGCGTCAGCAGCTTTTTCGAGGATGAAAGCGACAGCATCGTCGCTGCCGTGCGTGCCGCCGCCCAGACCAATCTGACGCGACTGCGCCAGATCGCGACGAGTGCTGAACGGCCCATCGCGCCGCCGGTGGTGAAGACGCCGCGCATCGCCGGCGGCAGTGACAGCCGGGTCATTGCGCTGGGCGCTTCCACGGGCGGCACGCAGGCGCTGGAAACCGTGCTGACCGCCTTGCCGCCGGACTTGCCAGGCATCGTGATCGTGCAGCATATGCCCGTTGGTTTCTCCAGGAAATTCGCCGATCGCCTCAATCGCGATGTGCGTCTGGAACTGCGCGAAGCGCAGAACGGCCAGGCGGTGGAGCGTGGCCTCGCGCTGGTGGCTGAGGCGGGCAAGCAGATGCGCCTGCAGAAGAGTGGCAACGGTTACACGGTGGAAGTGATCGACGGCCCGGTGATCAATCGCCACAAACCTTCGGTGGATTGCCTGTTCGGCTCCGTCGCCAAAGCCGCCGGGCGCAATGCCATAGGCGTGATCATGACCGGCATGGGTGATGATGGTGCCTTGGGTCTGAAGGAAATGTTCGACGCGGGCGCCGCGACCGTGGCCGAATCCGAGGAAACCTGTGTCGTTTTCGGCATGCCCAAGATCGCGATCCAGCGCGGCGGCGTGCGCGACATCCTGCCGCTGCACAAGATCGCCGGGAAATTGATCGAGTGGGCGAGGTAGGCTGGCGTCGCAAGTCGCAAGTCGCAAGTCGCAAGTCGCAAGTCGCAAGTCGCAAAGGCGTAAAAGCGGCTCGGGCGGCTCCTTCTTCCCGGCAGGGAGAGGGCTGGGAGAGGGTCGAGTCAGCACCAACGACGACCCGCAGATCCTCGCCCATACGTGCTCTGCAGCATGCCATGCCACAAAGCCTTTGCCAGCAATGCTCTTCAGACTCATGCCTTGAAGAAGCCCATCCCGCGCGGCTCTTGAAGCCTTTGACCTGGAATTGTCGATTTGCGACTTGCGACTTGCGACTTGCGATCAGCGAATTACGCCATCGCCCGCAATCTGCGAATACGCTCCTCAGTCGGCGGGTGCGTCGAAAACAGCCCCGCCATGCCGCGACCCGAGAGCGGATTCATGATCATCATCTGGCCGGTTTCGGGATGCGCCTCGGCGCTCGGCATCGGAATGCCGCGCGCGTAGTAGTCAATCTTCTGCAGCGCATCAGCCAAGGCGTTCGGGTCGCCGCAGAAGGTGGCACCGCCGGCATCTGCTTCGTATTCGCGCGCCCGCGAAATCGCCATCTGGATCAGCATCGCCGCCATCGGGGCAAGCAGGGCCACGGCAATCGTGGCGATCGGGTTGCTTGGACGGCCGTTCTCGTCACGCCCGCCGAAGAACATCGCGAAGTTGGCAAGCGCTGAAATCGCTCCGGCCATGGTCGCGGAGATCGTCGACAGCAGGATGTCACGGTGCTTTACGTGGGCCAGTTCATGCGCCATCACGCCGCGCAGTTCGCGCTCGGTGAGCATTTGCAGGATGCCGGTGGTGGCGGCCACTGCCGCATGTTGCGGATTGCGACCAGTGGCGAAAGCATTCGGCTGCTGCTCGTTGATCAGGTAGACCTTCGGCATTGGCAGTTGGGCGCGCTGGGCGAGTTGCTTGACCATGTTATACAGGTAGGGCGAGCTGGCGGCATCAACCTCCTGCGCGTTGTACATGCGCAGGACCAGCTTGTCCGAGAACCAATACGAGAACACATTCATGCCGCCGCCGAAGATCAGCGCCAGAAGCATGCCGCGCTCGCCACCGATCATCATCCCGACCGCGCCGAACAAGGCCACGATGCCCGCCATCAGGATCGAAGTCTTGAGCCAGTTGAACATTGTCTTAACCTGCCTTCCAGAAAGTACCCGTGCTCATGCACGCAGGGGTTAGATGGGGCTGGGGCAGAAAGATTCAATCCACAAAGCACAAGCCCGGGACAGGCCCGGGCTTGTGCTGTTGGGAGATATCTCGATCAGACTTTTTCGCAGACCTTGTCGCAGCCGATGAAGCGATAGATCGTCGCGCCCAGCAAGGCGCCCGCAACCGGTGCGATCCAGAACAGCCACAGCTGCTCGATCGCCCAGCCGCCAGCAAAGATTGCGACGCCGACGCTGCGTGCCGGGTTGACCGAGGTGTTGGTCACCGGAATGCTGATCAGGTGGATCAGGGTCAGGCACAGGCCAATGGCAATCGGGGCGAGGCCGGCCGGTGCGCGCTTGTCAGTGGCACCGAGGATGACCACCAGGAACATGGCGGTCATCACCACTTCGCACACCAGCGCGGCGAGCAGCGAGTAGCCGCCGGGCGAGTGTTCGCCGTAGCCGTTCGAGGCGAAACCGGCGGTGACATCAAAGCCGGCCTTGCCGGATGCGATCAGATACAGCACGCCGCCGGCCGCGATTGCGCCCAGCACCTGGGCGACGATGTAGGGCAGCAGCTTGCCCGCCTCAAAACGCCCGCCGGCCCACAAACCAATCGAAACCGCCGGGTTGAGGTGACAGCCGGAAATGTGGCCGATGGCAAAAGCCATGGTCAGTACAGTCAGGCCGAAGGCCAGTGATACGCCGAGCAGGCCGATGCCGACGCCCGGAAAGGCTGCGGCCAGTACGGCGCTGCCGCAACCACCCAGTACCAGCCAGAAGGTGCCGATAAATTCTGCAGAATATGCTTTCATTTTTTTTCCCTGAATGAGCCGCCCCGGGGATGACCGAAGCATGAGGCGAGCCTATTCTACGATGCCGGATGCGATGTGTGTCAGGGCGCTGTGTACAGGAAGGAAATGCCTGCAGCAAGTTCGAAGCCGCGCAGGAAATCTCCCGCCGGCAGGCGTTTGCTGCCGGGTTTTTGCAGCACGGTCAGGCGTAATGCGCCTTCACCGCAGGCGACGACGACACCGTGGGCATCCGCGCTGAGCACTGTGCCTGGCTCGCCGCTGCCACTCACGGCTTCACCGGCCCACAGCTTGAGCGCCGTGCCATTGATGGTCGCCGCACCGCCGGGAAACGGGTCGAAGGCGCGCAGCTTGCGCGCCAATACTTCGGCGCTCTGGCGAAAATCCAGTGCGGCTTCGCTCTTGTCGATCTTGTGGGCGTAAGTCACGCCTTCAGCGGGCTGGATCGTCGCCGGCAGCGGGCCTTTTTCCAGCGTGCGCAAGGCTTCGACGATCATCGTGCCCCCCAGTGCGGCGAGCTTGTCATGCAGGCTGGCGGTGGTGTCGGTGGGCAAGATCGGCAGGGCTTGTTTCAGCAGCATTGGTCCGGTATCCAGACCGGCTTCCATCTGCATGATAGTAATGCCGGTTTCCGTGTCGCCGGCTTCGATGGCTCGGTGAATCGGTGCCGCACCACGCCAGCGCGGCAGCAGCGAGCCGTGAATGTTCAGACAAGCCAGACGCGGCAGATCCAGCACTACCTGCGGAAGGATCAGGCCGTAAGCGGCAACCACCAGCACATCGGCGCCGCAGGCCGCGAGCGCCGCCTGTTGTTCGGGCGTGCGCAATTTTTCGGGTTGATCTACCGGAATGTCGTGGGCCAGCGCGACTTGCTTGACCGCGCTGGGATGCAGCTGCATGCCGCGCCCGGCGGGGCGATCCGGCTGGGTTAGCACCAGTGGCACTTCGAAGCCCGCGTCAAGGATGGCGCGCAGGGCGATGGCAGCGAATTCCGGCGTTCCGGCAAAGGCGATTTTCATGGGGACTAGGTATTGGGGACTGGGAACTGGGGGCAGGGAACCCAGTTCCGAGTTCCCATTACCGATTACGCCGTTATTCTCGCCCGCTTGGCGATTTTGGCCTTGATGCGGTTCTGTTTGAGCGGTGAGAGGTATTCGACGAAGACCTTGCCTTCAAGGTGATCAATCTCGTGCTGTACGCACACGGCGAGCAGGCCGTCGGCGTCGAACTCGATGGGCTCGCCTTTTTCGTTCAGGGCGCGCACGCGTACGTGTTCGGCACGTTTAACTATGTCGTAGATGCCGGGCACCGACAGGCAGCCTTCTTCGCATTCCTGTTCGCCATCGCGGGCGATGATCTTGGGATTGATCAGGGCGAGCAGGCCACTCTTGTCTTCGGAGGTGTCGATTACGATCACGCGTTCATGTACATTGACCTGCGTGGCGGCGAGGCCGACACCCGGTGCGGCGTACATGGTTTCAGCCATATCGCGCACCAGTTGGCGGATACGTTCATCGACGACGGCTACCGGCTGAGCCTTGGTATGCAGTCTGGGATCGGGGTAATGGAGGATGGGCAATAGCGCCATTTGTCAGAAAACCTTGATGTATGAGTATGCTACGGGCAGAATCTAACGTAAAACTTGAATATCTGCAGCTACCGGCCATCCTCAAATGTATCGGATACGCTGCAGATTGGCTTGCCGCCAGACTACGTAGTTTAGCGCTTTGCGCCGCACGTGACCGGGTCGCGATCAACCATCGACGGGGTTTGCAATGATCAAAGTTTTCAGCAGGACTGTTATTGGTTTGTCTCTGGCCCTCATGACGGCCACCACTTTTGCTGCCGATAAGGCGGAGCTTGCCGCGAATGCGCCGGATAGCTATGTCGTCAAGAAAGGCGATACCTTGTGGGCCATTTCCGGAGTTTTTCTTCGGGATGCTTGGCGCTGGCCGGAAGTGTGGAAAATGAATCAGGATCAGATCCGCAATCCGCATCTGATTTATCCAGGTCAGATCGTGGTGCTGGATCGCAACTCCAATACGCTGTCGATGGGCCGTCAGGTCAGTGGTGGGGTGAACGGTGTCGAAAAACTCTCGCCGCAGGTTTATTCCAAGGATGTGATTTCGCCGATTGCGAGTATTCCGCTGGATGCGATTCGTCCCTTCCTGACTGAACCACTGGTCTCGGAGACGGAAGACTCACCGACCGAGCCGACCGTGGTGGCAATTGACCAGGAGCGCGTACTTGCCGGTGCCGGCGATGTGATTTACGCCAAGAATCTGAATGGCAACCCGATCGATGCCTGGCATGTGTATCGCCGCGCCAAGGTACTCAAGGATCCCGTCAGCAAGCAAGTGCTGGGTTATGAAGCTCAATACGTGGCGACTGCCCGCGTGACCATACCGGCGAATGGTGACAAGGCTGCCGAGATGCGTGTGATGACGTCCAAGCACGAGATCGTGCCTTCGGATCGTTTGCAGCCGGCGGGCAAGTCTGAGCTGCTGGCTGCTCCGCCGCATGCACCAATGACTGCTATCGCCGCATCTGTAGTGTCGATTTATGGTGGTGTCGATGTCGGCGGGCGCAATTCGGTCATTGCGGTCAGCGCGGGCAAGAATGCGGGTCTGGAACCTGGTCATGTGCTCGCTATCAGTCGCAATAACGGTAGTACGATCTATCGCGGTGACAGCAAGGCTGAAGTCGTAAACATGCCGGATACGCGTACTGGTTTGCTCTACATCTTCCGCGTCTTCAATCGTGTCGGATATGGCTTGATCATGGAAGCTTCCGGTCCGGTCAAGATTGGCGACAAGGTCGCTAATCCCTGAGCGCTGATCTTCACTACTGGCTGCGCCTGTGCCTTGTGCCAGGCGTGGGCCCGGAGCGGCAGCGCGAGCTGCTGGCTTCTTTCGGACTGCCCGAGCGGATTTTTTCTGTCGGGCAGTTTGCATTGGCGCAGGTCATCGGCGAACGTCTGGCGGAAACCCTCAAAAAGCACGATAACGTCGCGCAGATTGAAGCAGCGCTGGCTTGGGCTGGCGAATCCGGCAATGCGATCCTGAGTCTGGCCGATGCCGCATATCCGCAAGCCTTGCTGCAGATTCCCGATCCGCCGACGCTGATTTACGTGAAGGGTCGTGTTGCGCTGCTGAATGCCCCGTCTTTGGCGATTGTCGGCGCGCGCACCGCCACGCCGCAGGGCGAGGCGAATGCTGAAGCCTTTGCCCAGGCCTTGTCGCAGGCCGGGCTGACGATCATCAGTGGCTTGGCTTTGGGGGTGGATGCCGCCGCCCATCGTGGCGCACTGAAAGGGGCTAGCGGCACGATTGCCGTGGTCGGTACCGGCGCAGACCGTATCTATCCGGCGCGCAACGCCAAACTGGCGCGCGAGATCGCCGAGCACGGTGTGATCCTGTCGGAATTTCCACTCGGCACACCGCCAGCGGCCTACAACTTCCCGCGTCGCAATCGCATCATTTCCGGACTTGCGCGCGGGGTGCTGGTGGTCGAGGCCGCCGTGGACAGTGGTTCGCTGATCACCGCGCGGATGGCGGCCGAGCAGGATCGCGATGTGTTCGCGATCCCCGGTTCTATCCATTCGCCGCTGTCACGCGGCTGCCATAAACTCATCAAGCAGGGCGCCAAGCTCGTCGAAAGCGCCGAGGACGTGCTCGAAGAACTGCGCTGGGCGCGGCCCTCCAGCATGCCTGCCGTGACAGCCTTGGCGGGCGCGGATCTTCAGCCTATGGGCGAGGACGCCGATTTTCTGGCCAAAATGGGTTTCGACCCGATCACGCCTGACACACTTGTTGCGCGGGCGGGCTTGACGCCGGAAGCGCTCTTCGCCATCCTGACCGTGCTGGAACTCGATGGGCGTATTGCGCGCCTGCCGGGTGGCCGATTCCAACGTATCAATTGAGCGCTGCTTGCGGGCAGTGCCAGCCGGGACAGCCATGATCGACATACTGGTTTATCTGTTTGAAACTTATGGATACGCCGACGCCTGTCCGGAGGAGCCCGAACAACTGACGCGCAAGCTGGCGTCTGCCGGGTTTGACGAGGCCGACATTTCCGATGCCGTCGAGTGGCTCGGCGGTCTGCGTTTGGCGGCGGGTCGTTTGACGCCACAATTGCCCGCCGGGCGTGGTTCGATCCGGATTTTCAGTGATTCCGAGCAGGTGCGCGTGGATGTCGCCGCGCGTGGTTTTCTGGCTTTTCTGGAAAATACCGGGCTCATCGATCTGCGCCGGCGCGAGCTGATCATCGAACGCGCTTTGGCTTTGCCGGACGCCGAGGTGAATCTGTCGCAGTTCAAGGTGATCGTGTTGATGGTCTTGTGGCAAGAGCGCGCGAGTGTCGATGCGCTGATTCTCGACGAGCTGCTGACCGATGAGGTCGCCGAGTTTGAGGACGAATGGCAGGAAGCCATTCATGTCCATTAGGCGTTAAAGCTTGCGCCAGCGGGCAAGGCGCTTCTATTATCTACAGCATTGCATCGCGGCCTTCCAGCCGCGATTTATTTTGTCCCTAACCTCAAGCCCATGACCAAACAGCTCATCATCGCCGAAAAACCTTCCGTCGCTCAGGACATTGCCCGCGCGCTCGGTGGCTTCACTCGCCAAGGCGATTTCTTCGAGAGCGATGATTTCGTCCTCTCTTCGGCTGTCGGTCACCTGCTCGAACTGGCGGTGCCTGAGGAGTTCGAGGTCAAGCGCGGCAAGTGGAGCTTCGCCAATCTGCCGATGATTCCGCCGCACTTCGCGCTGAACCCGATCGAGAAGAGTGCCGAGCGTCTGCGTCTGCTGACCCGGCTGATCAAGCGCAAGGACGTCACCGGCCTGATCAACGCCTGTGACGCGGGACGTGAAGGTGAGCTGATCTTTACCTATGTGGCCCAGCACGCCGGCACCAGCAAGCCGATCCAGCGCCTGTGGCTGCAGAGCATGACCGCGCAGTCGATCCGCGATGGCTTCCTGCACCTGCGCACCGCCAATGACATGAGCGGCCTGCGCGAAGCCGCGATGTGCCGCGCCGAGAGCGACTGGCTCATCGGCATCAATGGCACGCGCGCCATGACCGCCTTCAACTCCAAGAGCGGTGGCTTTCACCTGACTACGGTGGGTCGCGTGCAGACGCCGACGCTGTCGCTGATGGTCGAGCGTGAAGAGCGCATCCGCAAGTTCAAGTCGCGCGATTACTGGGAAGTCGAAGCCAGCTTCGGCGTGGCCGCTGGCGAATACGCCGGGCGCTGGTTCGACGAGAAATTCAAGAAGCCCGAGGATGACGAGCACGCCACCGCGCCGCGCATCTGGGACAAGGCCAAGGCTGACGCGATCCACGCCAAGTGCGCCGGCAAGCCGGGCACGGTTGAGGAAGAGTCGCGCCCGACCACCCAGCTTTCGCCGCTGCTCTATGACCTGACCAGCCTGCAGCGCGAGGCCAACGGCCGTTTTGGCTTCTCGGCGCGAACCACGCTGCAGATCGCCCAGGCCCTGTACGAAAAGCACAAGGTCTTGACCTATCCGCGAACCGACGCACGCGCATTGCCGGAAGATTATGTGGCCACCGTGCCGGGCATTCTCGGCGCCTTGCCGGATGTGTATAACGCCCACGCCACCGAGATTCTGAAGCGCGGCTGGGTCAAGCCCAACAAGCGCATCTTCAACAACACCAAGATCTCGGATCACTTTGCCATCATTCCTACCGGCACCGAACCGAAGAATCTGACCGAAGCCGAGCACAAGATCTACGATCTGGTCACCAAGCGCTTCCTCGCCGTGTTCTTCCCGGCGGCCGAGTTCCAGGTCACCGTGCGGATCACGCGCGTCGAAAACGAAGCCTTCAAGACCGAAGGCAAGGTGCTCGTCAATTCCGGCTGGATGGCCGTGTATGGCAAGGAAGTCGCACTCGAAGGCGAAGAAGCCACCGGCTCGCTGGTGCCGGTGAAGGCTGGTGAAAGTTCGACGACCGAAGACATCCGCGTCAAGGCCAGCGTCACCAAGCCGCCGGCCCGCTACAACGAAGCCACGCTGCTGTCCGCCATGGAAGGCGCCGGCAAGCTGGTCGACGACGAAGAGTTGCGTGCCGCCATGGGTGGCCGTGGTCTCGGCACGCCAGCGACGCGCGCGCAGATCATCGAGAATCTGATCGCCGAAACCTACATCCTGCGCGAAGGTCGCGAGCTGATCCCGACCGCCAAGGCCTTCTCGCTGGTGACTCTGCTCAAGGGTCTGGGCATCACCGAGCTGTCCTCGGCGGAGCTGACCGGCGAGTGGGAATTCAAGCTGGCCCAGATGGAAAAAGGCCTGCTCACGCGCGCCGATTTCATGGGCCACATCGAGGCCATGACGCGCGAGATCGTCGAGCGCGCCAAGACCTATGATTCCGACACCATCCCTGGCGATTTCGGCATCCTCGCCGCGCCTTGCCCCAAGTGTGGCGGCGTGATTCGCGAGAACTACAAGAAATTCCAGTGTTCGGGTTGTGAGTACGCGCTGTGGAAGATCGTGGCCGGGCGTCAGTTCGAGCCGCAGGAAATCGAAACCCTGCTGACCGTCGGCAAGGTCGGTCCGCTGCTGGGCTTCCGCAACAAGATGGGCCGCGCCTTCAACGCCGAGATCCGCCTGAACGACGACAAGCTGCCCGAGTTCGATTTTGGCCAGCCGCGCGATGGCGAGGGCTCGGAAGCGCCGGACTTCTCCGATCAGACCAGTCTGGGCGCCTGTCTCAAGTGCGGTGCTGGCGTGTATGAACACGGCACGACTTACACTTGCGAAAAGAGTCTCGGACCGGAGAAGAGCTGCGATTTCCGCTCTGGCAAGGTGATCCTGCAGCAGCCGATCGAAGTCGAACAGATGCAGAAGCTGCTCACCACCGGCAAGACCGATCTGTTGCGCAATTTCGTATCCTCGCGCACGCACCGCAAGTTCTCGGCCTTTCTGAGCTGGGATGCGACGGCCGGCAAGGTCAGCTTCGAATTCGAACCGCGTGCGCCCAAGGCTGGCGCGGCCGAGAAGAAGCCGGCTGCTGCCAAGGCCACTGCTGCCGAAAAGCCGGCCAAGGCAGTCGCGGCGAAGAAGCCTGCTGCCGCCAAGAAGCCGGCGGTGAAAAAAGCGGCGGTCAAGAAACCTGCTGCAGCCAAAGCTCCGGCGGCGGCCAAGGCGCCACGCGCGAAGAAGGCCGAGGCCTGATCCGCTTGTTCGCTGTGAAACACCAAGGCCTGCCCATGCGGCAGGCCTTTTTATTGGATGTTCCGGATGCCCATCGGAGAGCCGCACCTGGCTTGCCTCTCTGGCAGATCATGCCGGAGAGCGAGGCGCAGTGCGGCGGTCAGGTATATATGCCTGAAAACACAGGTCGGAAGCAGCTTTGCAAGGCATTGCCCGGGAACTCACTAGCGTTGTGGTGCGTCTGATCACCACACTTACAAGAAGGTAGATTCAAATGCAGGCCAAGAAGTTCGTTTTGCTGGCAGCGTTGTGCGCGCCGCAACTGGTTCAGGCACAGGAGCCTGCGTTACCCGAGACGCCCAAAGTGGTGGCTGATCCGCTGTTCAAGAAGCTGGCACGGGCACCGGAACTCAAGGAGGAAAGCTCGGGCAAGTGGGAGGGTTCCTTCGGTCTGGGTCTGACCATGCGGCGTGGCAGCAGTAATTCGACCGAGGGTAGTTTGTCGCTGGATGCGGTGCGCGAGATGCGTGACAGCCGCCTGCTGGCCAATGCCATCGCGGTGCGTAGTGCGGAAAACGGCGAGCGCAGCGGCGACACCGCCAACGCGGATTTCCGGGGCGAGCGCAATATCAGTGAGCACATGTTCGGCTTTGCCGGCGCGGGTGCCGAGCGCGACATGCTGCAGGATCTGAGCCTGCGCGGCAGCCTCTCCAGCGGGGTGGGCGTGCACTGGCTGAATACCGAAGCCCTGACGTTGAACGTGTATGGTGGTTTGGCCTATAGCTGGGAGCGTTACCGTAACGAGCCGGATGCGCGGGGTTTTGAAGGCGTGCTGGGCTCTGAGCTGCGTTACGAGCTTTCGCCTACCAGCCGGATTACGCACCGCATGGTCGTGTACCCGGATTCGGTTGGCGGCGGTACGCGCTATGCGATGCAGGGCGACCTGACCACGCGGATCAATTCCCACTTTGGCCTGCAGGTGGCGGTATTGCAGAAATATCGCGAGAAGGTGCGCGCCGAGAACAGTCACGCCGATACGGTGCTGTTTACCGGCATTACGACGGCCTTTTGATGTCGTCCGGCGGCTTTGCCGGCACTGCCCGCAAAGCCGCGTTCAGCTTGCCTCTTCAGCCTGATGTCGCGCATAGCGAGGCTCGGCGCGGCATTACAGGCAGGATCTACTGAATCTTCGGATCGTGGTTGATCATCATCACCACGCCGCCACCGCCCCAGTGGCCGGCATCGAAGGCGACGCTGCCGTGGCCGCGATAGATCCATTCAACGCGTGCCGCATCGCTGCCAAAGTAGAAGGGGTTGAAGGCCTTGCCGGTGATGTGGCCACGGATGTCATCCGGGCGGCCGATCAGTTTTTCAACTTCAGCCTGGGGCATGCCGATCTGCAGTTTTGCCAATTTGCTGCCGGCGGCCGGTCTGCCGTAAACCTCGCCTTCATAGCTGCCATCTCTCGATTTGACCATGCGTGGTGAGCCGTCATCCTTGCTGTTCACGGCCGGTGCGGCTTCGGGTTCAGGCTGGGTCACGATGCGGTCGTAGCCGCTGGGGCACGATCCATCCGCGTTCGGGTTGATCGGGCCGCTGGGTGCAGGGGATGCTTTGGCCGTCGCGGGCGTGCTGGCGGGGGTTTTGGTTGCTTTCTTGGCGGCGGATTTGGTGGGCGCTTTGGTCGTGGTCTTGGCGGGTGGCGTTTCGGCTCTGGCCTTGAAGGGCACGCAGCTCACCACGGGTTTGGGCGCTGGGGCGGCCTCCGCAGGGGCCTTGGCCGCAGGCGCGGCTTCACTGTTCTGGGTTGTGCCTTTGGAGCCACAGGCGTTCAACAGCACGGCTGACACGAGGATCAAACTGCACACAGATGTTTTCACGGAGGTGCTCCTGCTTGGTGATGAGTTTGTGAAGTATGGTTGATGCAGGATGAATGGCGCCAGCTCTGCCCGGATGTTTGTGCTTGATTAGTCCATCGAGGACTAAAATCAGGCTTGTGCAAGGCTTTGAGCCGCCACGCGCGAACATTGGAGAGCCGTTTGAAGACTTCATATGATTTTCGAAATGGTGAGGTGCATCGTGTCGAGGATGACGATGCGCCGATTCACGTTTATTCGGAACCGACCCGCGAAGAACGCGAGGAGCTGCGTTACGCGCTGAATCTGGACGAATACGATCTGGATGCTGCACTCGATTCCGAGGAAATCCCGCGTCTGGAGTTCGGCGATCATGGCTGCGCCAACATCATCTGGAAACGCCCCAAGAACGTCTCCATCGGCGCCCAGCTGCGTTTTGATGTGTCCTCGATGGGCCTGTTCATTCGCCCCTACACCCTGGTGCTGGTTACCGCCGATGGTGAGCCGGATTTTGGCGAGCGAGATTTTCGCGGCGTGCACACCCTCAACGATTTCCTGCTCAAGCTCCTGCTGTACACCGTGCATCACTATCTGGGCCACCTCAAGGTCATCAAGCAGATCAATGCCGAGTTGGGCAGCAAGATCAGCGTGTCGATGGAAAATCGCTACTACCTGCAGATGCTGGCCTTGTCCGAGAGCTTGATCTACTACGTCGATGGCATCGAGGCCAACGCCGCCGTGTTGACCAAGCTGCGCGCAGCCGCGCATCGTCTCGATCTGAATCCGGCGCAGGCTGAAGATCTGCACGATATCGTCATCGACATGCAGCAGTGCGGGCGGCAGGCGGCGATCTACAGCAGCGTGCTGTCCGGCCTGATGGATGCGCGCGGTGCGATCATCAACAACAACGTGAATACCCTGCTGAAGAATCTGACCCTGATCAGCGTGATCTTCCTGCCGCTGAATCTGGTGGCGAGCATTGGTGGCATGTCCGAATTCAGCAGCTGGACGGCGAGGCTGGACTGGCGCGTGTCCTACGGCTTGCTTGTCATCGGCATGACGATTGCCGGCTGGTTAGGCCTGCGCCTCATCGTGCGCCTGGCCAGCGGTCAGGGGCTGGGCTGGCATTGGCCACGCCGCTTGCGCAAGCGTTGAAAAGAAGGGCTGAGCAATGAGGACTGAGGACTGAGTGCTGAGTGAAACCCGGGGCAGTCTGGCACATCGGTTTTCGTAGGTGCGGCTTCAGCCGCACGCCAGCGCAAGCTGTGCGACTGATTCGCACCTGCGGCACTTTGTCCAGAAAGCGGCCGGACAGCCTCGCCCAGCGGACTTCTTCAGCCTGCCTGCCCGCTCATCCTTGCTAGACGCCGCTCTCCGGCACATGCACTTCCACCGTGATGTGCACCAGCTCTTCGTGGATCTGCAACTGTGCGCGGAAATAATCCGGGCTGGCGGCTGCGCTGCTCAGCAGGCTCAGCACGCAGGCATAGCTGCCCTTGCCGATGCGCCACACATGCAGATCGCGGATCGTCGCCGGGATCGGGCTGGCAGCGATGACTTCGCGGATTTCGGCCACCACTGGCGCGTCCATTTCCGCATCCAGCAGCACGCGGCCGGTCTGTTGCAGCAGGCCGACCGACCAGCGTGCCACCAGCACGGCGCCGACGATGCCCATCACCGGATCAAGCCAGCTCGCGCCCCACAGCTTGCCACCAAACAGGGCGATGATCGCCAGCACCGAGGTGGCCGCGTCGGCCAGCACATGCAGGTAAGCCGCGCGCAGATTCAGGTCGTGATGATGATCGTGGGAGTGTCCATGCTCGTGGCCGTGATCATGCTGGTGATCATCGCGCAGCAGCCAGGCACAGATCAGATTGACGATCAGGCCAATGACGGCAATCAGGATCGCCTCGTCATAGTGAATGGCTTGCGGGGCGAGCAGGCGTTCGACCGACTGGAACAGCATCAGACCCGCCACGCCGACCAGACACAGGGCACTGGTGTAGCCGCCGAGCACCTCGAATTTCCACGCGCCGAAGGAGAAGCGCGCATCCTGCGCGAAGCGCCGTGCCAGCGCGTAAGCCAGCAGCGACAGGCCCAGCGCCAGTGCGTGCGAACTCATGTGCCAGCCATCGGCGAGCAGCGCCATCGAGTTGAACACCCAGCCACCGCTAATCTCGGCGACCATCATCAGCGCGGTCAGGATGACCGCCCAACGCGTCTTGCGCTCGGCCAGCGGGTTGCCTTTGTCGAACTGGCCAGCGTGCGTGCAGTGGTGGAAAACGGCGGGGGAATTCATGAATGTGGCTCTCGGCGTATATACTCCCCCCCAGTATAAACATGAAGCCGGAGACAAGCCATGGCTCACACCATACGCGATCGAAAACCCTTGCTGACGCGGGTGCGGCGCATTCAGGGGCAGCTGCGTTCGCTGGAAAGCACTCTCGATGAGGGCGGCGATTGTGCTGCGGTGCTGCAGCAGATTGCCGCCGTGCGCGGTGCGGTTGCCGGCTTGATGAACCAGGTGCTGGAAGGCCATATCCGCGAACACCTGGGCAATCCGGAAGCTAGCCCTGCCGAGCGCACCGAAGACGTGGAAGAGGTGTTGGCGGCCTTGCGGTCCTATTTGCGCTGAAAAAATCCCGCCTGGTGGCGGGATTCTGGATGATGTTTAAACAGGCATCAGCGTGCCGCGGCCAGTGCCTGTTCAAAATCCGCGAGCAGATCTTCAATGTCTTCGATGCCGATGGACATGCGCACCGTGCCGTCGGAAATCCCCATCTCGGCGCGGCGTGCAGCGCCCATTTCAAAATAGATGGTGTGCGCGACCGGGATCACCAGCGTGCGGTTGTCGCCCAGATTGGTCGTCAGCACGCACAGTGCCAGCGCGTCGAGGAACTTGAAGCAATCCACCTCGGGTTTGAGCTCGATGCTCATCAGCGAGCCGCTGTGGCGGAACAGCTGTTTGCCCAGCGCATGCTGCGGATGCGTCGGCAGGCCGGGGAAAAATACCCGGGCAATTTCCGGCCGGGCGCTGAACCACTCGGCCAGCGTCTGTGCATTGCTCGATGAGCGCTCCTGACGCAGGCTCAGCGTCTCGGCGCCGACCGCCAGATGGTGCGCGGATTCGGGGGACAGGCTGGCGCCGGTGTCGCGCAGGCCCTTCTTCTTTATCTGCTGCAGGCCCCAGTTCTGCGCGTTGCCGGTCTTGTAGCTTTCGATGATGTTGGGGAAAGAGTTCCAGTCGAAGACGCCGGTTTCGGTCACCGCGCCGCCTAGGGCATTGCCGTGGCCGCCGATGAATTTCGACAGCGAATTGATCACCAGCCCGGCGTTCACCGTCTTCGGGCGGAAGCTCCAGGGCCCGGTCATGGTGTTATCCACCACGTAGAGCACACCATGCGCGGCGCACAGCTCGCCAATGGCGGCCAGATCGGCGATCTGGGTGCAGGGGTTGGCGATGGTCTCGACGAAGACCGCGCGCGTGTTCGGGCGCAGCGCGGCAGCCACGTTGGCCGCGTCGGTGGCGTCGACAAAACTCACCTCGATGCCGAAATTCTGCAGCGTGTTGAACAGGCTGTTGGTGTTGCCGAACAGGAAACTGCTCGACACCAGATGATCGCCGGCCTTCAGCAGGGACAGTAGCGTCGCGCTGATTGCCGCCATGCCGGTGGCGAAGCAGCAGGTGGCCAGGCCGTCTTCCATCAGGCTGAGTTTTTTCTCCAGCGCCACTACCGTCGGGTTGATCTGGCGCGCGTAGGTGTAGCCCGCCTGGCGGCCCTGAAACACGGCGGCGATGTCGGCGGCGCTAGCGTGGCCGAAGGTGATCGAGGTGTGGATCGGCTTGTGCAGCGAACCATGTTCGACACCGCCTTCGCGGTCGCTGTGGAGGATGGCGGTGGTGAAACCTTTGGCTTTCATGGCTGGCGCAGGAGGTGCTGGGGAAGCCACCATTCTAGGGCTTGTTCGCGTCGGCCGCGACTCGAACGGTGGCGGCCGGGCGTGCCCGATAAGACAGGTCTGCTGTAGACCCGCGCGGGGCGCGCATCTTCGGGCAATGTGCGTGCACAGTGAGGCGCAACGCGGCTGTGCGAGAGGGTGCTTAAAAGATTCCCTGTCCTACCCTTCAAGTTCAAGGAACCGAGCGTGGATAGGAGGCCCGTCCATGACAAAACTCACCATTGATGGCAATCAGGCCGCTGCCATCATCGCCTACCAGTTCAGCGAAGTCATCGCCATCTACCCGATCACGCCGGCTTCGGCCATGGGCGAGTGGGCCGATGAATGGGCCGCCGCGGGTGATCCCAATCTGTGGGGCAGCGTGCCGCAGGTGATCGAGATGCAGAGCGAGGCCGGCGCGGCCGGGGCGATTCACGGCGCCCTCCAGGCCGGCGCGTTGGCGACGACGTTTACCGCCTCGCAAGGCCTGCTGCTGATGTTGCCGAACATGTACCGGATTGCCGGGGAACTGACGCCTACGGTCTTTCACGTCGCCGCGCGGGCGCTGGCCACTCAGGCCCTGTCGATTTTCGGCGACCACAGCGACGTGATGAGCGCGCGTCAGACCGGTTTCGGCCTGCTGTGCGCCAATTGTCCGCAGGAGGCCATGGATCTGGCCCTGATTGCGCATGCCGCCAGTCTGGAAGGGCGCATCCCCGTGCTGCACTTCTTCGATGGCTTCCGCACCTCGCATGAACTGGCCAGGGTCGACGCCATGGACGCTGCGACGCTGCGTGCAATGATCCGCCCGGAGTGGATCGCCGCGCACCGCGCCCGTGCGCTCTCGCCCGCGCATCCGGTGCTGCACGGCAGTGCGCAGAATCCGGACGTGGCCTTCCAGACGCGCGAAGCCGTCAATCCGTATTACGAGCGCTTTCCTGCCATCGTGCAGGGCGCCATGGACCGCTTCGCGAACCTGACCGGGCGTCACTACCGGCTCTTCGAGTATGTCGGCAGTGCTTATGCTGAACGCGTGATCGTGCTGATGGGTTCCGGCGCCGAAACGGCCGCGGAAACCGTCGACTATCTGGAACGTCAGGGCGAAGCTGTCGGGCTGCTGAAGGTGCGGCTGTATCGGCCCTTCGACGCCGCGGCGCTGATCGCAGCCTTGCCCGAGCGCTGTCACAGCATCGCCGTGCTGGATCGCTGCAAGGAGCCCGGCGCGGACGGCGAGCCCTTGTACAAGGATGTGCTGGCCGCCCTGACGCAGCACTGTCTGGCCAGCGGCCAGCGCCTGCCGCGCATCATCGGCGGTCGCTACGGTCTGTCGTCCAAGGAATTCACGCCGGGCATGGTCAAACGCGTGTTCGACGAATTGTGTGCCGAGCGGCCGCACAAGCATTTCACCATCGGCATCCACGACGATGTGACCCAGAGCAGTCTGGACTGGGATGCAGGCTTTCGCACCGATGCCCACGCCCGAACTTTCCAGGCCGTGTTCTATGGCCTGGGCAGCGACGGCACGGTGAGCGCCAACAAGAACAGTATCCAGATCATCGGCGAGGCAACCCCGGGCTACGTTCAGGGCTACTTCGTGTATGACTCCAAGAAATCCGGCGCGGTCACCATCTCGCACCTGCGCTTCGGCTCCGATCCGATCCACTCGGCCTATCTGATCGGCGAGGGCGAGGCCAATTTCGTCGCCTGTCACCAGAGCCTCCTGCTCGATCGCTACGCCTTGCTCGACACGGCCGCCGACCAGGCCGTGTTTCTGCTCAATTCGCCCCTGCCGCCCGCGCAGGTGTGGGCCGCCCTGCCGCCGGATCTGCAAGGCCAGATCGTCGCCAGACAGATCCGCCTGTACGCCATCGACGCCTACGCCGTGGCCGAGCAGGCCGGCCTGGGCACGCGCATCAACACCATCATGCAGGCCTGCTTCTTCGCGATTGCCGGCATCCTGCCGCGCGATCAGGCCCTTGCCGCGATCAAGGATTCGGTCAAGAAAAGCTACGGCAAGAAGGAGCGGCGCCTGATCGAGCTCAACTGCCAGGCGATCGACAACGCCCTGGCCCATCTGCAGCGCATCGAAATCGGCCCGGTGGCACCGCCGCGCGCCCACCTGATGGCGCGTCTGGACCGCGCCCCGGCCTTCGTCCGCGAGGTGAGCGCCGAGATCATCGCCGGGCGTGGCGACGCGCTGCCGGTCAGCCGGCTGCCGGCCGATGGCACTTTCCCGCTGGGCACGGCCGCCTTCGAAAAACGCAATCTGGCGCAGCAAATCCCCGTGTGGGAAGCCGATCTGTGCATCCAGTGCGGCAAATGTCCGCTGGTGTGCCCGCACGCGGCGATCCGCTGCAAGGCCGTGCCGCCCGAGGCGCTGAGCGGGAAGCCGACCCGCTTCAAACACGTGGCGGCGCTCGGCAAGGATTTCCCGCCCGGCTGGCAGATCAGTTACCAGGTGGCGCCGGAGGACTGCACTGGCTGCACGCTGTGCGTCGACATCTGTCCGATTCGCGACAAGGTGACGCCTGCGCGCAAGGCACTCAACATGGCGCCGAAAACGCCCGCGCTGGTCGCGGCCGAGTGCGACAACTGGGACTACTTCCTGTCCCTGCCGGAATATGATCGCCGCGCTCTCAATCGCGGCACGATCAAGGGTGCCATGCTGCTGCAGCCGCTCTTCGAATTCTCCGGAGCCTGCGTGGGCTGCGGTGAAACGCCCTATCTCAAGCTCGTCACCCAGCTCTTCGGTGACCGCATGATCGTGGCCAACGCCACCGGCTGCTCCTCGATCTATGGCGGCAATCTGCCCACCACGCCGTGGAGTCAGAACGCCGAAGGGCGCGGACCGGCCTGGTGCAACTCGCTGTTTGAAGACAACGCCGAATTCGGTCTGGGCATCCGCGTCGCGCTGGATCAGCAGGCGCAGACCGCGGCCAGGCTGCTCAGCCAGCTGCGCGAGCAACTCCCTGTCGCGCTGGTCGATGCGATCAGGCAGGCCGATCAGTCGGACGAAGCCGGCCTGCACGAGCAGCGCGCCCGCGTCGCGCAGCTCCGCGCGGCGCTCAAGACCGTGCCCGATGCGCGCGCCGACACCTTGCTTGATCTCGCCGACAAGCTGTGTCGTCACAGCGTGTGGATCATCGGCGGCGACGGCTGGGCCTATGACATCGGATTTGGCGGGCTGGATCACGTGCTGGCCAGCGGCAAGGACGTCAACATTCTGGTGCTCAACAACGAGGTCTATGCCAATACCGGCGGCCAGACCTCCAAAGCCACTCCGCGCGGCGCCGTGGCCCGTTTCTCGGCCAGCGGCAAGGCCCGCGCCAGCAAGGATCTGGCCCGCTTCGCGCTGAACTACCCGGATGTGTATGTCGCCCAGATCGCTTACGGCGCAAAGGATGTGCAGACCCTGCGCGCTGTCCTCGAAGCCGAAGCCTATCCCGGCCCGGCGCTGATCATCGCCTACGCGCCCTGCATTGCCCATGGCGTCGAGCTGGTGCTCAATCATCAGCAGCAGGATCTGGCCGTCAGGAGCGGGCACTGGCCCCTGTTCCGCTTCGATCCCCGGCGCGCGCAGCAAGGCAAGAACCCGCTGCATCTGGACAGCCCGGAACCCTCGATCCCCTACCGCGACTTCGCACTCAGCGAGGCGCGCTTCAGCAGGCTCTGGCAGACCCATCCGCAGGACGCGGAGCGCCTTCTGCAACAGGCGCAGGACGAGGCGCGGCAGCGCTTCCGCTATTACCAGCAGCTGGCCGAGCACTGGCAGGCGCCCGCAGCCCCAGGCGCGCCAGCACACTGACTATCCGCAAGCCTGTCTGTACAGCTGCGCCCGGCATGCGTCTTCAGCAGGCATGCCTGCAGAGGCAGGCCCAGAGCGGCTCTTCAGGCAGGGCTATTTTGCGGTGCATATCCCAGCAGGAATACTTCGACCGCGCGCTCAACCATTGGCGGAATCTCTGCCGGATCAATCTGGTCATGCACGCGCAGAAGGAGCGGCTCCAGAATCTCGGACTTCAGCAAGCCAATCAGGTGATGTGCCGCAACCAAGGCGTTTGCCGGGCGCAGCCGGCCCTGCGCAATACGTTTTTCAAGGAAGGCAGCAAGAAGTTCCTGCCCCTGCTGCGGTCCATGCGCATAGAAAATGCGGCCCACATCACTTCTCCCGGATTCGGCAAGCAAGTTGCGCTGAACGCTGACCAGCTCGGGGCGGCAGATCGTCTGCAGGAAGGCTTCGCCGAACGTCCGCAGGCTGTGCTCCAGGGCTTGATTCGGGTCGAGCAGCCGGAACACGCCTTCCATATGCGTTTGGGCAAACTGGAGAATGGTGGCGACAAACAGCTCGTCCTTGGAGCTGAAGTAGTTGTACAGCGTGGCCTTCGATCCGCCCACCCGCGCGGCAATTTCGGACATTGAAGTGGCCTCGAAACCCAGTTCGCGGAAGACCGCATCAGCGGTGTCGATGATGCTTTGGCGCTTTGTCTCGCTCTTGCAGCGCATGGCTGAAACCTTTTTTGTACTAGTCAGTACAGTTTTGCTTGACAGCTGCTTTGTGTCAACTAATACTGTACCGTACAGTTCAGTTAATGGATGCAGCGATGACCCAAGCCCCTTTTCCAATCCGATTTATCACCGCCCCGGTTTTGCGCTACCCCCTCGCGCTGATGGCCGTCCTGACCCTGGGTGCTTGTGCCCAAGTGCCAGAGATGGGGGCCCAGCCACAGATCAAGCCCGCCAGCGCGTGGTCTGCCACTCAGACTCAAGGCGCGTCAGTCCGCCAATGGCCGGCGGAAAACTGGTTTCAGTCCTACGGCGATGCCCAGCTCGATGCCTTGATCGCGGAGGCGGTCAGCAGCGCGCCCAGCCTGCGCGTGGCGGAGGCCCGCCTGCATCGCGCTGACGCTGGCGTGCAAACCAGCAACGCAGCTTCCGGCCCGCAGCTCAGCGCCAATGCCTCGGCCAGTGAGGCCAAGCAGAGCTACAACTACCTGACCCCCAGGAGCATGTCCCCGGTGGGCTGGAACGATTACGGCCGGATGACTCTGGATTTCAGCTGGGAGCTGGATTTCTGGGGCCGCAACCGCGCTGCACTGGCCGCCGCCACGTCGGATCGCGAAGCCGCGGTGGCCGATGCCGCGCAGGCCCGTCTGGTGCTCGGCACCTCGATTGCCAGCGCTTACGCCGAACTGGCACGGCTGTTCGCCGCACGCGACACGGCCGCCGCTGCCGGGGAAGTGCGCAGCAAGACGGCAAGCCTGTTCCACGAGCGTTTCGATAACGGCATGGAAACCCTGGGCAGCGTGCGTCAGGCCGATGCGCGACAGGCAAGCGCCGAGGGCGACTTGCTGGCGGTCAATGAACAGATTGCCCTGCAGCGCAATCGCCTGGCCGCGCTGATGGGCGCCGGGCCGGATCGTGGTCTGGCCATCACGCGTCCGGCGATCCGGCTGGATCAAGCGCCCGGCTTGCCGGAAAGGCTTGCACTGGATCTGCTCGGGCGCCGACCGGATGTGGTGGCCTCCCGCCTGCGCGCCGAGGCCGCCGCCAAGCGCATTGATGCGGCGCAGGCCGAGTTCTACCCGAACGTGAACCTGTCGGCTTTCATCGGCGCGCAGTCACTCGGTCTGGACAAGCTGTTCAAGTCCGGCTCGGACATCGGCAGCGCTGGCCCGGCGATTTCGCTGCCGATCTTCAGCAGCGGTCGCCTCAAGGCGCAGTACAAGGGCCGTCGCGCCGATTACGACGAAGCGGTGGCGAACTACGAAGCGACGGTGACCCAGGCCCTGCATGACGTGGCCGATGCCAGCGTCAGCCAGCGCGCGCTGGGCCGTCAGCTTGAGCGTGGCAACGCGGCCGTCGATGCCGCCCGCGAGGCCTGGCAGATCGCCCGCAACCGCTACGACGGCGGGCTTTCAAACTATCTCGATGTGCTCAGCGCCGAAGACAGCCTGCTGGCCAATCTGCGCAGCCTGACCGATCTGCAGTCGCGCGCCTTCAGCCTCGATGTCGCGCTGGTGCGCGCGCTGGGCGGCGGCTACCGCGCTGAATAAAAACTTCTCCCCCCGAATTCGTTTTCAAGGAAATCATCATGTCCCAAATCTCTCCGATTGAAACCCACGCCGTTGCCGAAATCGACGCCCGTAACGGCCAACGCCGCCGCCGTCTGTTCAGTGCCCTGGGCGGTGTCGTGGCTGTCGCCGCCATTGCCTATGGCAGTTACTGGTACCTCCATGCGTCCCATTTCGTCAGCACCGACAATGCTTACGCTGCCGTCGAAATCTCGCAGGTCACGCCCTCGGTGGGCGGCACGGTGCGCGAAGTCAAAGTGGTCGATACCCAGGCCGTGAAGCAGGGCGAGGTGCTGGTGGTCATCGACGATGCCGATGCGCGTCTGCTGCTCGCCCAGGCCGATGCCGAATACGGCCGCGCCGTGCGCAAGGTGCGGGGTTTTCAGGCCAATGACACCGGTCTGGTCGCGCAGGTCGCCGCGCGGGATGCCGATGAGTTGCGTGCCGCCGCCCAGCTGGGCGCTGCCGAGTCCGACTTCGAGCGCGCCCGCATCGATCTGCAGCGTCGCGAGGCATTGGCGGGCTCCGGCTCGGTATCCGGCGATGAATTGACGCGGGCCCAGAATGCGTTTTCCACGGCGCGCGCCAATCTGGAAGTGGCCCGCGCCGGGTCTGCGCAGGCCCGCGCCAATCGCACTGCCGCGATCGGCTCACGCAGCGCCAACACGGTGCTGATCGACGATGCCACGCTGGACACCAACCCGGAAGTGGCACTGGCGCGTGCCCGTCGAGACCAGGCCCGCATCGATCTGGAGCGAACCGTGGTCCGTGCTCCGGTGGATGGGGTGGTAGCCAAGCGCACCGTGCAGGTCGGCCAGCGTGTTCAGGCGGGCGCGTCCTTGCTTGCCGTGGTGCCGGTGGGGCGCATGCACGTCGATGCCAACTACAAGGAAGTTCAGCTGCAGGATGTGCGCCTGGGCCAGAAGGTCGAGTTGCGTGCAGACATCTACGGCGACAAGGTGACCTACCACGGCACCGTGACCGGCTTCTCCGGCGGCACGGGCGCCGCTTTCGCGACGATCCCGGCGCAAAACGCCAGCGGTAACTGGATCAAGGTCGTGCAGCGCCTGCCGGTGCGCATCGCGCTTGACCCGACAGACCTTGCCGCGCATCCGCTGCAGGTTGGTCTTTCCATGCACGCCAGCATCGACACCCGTAGCGCAAACTGAGGCTGCCCGCATGAGTACCCAAGCTCTTCTTCCGAATGGCGAGCAACCGCTGCGTGGCGGCATGCTGATCCTCGGTGCGCTGGTGCTGGCGCTGGCGAACTTCATCGCCGTGCTGGACATGACCATCGCCAATGTCTCGGTCGCAACCATTGCCGGCAGCCTCGGCGTCACCAGCAGCCAGGGCACCTGGGTGATCACCTCCTACGCGGTGGCCGAGGCCATCACCGTGCCGCTTACCGGCTGGCTGGCCGGGCGTTTCGGTGCGGTGCGCGTCTTCGTGACGTCCATGGCCCTGTTCGGCCTGGCATCCATGCTCTGCGGTTTCTCCAATTCGCTGGGCATGCTGGTGGCCGCACGCGTGCTGCAGGGGCTGGCCGGTGGCCCGCTCATGCCGTTGTCGCAGACCCTGTTGCTGCGCATTTTCCCCAAGGACAAGGCCGCGCTGGCCACCGCCCTGTGGGCGATGACCACTCTGATCGCCCCGATCCTCGGCCCCATCGTCGGTGGCGTGATCTGTGACCAGAGCCACTGGTCCTGGATCTTCAACATCAATGTGCCGATTGCGCTGATCTGCGCCTGGTTCGGCTGGGGTCTGCTCAAGCGCTACGAGACCGGGCTGGAAAAAGCACCGATCGACAAGGTTGGTCTTGCCCTGCTGGTGGTGTGGGTCGGTGCGCTGCAGATCATGCTCGACGAAGGCAAAAATCTCGACTGGTTCTCCTCGCCGCTTATCGTCACCTTGGCCGTCGTGGCGGCGATCGGCTTCATCGCCTTCCTGATCTGGGAGCTGACCGAGCGTTATCCGATTGTGGACCTGCGTGTATTCCGTCATCGCGGCTACTCATTTGGGGTGCTCACGCTGGTTCTGGCCTTCGGCGCTTTCTTTGGGGCCAACGTGCTGACCCCGCTGTGGCTGCAGCAGCACATGGGCTACACGGCCACCTGGTCCGGTATGGCCACGGCCTGGAGCGGCGTGCTGGCCGTGTTGTGCGCACCGATGGCGGCCATGCTCTCCAGCAAGATAGATTCGCGTCCGCTGGTTTTCTTCGGCGTTTCCTGGCTGGGGATGATTACGCTGTGGCGTGCCTTCGGCACCACCGACATGACTTACTGGCAGGTCGCCCTGCCGCTGCTGGTGATGGGTGTCGGTATGCCCTTCTTCTTCGTGCCGCTTACCGGTCAGATCCTGGGCAGTGTGGAAGAGCGTGAAACCGCTTCGGCCGCCGGTTTGATGAACTTCCTGCGCACGCTGGCAGGGGCCTTTGCGACCTCGATGACCACCGCGAGTTGGGAAGATCGCATCCAGCTCAATCGTGCGGACATCGTGGCGCGTATCGATCCGACCAACCAGGTCGATATTGTCGGTTCGGCCGCCCAGAGCCTGCAGGATGCCGGCATGCTCGGCGCGCTCGAACGCATGGTTGAAGGCCAGAGCGTGATGCTCGCCACCAATCAGCTGTTCATGCTGATTGCCGTGGTCCTGTTCGTGGCGGCCTGCAGCATCTGGCTGGCCCCGCGCGCGACACGCGTGGTAGACGCGGGGGCGGCGCATTGATGCAGCGTAAATTTTCCGGAGGACAAGCCATGTGCCCTGATGAATCGCCCCGTGTCATCGCACCCCTGCAGGGCTGGCGTGTGCCGGCATTCAACTGGTACGGCGTAGCGGTGTTGCTGCTGGCCCTGCTGTTCGCCGCCTACGTCGGAGGCTGCATGGTCGGCCGCGAACAGGAGCGTGACCAGCAGCAGGCTCGTCAGTCAGCCTGTCAGGCCGATGCGCATTGCTTGCGACCATAAAGAGGCTGCCTGAAGAGCCGCTTCCCGCCTTCCTCTCCCGCATTTCTGTCCGGAGAGCCGCGCTGGGAGAGGCTCTCCAGCAAGCTGCCAAAAAGGCTGACTTTCGCGCACAGGCAGGCGAGTCGCCGGTCGGATCGGGTATGCTTCCGGCCTTCTCGCTGCGCTCGTCGCTATGCATGGGCGCAGCGCCGTTTTTCCGATTCTGCCGAGGGCCTGAAAATGCCAAAAAATTCCCTGTTTCCGCTGCTGCTGGTCATGCTCTTCACGCTGAGCGGCTGCGCCACCGAGTCTTCGCGCTCGCTCGACGTCGCCAAGGTCAACAGCGCCAACCAGCCTTACGCCGGCGTGCGCAGCCCGCTGTCGGTGGGCAAGTTCGACAACCGCTCCAGCTACATGCGCGGCATCTTCTCCGACAACGTCGATCGCCTCGGCAGTCAGGCCAAGACCATCCTGATTACCCATCTGCAGCAGACCGGGCGCTTCATGGTGCTGGACCGCGAGAACCTGAAGGAAACCGCGCAGGAAGCCGGCTTCAATAAACAGAATCAGGCCATCAAGGGCGCCGACTACGTGGTGACCGGTGATGTCAGCGAATTCGGCCGCAAGGAAGTTGGCGATCACCAGCTCTTCGGCATCCTCGGGCGCGGCAAGGAACAGGTCGCCTATGCCAAGGTGAATCTGAATATCGTCAATGTGCAGACCTCCGAAGTCGTGTTCTCGGCGCAGGGCGCCGGCGAATATAGCCTGTCCAACCGCGAAGTCATCGGCTTCGGCGGCACCGCCAGCTATGACTCCACCCTCAACGGCAAGGTGCTCGATCTGGCGATCCGCGAAGCGGTCAACAATCTGGTGCGCGGCGTCGAGAGCGGCGCCTGGCGCCCGGCCAAGTGAGCGGAGTCGTCAGCACGATGATGACAAGAAAGTTTCTGCCGGCAAGCCTGCTGGCCTGCGCGCTGCTCGCCAGCGGCTGTGCCAGCAAGCCCACGCTGTACTACTGGGGCGATTACCAGCCGCAGGTGTATGAGTATCTGAAGGGGCAGGGCAAGAGCCACGCCGAGCAGATCCTCGCGCTGGAGAAAATCATCCAGCAGGCCCGCGCCGCCAACAAATCCGTGCCGCCGGGCTTTCACGCCCATCTGGCGATGCTGCAGATTTCCGAAGGCAAGCCGGAGCTGGCGCGTCAGGAACTGGAGACCGAGAAAGCGCTCTTCCCGGAGTCCGCTGCGTTCATGGATTTCATGCTCGCCAAAATGAGCGGAGAGAAGAAATGAGCCAATCGATCCGCCTGTTCAAGCTGGCCGCCGTGCTGCTGTTGGCAACGTTCGTCACCGGTTGTGCCACGCAGAAGCCCTACGACTACAGCGCCTTCAAGCGCAGCAATCCGAAGTCGATTCTGGTGCTGCCGCCGGTCAACAAATCGCCCGACATCAAGGCCAGCTACAGCTTTCTGTCCTACACCAGCTACCCGCTGGCCGAGTCTGGCTACTACGTGTTCCCGGTTGCTGTGGTGGATGAAGTTTTCCGCCAGAACGGCCTGAATGCGCCCGAAGAAATCCATGCCGTGGTACCGGCCAAGCTGCGCGAAATCTTCGGCGCCGACACCGCGCTGTATATCGAGATCACCCAGTACGGCACCCGCTACATGGTGCTCTCCAGCGACACCATCGTCGCCGCCAACGCCAAGTTGGTCGATCTGAAAACCGGTGAGACCCTGTGGAGCGGCGCGGCCTCGGCCTCCAACAATGAGAACCAGAACAACAACAACGGCCTGATCGGCATGCTGGTCAAAGCGGCCATCGACCAGATCGTCAATACCCTGACCGAGCAAGGGCACGTGGTTGCCGGCATCACCAGTCAGCGCCTGCTGCTGGCCCGCCCTTACGGCGTGTTGTACGGCCCGCGCTCACCGTATTACGGCAAGGATGAGGCGGCGGGGAGGTGAGGGTGGCGTATTTGGAGCTAATGGCGAATGCGTACAATCGGCCATCAACGGATGGTCAATGTGCGAGCCACAAGCGGTCATTCGTAGGGCGCCGCAGGGAACGATGAGCGAAGCGAATTGCGCCGGATGGAGTGATGGCGCGTATGTTCATACGGCGCAATTCGCTTCGTTCATTGACGCCCTACGAGTCGTGCCGGAATATTTGGTATGCGCCGTACGCGGTGCGCTTTGAGTCCCCTTCGCCTGCGGCGGTCTCTCACCTCAATTCATTAACGAGTAGGAACCTAGTAATGCCTCTGCTCCCGCACAAGGAATTTGCTCCTGCTGTCACGCCGGACGCAGCCTTGTGGCGCTACCTAAGCTTGCCAAAGTTCTTGTCACTGCTGCAGCAGCAGGCACTGTTCTTTTCCAGCCTTGAGTTCTTGGCACGATCCGACCCGTTTGAAGGGACCTTGCCTCCCACTCGATTCGCACACCGTGCATGGAGGTCACTTGAGCAACTACCGCCAGAGGTTAGATCAAAGCTTCCAGGCTACTTGAAGCGAGGTGAGACAGACCTGAGCATTGCATTTACTCGGTTGTTAGACCTTCATGAGTTGCGCATTCGGCAAGCTTACGCGTACCGCCGCTCATTTTTCTTGAACTGCTGGCACCAAAATGAGCACGAATCAGCTGCAATGTGGTCTCTCTACTCCCGGGCCAACGAGGGCATCGCAATAGTCTCATCCGAGGCTCGAATTCGAGTTGCGCTTGGGGCAACGCCAATCGAGGTATACGGGGGGTGTGTGCAGTACGGGGACTACGGCAGCGGAGAGTTCACCATTGACGACGGAAATGCGTTTAGACCGGTGTTGTGCAAGCGCCAAAGCTTTGCACATGAACGTGAGTATCGTCTCGTGCATTGGGATACTTCCGTCACGCACAAGAAGATCAATGCGATGAATGGAGTCTTCACCTGGGAAGATCACATCGTTCCAGATGTAAGTGGTTCCGGGCAGATCACTGTTGGTCGTTCGGAGATCGAAATCGAAGCTCTCAAACCGTCTTCCGGTGTCGTGGTGCCTTGTCGGTTGAGCGAGCTGATTGCTCGTGTCGTCGTATCACCGCTTGCTGAGGATTGGTTCTTTAACGTAGTGATGGCCGCAACGACGGCGCATGGAATCACGGTTCCTATCGAAAGGTCCAAACTTGCGGATGAACCACTTCGCTAAAGAAATCTGCGTGGATGTGGCGCGTTTTGCTGCGCGTGCCGCTCAATACCGACGTTCAAACGTCCGCTTTTCAACTTTCCGAGTGTTTGTAATGGGTCGTCTTCTGCCGATCAGCGTGGGTCGTCGTTTGGAACGACGCCTGCCTGAAGAGCCGCTCCTGACATGCCTGTGCAAGCAGGCCAGCTCAAGACGCCCGCCCCGCGCGGCTCTTCAGCCACCTACAAAAAATCCCGCTGCGCTGCGGGCTTTTTGTTGTTGCTAAAGCCTTCCGTTCTGGCTAACGCCTCATTCGGCCGGCTTGCGCTGCAGTTCGGCGCCTCTGTTCTGGTCGTCGCAACTCAGGATGAAGTCGCCGTGAATGCCTTCGGCGTGCAGGAACTTGCGTAACAAGCTGGCCGGGAAGCTGATGGACTGGCCGTTGGGCAGTGACACCACGACCATGCGCACTTCGCCCCGGTAATAGGGCAGGTATTGCTCGGGCGAAATGTTCAGGCGGAATTCAAAGCGTTTCATGCAGGCATTCTGCCACTGCAGCAAGTGATTCACGATGGTGGCTGAATGCCAGTGCTGCAGAGGCCTGCGGTGGAAAATCAGGGCGTCCGGGTTTTTTCAGGCGATTCGCCTGCGGTTTTGTTAGTATATGAAACGACTGCAAACCATATACAAGGTGATCGCGGTGGGAATCGTCAAAATTTCAGAACAGATGCATGAGAATTTGCGTCTGACCAGTGGAGCCTTGAGCCGCTCCATCAATGCGCAGGCCGAGCATTGGCTGCGTGTCGGCATGCTTGCGGAGCTGAATCCGAAGCTTTGCTACGGGGAAATCTGCCAATTGCTGATACAGGCGGAACAGCAAGCGGCCGCTGAAACGAGCGCATTTCTTGCTGTATCGGCAGCGGCCGCATGACTGAGTCCAGACGCGTGAGCATCAGGTCCGCGGACGAAATCGCCATGGCCCGGCGTGCCGGCAAACTGGCTGCGGATGTTCTGCAGATGATTGCCGAACACGTTAAACCCGGCGTCACGACCGATGAGCTGGACAAGCTGTGCCATGACTACATCGTCAAGGTGCAGCAGGCGATTCCGGCCAATATCGGTTATCACGGCTACCCCAAGACCATCTGTGCTTCGCTGAATCACGTCATCTGCCATGGCATTCCTGCGGACAAGAAGCTGAAGAATGGGGACATCCTCAACATTGACGTGGCCATCATCAAGGATGGCTGGTTTGGCGACACCAGCCGCATGTACTTCGTCGGCGAACCCGGCATCCTGGCGAAACGCCTGGTCCGTACGACTTATGACGCCATGCGCGCGGGGATTCTGCAGGTGCGCCCGGGCGCCACGCTCGGGGATGTCGGCCACGCCATCCAGACGGTCGCCCAGCGGGAGGGCTTCAGCGTGGTGCGTGAATACTGTGGCCACGGGATTGGGCAGATCTATCATGACGCGCCACAGGTCACGCACTACGGCCGGCCGGGTGAAGGCCTGAGGCTGGAGGCGGGCATGGTGTTCACCATCGAACCCATGATCAACGCCGGCAAAGCAGCCGTCAGGCACTTGCCCGATGGCTGGACGGTCGTCACCAAGGACCGCTCCCTTTCGGCGCAGTGGGAACACATGGTGGCCGTGACCGAGAGTGGCTTCGAAGTTCTTACGCCCTGGCCGGATGGCTACGGGGATTACGCGCCCATCCTGCCAGGATAGCCCGCAGAGCGCAGGGGCGGTGTGCTTTGCCAGGGCTTTGTGCCCCACTCGGACACGTTGAACGCGGTTACCAGCCCCAAACTGATCTGTGTCGTCCCCGCCAAACTCTTCTTCTGCCTGACACGTATCCTTAACATTGATTGCCTAGCATCTGCCGCGTTCATTCGGAATCGGGAGCTTTCATGCAGGCAATCAGTGTCAGTAATCTGAGTAAAACCTTCGGCAAGCGCCGCGCGCTCGACGATGTCAGCCTGTCGGTCGCCCCCGGCGAGATGGTGGCGCTGATCGGTGCCTCGGGCTCCGGCAAGTCCACCCTGCTGCGTCACCTTTCCGGCTTTGTGGCGGCGGACGCGGGCGAGATTCGTGTGCACGGCGAGCTGATCCAGACGGATGGACGGATTGCCCGCAACATTCGTGCGGTGCGCGCCCAGATCGGCTTTGTGTTCCAGCAGTTTAACCTGGTGGGGCGTTTGAGCTTGCTGAGCAATGTGCTGACGGGGCAGCTGCACCGCATTCCGAATCACCGCTCGCTGTTCAGGCTGTTTACCGCTGCAGAACGCGCGTTCGGCCTCAAGGCTTTAGCCGAAGTTGGTATAGACGACTATGCCTTTCAGCGCGCCTCGACGCTGTCGGGTGGCCAGCAGCAGCGCGCCGCCATCGCCCGTGCGCTGGTGCAAGGCGCCAGAGTCGTGCTGGCTGATGAACCGATTGCCTCACTCGATCCGGAGTCCTCGCGCAAGGTCATGGAGATGCTGACCCGCGTCAATCGCGACCACGGTTGCGCCGTGCTGGTGTCACTGCATCAGGTCGAGATCGCCATCAAATTCTGCCCGCGCATCATCGCCATGCAGCAGGGCCGCATCGTGTATGACGGCCCCAGCGCAAACCTGAGTCCGGCCTTTCTGGCAGAGCTGTACCGCGGCGAGAACGATGCACCTTATGCCGAAGACAGCAATGTCACGCCTCTTTTCCAACCCGTTGCCGTCGCGGCAGCAGCTTGACCTTCCACCCCGTTTTTCAAGGAGAAATTCCCATGTTGCGCAAACTCTTGTCCATCGCCCTGGCGAGCCTGGCCTGCACCGCAGCCCACGCTGCCGATCCGGAAATTAATTTCGGCGTCATTTCGACTGAATCCGCCGCCAACCTCAAGGCCGACTGGCAACCCGTGCTGGAAGACATGGAGAAAAAGACCGGCTACAAGATCAAGGCCTTCTTCGCCAATGATTACGCCGGCATCATCGAAGCCATGCGCTTCAACAAGGTGCAGATGGCCTGGATGGGCAACAAATCCGCCATGGAAGCGGTTGATCGCGCCAACGGTGAAGTCTTCGCGCAAATGACCTACGCGGATGGTTCGCCGGGTTACTGGTCCTTGCTCGTCACCCACAAGGACAGCGTCTACAAGACCCTGGATGATGTGCTCAAGCGCGGCAAGGAGATCAACTACGGGGCGGGTGATCCGAACTCCACCTCTGGCACGCTGGTGCCTGGCTACTACCTGTACGCACTGAATGGCATCGATCCGAAGACGCATTACAAAGCCATGCGCGTAGGTAATCACGAATCCAACCTGATGGCCACGGCCGCCAAGCAAGTGGATGTGGCGATTACCAATACCGAAGTGTGGGAAAAATTCCAGAAGCGTGAAGCCGACAAAGCCAAGAACATCCAGATCCTGTGGAAATCACCGCTGATTGCAGCCGACCCGATGGTCTGGCGTAACGATCTGTCGCCCGACATGAAAGCCAAGGTCAAAGCCTTTTTCCTGACTTATGGCCGTGGCGATTCGGCAGACGCCAAGCGCGAACTGGCCAACATGAACAAGCTGACCTTCGGCAACTTCAACGAGTCGAGCAACAAGCAGTTGGTGCCTTTCCGTCAGCTGGAGCTGTTCAAGGACAAGGCCAAGCTGGACAACGATGACCGGATGGATCCGGCCGCCAAGCAAGCCAAGCTGGCCGAAATCAACAAGAAGCTGGCTGAGCTGCAGGCGCAGATCGCCTCCGCGAAGTAAATCGCTTGAGGGGCTGAGCACACGCTCGGCCCCTTTCGTTTCTTCACGCCACATCCGGCATTCCGAACATGCAAACAGTCACAACCAATCCTGCAGATCCCAGCGGTGGCATTCCGCGCAAGTCAATCCTCGCCCTGGTGCTGTGGGCGCTGGCCTTTGGCGTTCTCGCATGGTCCTGGCGCGGCGCAGACATTCGCCCGATGGCCTTGATTGCCGATTCGGCAAACATGGCCAGCTTTGCCGGTGACTTCTTTCCGCCCGATTTCACGGACTGGCGCATCTACGTCGCCGAAATGATCGTGACCATGCAAGTCGCCCTGTGGGGCACGCTGCTGGCCGTGATCTGTGCCGTCCCCTTCAGCCTGCTGTGCGCAGCCAACATCACGCCGCCGTGGATTCATCAGCCGGTGCGCCGCCTGATGGACGCCGCACGCGCCATCAACGAGATGGTGTTCGCCATGCTCTTCATCGTCGCCGTCGGCCTCGGCCCCTTTGCCGGCGTGCTGGCCCTGTGGGTGCATACCACCGGCATTCTCGCCAAGCTGTTTTCCGAGGCCGTGGAATCCATCGACCCGCGCCCGGTCGAGGGCATTCGCGCCACCGGTGCCAATGCCCTCGAAGAGATCGTCTACGGCGTCATCCCGCAAGTCATTCCCTTGTGGGTTTCCTACACGCTGTATCGCTTCGAATCGAATATACGCTCGGCTTCCGTGGTCGGCATGGTCGGCGCAGGCGGCATCGGCGTGATCCTGTACGAAGTCATTCGCAGCTTTGAATACGCTCAGACCGCCGCCGTCATGCTGATCATCATCGTCTTCGTCACCTGCATCGACATCATCTCGGCGCGCATCCGCAAGGTGCTGATATGAGTGCCTTGAATCTGCGCCCGCTGCGCGAAGACGAACTGCCGCTGCTCGCCGAAATACTGGCCGAACTCGATGGTGATGCACCCTTGCCCCTCGACAGTGTGCGCATGACTTGGGATGCCATGCGGCGCTATCCCGACTACGACGGCTACTTTGCCGAAAGCGATGGCGAGATTGTCGGTTGTCTGAGCCTGCTGATCTTCCCCGTTTTCGCCCACGGACTCTCCAGCGAAGCGGTGGTGGAAGCGGTCGTGATCCGCCCGGCGCATCGTGGCAAAGGGCTGGGCCGCGCCATGTTGCGTGCGGCCATGCAGATCGCCGCGGATAAAGGCGCCTACAAACTCGCGCTCTCAAGCAACCTGCGTCGTCTGGATGCGCACCGCTTCTACGACGGCATGGGTTTCAAGCGCCACGGCGTGAGCTTTGCCATCGATACCGGACTTTGATCATGAGCACCTACGTCGAAAACCTGAACCCCTCCACAACGCTGCACTTGTCCGAAGCGCCAAGCTTTGCGCCGGATGCCCGCATCCGCAGCAGCCACTTCGGCCGCTATACCGAGGTCGGGGCTTCCAGCCTGATCAGCCACAGCGTGTTCGGCGACTACAGCTACATCGGCCACCATTGCGATGTCATGGCGACTGACATCGGCAAGTTCGTCAACATCGCCGCGATGGTGCGCATCAACCCCGGCTTTCACCCCACCGAGCGCCCCAGCCAGCATCACATGCTGTATCGCGCCTCGATGTACGGCATGGGCGAAGACGATCCCGAACTCTTCCACTGGCGCCGTCTGCAGCGCGTCAGCATCGGCCACGACGTATGGATCGGCCACGGCGCGGTGATCATGCCCGGGGTGCGTGTGGGCAATGGCGCGGTCATCGGCAGCGGCAGCATCGTTACCCGTGATGTGCCGGCTTACACCATCGTCGGCGGCAACCCGGCCCGCGCCATCAAGCCGCGCCTGCCCCGCGCGATTGCCGAGGCCGTCGAAAAAACCGCTTGGTGGGATTGGGACCACGCGACGCTGACCGAGCGCATGGACGACCTGCGCGACATGCGCCGCTTTCTTGCCAAGTACGTTGAGCCTCCTCGCAGCGCTTGAGGATTGGCGAAAGCGGTAAGGGCGGCAATGCCGTTCACCTCTTTGCGAAGCAATCCACCACGATTCGTCGAATGCCCATGGTGGGTTGTCGTTGCGGCCATGCCCCACCCTGGATTGCGGACGGACTTCTTCGGCATGCATACCTGCAGATGCCCTGTGGGCGGACGTGTTTCCCATGCCTGCCTGTAGGTCAAGGCTGCGAGCGGGTCTTCAGGCAGGTCTTGTTGAAATAATACTAGGGTGTGCACCGCGCGTGCACCGCATGCCGGCCGATACGGCGGCGACGCGCTCCGGCAGCGCTCAGCGCGTTGCTTGCGGTGTCATGCCCAATGCGTGTCCCGGAACCAGCACGCGATCGAGCTTGTCCTCGATTTCGCCAAGATAGGCCGACAAAGTTGCGGTTGCTTCATTCAGATTCTGCTGCATGCCCCGTTCCGACAGCTCCATCCTGGCGTCGAATTCGCGGCTGGATTCGGCACTCTGCGCTTCGATCCTGCGCAGTTCGTCCTCCAGCAAGACCCGCAGCTCTGTGAAGCGAGAAGTCTCTGCCGTGTCTGCAAGCTCGCGTTGGGCCTTGAGCTCCTTCGTCAGGCGTCGCTCTTCGAGGATGACGCCAGCTTGCATGAGCACGATGTATACGATGAACAGGCCGCTGATGGCCGTAGAGAACGCCAGCATGATCAAGCCGAGCGGGGCGTTGACTTCACTAAACCCCAGATCCAGGGTGCTGGGGGCTGCCAATGCCAACCAGTTCAGGCTCGCGAACGCAGCCAACAAGACAAAAGCCAGGATGAGGGTCAGGGAGAAGGCACGGATGTTCATGATGGTTCCTTGGGTTGCATGCAGGTCAATTGCATCAAACGTATCCGCGCAATAAAAGACACGGCGTCCTCTGCGGCAAATGTGAAATGCCTGATTAGGGAAGCAAAATAGTCTTCTTAAGCTTGCTTGACTGTTCGTTACCGAACCGCACGTGACAGAAATTGGGCGTCGTGGTGTCGAACCCGGCCACGACCTCGAGCAATTCTTCGTCAATGCCGCTCTGGCGGGTGCGGCTCACGGAGTCTGTACGACAGCCCACGGAGGCGCCGCGCGTAGCCGGCAAGGACACGTAGAGGGAAGGGATTTGATTTCGATATGCCTGAAGAGCCGCACCGGATGGACTTCTTCGGCTTGCATGCCTGGATATGCAATACGGACGAGCGTTGTGGGCGTGCCTGCCTGTAGATCAAGGCTGCAAGCGGCTCTTCAGCCATGCCTTGTGCAGGCTTTTCAGGCGGCTTCTAGATTCCCGGCAGCAGACGGCTGCGTAGCACGGAGGGGGTCAGCCCGGTCCAGCGCTTGAAGGAGCGGCGGAAGTTGGTGGCGTCGTGAAAGCCCAGCCAGGCGGCGATCTGCTCGTTGGAGTAGCCCTGGTTGTGGATCAGTTGCAGGGTGACATGGGTGCGTACCTGATCCAGCTCGGCCTGGAAATGGGTGCCATGCAGGGCCAGATGGCGCTTGAAGGTGGCCGGGCTGGTGGCGAAGGCGGCGCTGGCCTGCTCCAGGCAGGGGGTGTTGCGGAGCTGGCGGGAGAGATGAGCGTAGAGCGCGGCCAGCAGGCTTTCCCGTGGGCCGCCTGCCGTGAGCAGGCTTGCTTCATCCAGGGCGAGCTGCATGCGCGCCTGGCTGCCACGCGGCCAGGCTTGGGCGAGCCAGGTGGTGGGAATGCTCATGGCGTTGAGGCAGTCGTCAAATTGCAGTGCGCTGCCCAGATGCACCGTGTATTGCTCCAGGCTGGCCGGGCGGGTGCGGTTGAATCGATAGCGCCAGGGCAGGCGTTCACCGCTGAGCCAGCGGCTCATGCCGGTGACGGCCGCCATCATCATGTCCACTACGAAGCCACGCAAACGCGGGCTGATGCAGGCATCGGTCCAGTAGAGCAGCGTCTGGTCACCCAGCTGCATCAGGTGCGGTGCCAGCAAGGGGCTGAGCCAGGTTTGCTGGCGCAGCAGCAGGTCAAGGGCATGCCCCAGACTGGGTGCTTGCAGCAGGGCATGGCTGATCGGGCCGAGCTGGCCGGGCAGCAGTTGCTGGCCTAGCTGCAAGGCGGTTTCTGCACCGGGCAGCAACTGGTTGATCCGGTGCAGCAGATGCAGGTATTCGGCGGGGCTGAGGCGGGCGTCGGGGCTGAGCAGAGCGGCTTCGTGCAGGCCGCTGCCAGCCAGCACCTGCTGCGACGAAAGATCCTGTGCGTCGGCGTACTCCAGCAGCAGCGCGGCCTGGTAACGCGCCGGGATGAAGCGGGTGTGGAGTTGATAGCAAGGCAGCACGTCGGCTCCGTGCTTCAGGCGCTGGCCAGGCCGGCGGCCATGGCCGGGCTGTCGTCTTCGAGGCGGGCGTTGAGTCCGGCGAGGAAGGCTTCCAGGTCGTCCCCCGGCACGCCCCAGACGCTGCGCGCCGTGATGCGCAGACAGTGCTCGCCCGTGCGGGTGTGGTGGGCCAGCCCCGCCAGCGCGCGCTGCAGGTGGAGGGCGATTTGCGCGGCTTGGCCTGCCGTGGTGGCTGGCAGGAGGATGGCGAAGCGGTCGCCGGCATAGCGGCAGATCAGATCCTGTGGGCGCATGTTCAGCAGCAGCAGGTGGCTCACCGCTTGCAGCAGGCGGTCGCCTTCGCGCTGGCCGTGCTCGCGGTTGATGCGGTGAAACTGATCGAGGTCGAGCAGGATCAGCGCGCACGTGGCATCGGGCTGGCGGGCCTGCTCCATGCGCAGCTGGCGATGGAGGTAATCGGCGTTGGCGAGCTGGGTGATGCGGTCGAAGGAACGATGCTCGCGGAATAAACGCTCGCGTTTCTGCATGTGCTCGTTAAGCGACCATTGCTCTTGCCGCCAGTGATACAGGCCGGCGGTGAGGGCCAGCATGCCGCCGGGGGTGAGCAGGGATTCGAGCCAGTTGTCCCACAGCTGTTGCTGCGGGATGCTGAAGAATTCATCCAGACAATCTACCCAGGCACCGAGCATGATCGCCGCGAGCCCGCCAGCCAGCAGTGAAGTGACGCGTCCTCTGGGCCGTGAGCCGAGGATCAGCAAGGCCCAGATAGCCGACATCACGGCCGTGCCGCCTTCGCCGACGATATCCATCCAGTTCCAGACGGCCATGGCCTTGGCGGTGCCGAGGCTGCCATAGAGCAGCGCGCACAGGCAGCTGACGACGAGCATCACGATGAGGGCAGAGCGGGGCAGGATGGGCATGGCGCAGGTGGTGCAGAAAGGTGCGCCATCG
The DNA here is from genome assembly GCF_040566545.1 of Uliginosibacterium flavum. NCBI lineage: Bacteria > Pseudomonadati > Pseudomonadota > Betaproteobacteria > Rhodocyclales > Zoogloeaceae > Uliginosibacterium > Uliginosibacterium flavum. The sequence continues at coordinate 101,639 of NZ_JBEWZI010000011.1, forward strand.
TATGAAGCGGATGTGACAGTTGCGTTGCAATTGAGCTGAATTCACTCCGGGGGGTGAATTCAGCTCAGTTGTTTTGCGCGAAATCACGCAGGCATCGCTCCAATGCGGACTGCACAGGCCTTAGCCGGGGCATTAAAGCTCAGAACCCGTCCTGAATCGTCCGGAATGACGGGTTTCGGGCTGCATACGACTAAAGGTGTAACCGGACTGTAATCAGGTCTCCCTAGGCTGCGCATCTTTCGCAATCAAGGGTGGCCGCTCAGAGCCTCCCGCGTTCAGGGAGAAGCACCGTGTATCAGCAACAGAATACTTCGTCCGCAGCCACCGCTGCCGGGCTGCGCCGCAAGGCGATCTTCGTGGCCTTGAGCCTGGCGCTGGCCGGCCCGGCTTTGGCGCAGACGGCGACACCGGCTGGCGACAAGGCCAAGCCGGCGCCTGCCGCGACCAAGGAAAAAGTGCAGGTGATGAAAGAGGTGAAGGTGGTCGGTCAGGCCGCCAGCCTCGATAGCGCGCTGGACGTGCAGCAGATGGCGGACAACGTGGTGAGCGTGGTCCATGCCGACGCCATCGGCCAGCTGCCGGACAGCAATGCCGCCGAAGCGCTGCAGCGTGTGCCCGGGGTTTCGGTGGAACGCGATCAGGGCGAAGGCCGCTATGTGCGTATCCGTGGCCTGGGGCCGGATCTCAATTCCGTAACCATCAACGGCAGCCTGGTGCCTTCGCCCGAGAGCGGCCGCCGCGCCGTGGCGCTGGACGTGCTGCCGGCCGGTCTGATCCGTTCGCTTGAAGTGAGCAAAACGCTCACGCCCGATCAGGACGCCAATTCCATCGGTGGCACGGTGGACGTGAAAACCTTGTCCGCATTTGATCATCCGGGCCAGTTTGCATCGGTCGAAGCGGGCGCGAGCCACGACACCCTGGTCAGCAAGACCAGCCCCAATATGGGCGCAGCCTGGAGCAACCGTTTTCTGGGCGACAAGCTCGGCGTGGCCGCTGCACTGAGCGCCTCGCAGCGCAAGTTCGGCTCCACCAATACCGAGACTGGCGGTGCCTGGGACGGCGACAAGCTGGAAGAATTCCAGCGTCGTGACTACCAGATCACCCGTGAGCGCGTGGGCGGTGGCGTGAATTTCGATTTCCGCCCGGAGAAGGGCCAGCAGTACTACCTGCGCACCCTGCTGAGCCGCTACAAAGATGAGGAAGTGCGTCAGCGTCACAATATCGAGTTCGACGATGCGCAGGCCGAAGGCCAGCTGGGCGATGCCGAGTCCTCGCGCGAACTGAAGGCGCGCAAGGAGACGCAGGATATCCAGTCCATCGTGCTCGGTGGCGAGCGCACGCTGGGCCTGTGGGATCTGGCGCTGGTGGGTGGTTTCAGCCGGGCCAGCGAGAAGAGCCCACGCCATATCGCGGCGGCCAAGTTTGAATCGGGTGAGACCTATACCGCTGGTTTCAGCAATTCGCAGCGCCCCGAACTGCTGAGCAGCAGCGCCATCAACAATGCGGCTGACTACGAACTGGATTCGATCGAGCTTGAAGAACAGAACACCCGCGACACCGAGCGCAACCTGCGCTTCGACCTCAGCCGCAAATTCAAGGCCATGGGCGGCGACAACCAGGTCAAGTTCGGCGCCAAATCGAGCCGGCGCACCAAGACCAACGAACTCACCGTATGGGACGTGGATGGCGGCGATCTGGGCAACCCGAGCCTCAGCGGCCTGAGCAGCAATGTCGACTACGCCTGGGGCGACTATGGCCCCGGCATCAGTGATACGGGCGTCAAGGGCTTGCTGAACGGCGTGAACCTCGCGGACTACCTGGATGATGAACAATCCCGCGTGAATGATTTCACGATGCGCGAGAAGACCGATGCGGCCTATCTGCAGAACACCTACAGCATCGGCCTGTGGCGCATTCTCGGCGGCGTGCGTTATCAGGCCACGCGCTTCCAGGCCGAAGGCACCGGCGTGCGCGATGGCGATTTCGTCGCCACCCAGGCCCGTAGTGGCCATCGCGACTGGTTGCCCGCCCTGCATGTGCGTCGCGATCTGGACAATGACACCACGGTACGCGCAGCCTGGAGCAACTCGGTGGTGCGTCCCACCTTCGAGCAACTCGCCCCGGGTTTTGTGATCGACGGCGACGAGGCCGAGTTCGGCAATCCGGATCTGAAGCCGATGAAATCCGGCAACTTTGATCTGGGCATCGAGCGCCGTCTGGGCTATGCCGGGGTGGTCTCGGCCTACGCCTTCCACAAGCAGATCCGCAACTTTGTCTACAACACCGATCTGGCCGGCACGGGTGATTGGGCCAGCTTCGATGCGGCCCATACCTATGCCAACGGGGATCAGGCGCAAGTCACCGGTCTGGAGTTGGCATTTTCCCAGCCGCTGCGCTTCCTGCCGGCGCCCTGGAATGGCTTGCTGGTGGGCACGAACGCCACCTTCAGCCAGTCCTCGGCGCGCATCGCCGGTCAGTCGGGTGGCAGCGCCGCCGCGCGGGATATCCCGCTGCCCAGCCAGTCCAAGCGTGCGCTCAACTTCACCCTCGGCTATGACCAGGGGCCCTGGAACCTGCGCCTGGCAGCCAACCACAAATCGAAATACCTGCTCGAAGTGGTTGATATCGGCGATGCGGACAAGGACCAGTACGTCGACGCCCAGACGCATTACGACTTCTCGGCCCGCTACAGCGTGACCAAGCAAGTGCAGGTGGTGTTCGAGGCGCTCAACCTGAGCGACGAGAAGTACTACGTGTATGCCGGCAATGCCAGCCGCAATGCGCAGTACGAATCCTACGGCCGCACCTACAAGCTCGGTTTGAAGACCGTTTTTTAAATGTCATGAATCGCCCCGGCTCGGCCGGGGCGACAAGGATAAATACGCATGCACCGTTTCATTCTGATTTGTCTGGGCCTGTTTTGCGGGCTCGTTTCCAGCCTGGTGGCTGCGGCCAGCCTGCCCGATGCCGCGCGCAAGGCTGACGAGATCGCGCGCTTGCCCGATGGCGGCTGGCTGCTTGCCGGCAAGAAGGGGCTGAGTCTGCTCGACGCTGGCGGCAATCCCCAGGCCAGTCTGGCCGTGCGCGGCAAGCATCTGGAAACCCGGGCGCAGGCACAGGGCGCCTTGGCCGTGCTGCTCGATTCGGACAGCCAGCAGACCCTGCTGCTTGATGTACAGGGCGGCAAGCTCACCGAGCGCGGCCGCATTCCTTCCCCCGCCTGGTCGGTGGAAAGCCTGTGCCTGTTCCGCGATGTGCAACAGCTCGATCACCTTTACCTGCTGGGCAAGGATGGTCGCGCCCAGCAATGGCTGCTCAGCGGCGGCCCGGCGCGTCTGCTGCGCGAGCTGGCGCTGCCGCCACAGGCGGATTCCTGCAGTGCCGACGATGCCCGTCAGATCCTCTACGTGGCCGAGCAGGGCGCCGCACTATGGGCTTATGCCGCTGGCGGCGAGGGCGTGCCTGCGCGCAGCGTGATCGCTGCACCTAAGCCTTTGGGCAAGCTGCAGGCGGGTGCGGGTGCGGTCACCGTGCTGCCCGGCGGGCTGGCTTTGCTGGAGGCGGGCGGCGAACGTCTGCATCTGCTCACGCGCACGGCCCAGGGCTGGCGCATCCAGCACAGCCGGCGTGTGCCGGCGAGTGAAGCGATGGCGCTGATCGACGGCCAGTTGTGGCTGCGCGAAGAAGCCGCGGGCTGGCGCGCCCAGAACCTGCCGCTGCCGGGCGCACGCCGGGCAGTTGCCAACCTGCCCGTGATCGCGCCGCTGGTGCAGACCGATCCGGTGCAGCGCTTCGGCGATGCGGCCGACGATCCGGCAATCTGGATTCACCCGGGCGATCCGAAACTGTCGCGCGTGCTGGGCACCAACAAGAAACAGGGCCTCCTGAGCTACGACCTGCAGGGCCGCGAGACCCAGCTGCTCGAAGCCGGCCGGCTGAACAATGTGGACGTGCGCCAGCAGGTGCGCTTCGGTGCGCAGCAGCTCGACCTAGCGGTTGCCACCCAGCGAGATGAACTGGCCCTGGCCCTGTTCCAGATCGATGCCAACGGCCAGGTGCGTGATGCCGGGCGGATTGCGACCGGGCTGGAAAACATCTACGGCGTGTGTCTGTATCAGCCCACCGAGGGTGGCCTGGAAGCCTTCGTCAACGACAAGGACGGGCGCATCGCGCACTACCGCATCGACTTCGATGGCGAACGTTTCAGCGGCCGCAAATTGCGCGAGCTGCGCGTGGCGACCCAGCCCGAAGGCTGCGTGGTGGATGACCGTGCGGCACGCCTCTTCGTTGGCGAAGAAGATCGCGGCATCTGGGCCGTATCGGCGCGGGCCGACAGCAAGGATGCGCCGCAACTCGTCATGAGCGTAGGCCGTGAGCTGGTGGCCGATGTGGAAGGCCTGGCGATTTATCACGGCGCGTCCGCAAGCTATCTGATTGCCTCCAGCCAGGGCAATGACAGCTACGTGGTGGTCGATGCCGCGCCGCCTTATCGCTATCGCGGCGGCTTCCGGGTCGGCATCAATGCGCAGGCCGGCATCGATGGCGTGTCGGATACCGACGGGCTGGAAGTCAGCGCACGGAATTTCGGCGGCGCGTTCAGCGAAGGCATGCTGGTGCTGCAGGATGGCTACAAGCGTCTGCCGGATGCGGCGCAGAACTTCAAGTACGTGCCCTGGCGCGACATCGCACGGAGTCTGGACCTGAAGTGAGTCGAAGCAAACAAACCCTGCCGGGCAGGCGCTTGCAGTGGGCCGCCTGGCTTCTGGCGCTGGCGCTGCATGCATTGGTGCTGTTGCTGATCGGGCCGCTGCAGGCTCCGCGTCCTGCTGCGCCACCGCCCGTGATGATGGCCTTGTTGCCGACAGCGCCGCAGGTCGAGCTCGCTCCGCCTGTGGCGCCAGTGCAGCCCGCCCCTGCAAGCGCCCAGCCGGTGCCGCGTGCCACGCCCGCCGCCCCGGCTCCGGTGCTGGCCAGTACGGCAGCCCAGCCAAGCGCGGCGGCAGTTCAAGCAGCGCCCGCGCCGCCCGAGCCGGTCGCCAAAGCAGTCGCCCCCGCAGAAACGCCAGTGGCAAAGCCAGCTGCGCCGGCCTTGCGGCCGGCGGTGTATCGCGCGGCCTATCTCAATAATCCCGAGCCGGCTTATCCGCCCATGTCGCGCCGGGCCGGCGAGACCGGGCGGGTCATGCTTGAGGTGGCCATCAGCGCTGAAGGCCGCGCCCAGTCAGTCAAGCTGCATATCAGCAGCGGCTATCCGCGTCTGGACATGGCCGCCACCGAGGCCGTGCGCAACTGGCGCTTCGATCCGGCTCGCGAGGGCGAGCGGGCTGTCGCCAGCCTTGTCCAGATCCCCGTTGATTTCACATTGGAGTAAGTCATGCAACTCATCGAATTTTTCTTTGCCCACACCGACGCCCTGGGCGCCACCCTGTTCTGCCTGCTGGCGCTGATGTCCTTGTTGTCCTGGGGCTGCATCTTTTCCAAATCCTTCAGCATGTGGCAGCTCTTCCAGCGCGCGCGCGGCTTTCAACAAGCCTTCTGGGGCAGCGAGCGCGAGGCCGCAGTCGCCGCGTCTCACCCCTTTGCACGACTGGCACGCATTTCCTTGCAGGTGCACGAAGAAGTCGCCCGTAGCGGCAGCGGCAAAGAGGAAGACCTGCTCCTGCGCTGCATGAACCGCGTGGTCGGCGAAGAGGGCGCCAAGCTCGACAACGGGCAGACCCTGCTCGCTACAGTCGCCGCTGTGGCACCCTTCATCGGCCTGTTCGGCACGGTGTGGGGCGTGCATAACGCGTTGGCCGCGATTGGCTCATCTGGCGCCGCCTCGCTGGAACAGATCGCCGGCCCGGTCGGCGAAGCGCTGATCATGACCGCGCTGGGCCTCGCGGTGGCAATCCCGGCGCTGCTGGCCTACAACGCCTTCTCGCGCAATAGCCAGCACCTGCTGGCCGAGCTCGATGCACTGGCGCACGATCTGCATCACTACCTGATCACCGGCCAGCCCCTGCCGGCCTGTGTGCGGGAGGGCTGAGCATGGCCTTCCTCACTCCCGGTGCCGCCGGGCGCGGCGTGCCGCGCGCCGAGATCAACATGATTCCGCTGATCGACGTGATGCTGGTGCTGCTGGTGATCTTCATGATCACCGCACCGCTGCTCACGCACGCCGTCAAACTCGACCTGCCACGTGCCAGCTCCAGCCATCAGCCGCCTGCCGACAAAGTAGACATTTCCATCGACGCAGCCGGGCAGCTCTACTGGAACACACAGCCGCTTCTGGCTGACGAGCTGGCCGCACGCCTGGCTGCGCTGGGCCGCGAGAAGCCGCTCACCGAGGTTCATCTGCATGCCGACAAGGCCGCGCGTTACGAGCCGCTGGCGAAAATCATGAGCCAGGCCGCGCAGGCGGGGCTGAGCAAGATCGGTTTCGTGACCCGGCCTGAATCCTGATGGCATTTCTGCAGCACGCTTGATGCACGCTGAAATAGCGTAGACCACGTGCCGAAAAATGCGTGTAAGGGGCTTGCTGTCACGAATATTTAATCTGTTTCAGCCCTTCAGAGGCCAGCCCGGAGGTCGTTGCTGTGAAGCGCTCGACCCTTCCATCCAAGAACATCATTCCGGGGCTTTTATGGCTTTCTCTGCAGTATTCCAACCCGCGCGCTTTCTGTCTGAGCGCCTGCGCTTTGCGCACAAGTTCATCCTGCTCGGCGCCTTGCTGGCCTTGGCTTCCCTGCCGGCGATCATTGAGCTGGCCAGACAGGAATGGCAAAGCCTCGCTGCGGTGGCCGAAGCTCGGCAGAGCCTGACGCTGAGTCGCAGCATGAACGAGGCCCAGCGCTTGCGCCGCGAGATCATTGCTCATGATGTTGGCGGCATGAGTCAGCCGGACCCGGCGCAACGCAATCAGCTGGCTGACAGCCTGCAGGCGCGTCTGCAACAGATACTGGCGGATCCGCTGGTGCAGGCCAGCGACTCTGTGCGTCCGCTGGCGGAAGTGGCGCTGGCGCGCTGGCAGGAGATCGGGCCGCAGGCTGCGGATACGCGGCCCTTGAAGGCCTGGAAGATCCACCAGGGGTTTCGCAGCGAGGAGCAGCAGTTGAGCGAAGGCGTGCAGGCGCTCGCCACGCGGCTGCATGATTTCGATCTGAGCGCCGGGCTGGTGCAGCACAGCCTGCCGCAACTGGATCTTCAGCTGGCAGAAGCGCGCGCCGTGGGCGTCAGCGCAATGCGTAGCGCCACCCTGGTGGAGCGTGATCGCCAGCAACTGCTGGCCGCCACCATCCTGATCGAGCGTGGCCTGGCCGAGGCCGATGCGCGCATCCGCTTCCTTGTCGCGCTGCATGGCACGCGCGCCGATGCCTTGCTGGAAGCGCAGAACCACTTGTTCAACCAGGCGACCGCGGCGATTGAAGCCCTGCGTCTGGGGCCCTTGCAGGAAAACTTCGCGGTGCCCGCCAGTGGCATCGAGACCACTGTCGCCGAGGCGCGCGCGGCCGTGGCGGCCGTCTCGGGCCTGGCTTCAGCCCTGCTGGAATCGAGCATCGACAAGCGTCAGGCTGCACTGGAGCGCCAGATCCTGCTGCAAAGCCTGTTTGCGCTGACCCTGGTCGCGCTGCTGCTGTATCTCTTCCTTGGCATGCAGAGCGATATCCGGCAGAGCGTTAAGGCACTGTGCGCAGCGACCGAACGCATGGCGAATGGAGACTTTTCCGGCGCGATCATGGTGAAGAGTCGCGATGAGCTCGGTGCCGTTGCGTGCTCCCTCAACGCGGCACAGACCAGCATGCGCGAGCTGCTCGCAGCGGTCGCTCAGGGGGCGCGCCAGGTGCGCGTGGCGGCTGATCGGGTGTCGACGTCCACCCAGGCGCTGGCGGAGGCCTCAGGACGCACCGAAGTCATCGCGGCCGCAGTCACTGTGCATGTGGCCGGGCTGGAAGGGAATATCGGCAATCTCGACGAATCGGCCCAGGCCACCCGGGCCGCCGCCAGTCGCACCAGCGAGCAGACCCGCCTGGGCGGCGAGGCGGTGTTCGGTGTGGTCACCACCATGCAGCGCACCGCTGCTTCCTTTGACGAGGCCGCACGCGATGTAGAAGCCCTGGCAGAGCGGGCCGACGAGATCCGTTCGATCACCGGCCTGATCGAGCAACTGGCCCGGCAGACCAATCTGCTGGCCTTGAATGCCGCCATCGAAGCGGCACGCGCCGGTGAGCATGGCCGGGGCTTCGCAGTGGTGGCGGACGAGGTGCGCACCCTCGCCGAGCGCAGCTCCAGCGCGGCACATGAAATCAACAATACGATTGCCGGGATTGCCGATGCCATCGTCGCGAGTGTGCTCAGCATCCGCAGCGAGACGGACAAGCTACTGTCCGGCATGCAGGAACTGGACGGTTTGCAGGACGCGATCCAGACCATTCACGGCGAGGCCGAGCATGCCGATCAGGCCGCCAACGTCGTGCGCAGTGCGGTCAGCGCACAGCAGCAACTCACCGGAGACATCGCGACGAGCATGCGTCAGATTGTTCAGGATGCGCATGCCAACGCACAGGCCACGCGGGCCAGCGAAGCCGAAAGTCGCCAGTTGCTGGTGCTGGCCGATCAGCTGCAGGCCTGGATTGATCGTTTCCAGACGGCGCCCTGAGCGGAGGGCTCGCGCTCCTTTCGAAAGGCATGAGGACTTACAAACTACAACCAAAGACCGGCGAAAATCCCCTCAAGCCCGAAGACAGTCCACTTAAGAACAAACAAGCACTCCCACGTCGTTCCCGCGAAGGCGGGAACCCAGTGACTTCGCGAACGCCACAGGATTCCCGCTCGGGCAAAGCCCGGCCTGTCCTGAGCTTGTCGAAGGGCGGGAACGACGGAATTTTGATGTCAAAAGCTTGAATAAACGGGACTACCCTCAAGCCCAAGGTTTTCACCCATGGCCGCGCACCTTGCATGCGCTTCAGGATCAGATCTCCCGCGCAAAGCGCAGCAAGGCCTGCGCGGCGTCTTCCAGCGGGCCTTCATTGGCAATTTGCAGATCGACCGGGCAGGGAGCCAGTTGGCGATTGCGCGCCAGGCGGGCTTCCACCGCGCTCGCATCTTCGCGCCCGCGCGCCAGCAGGCGTGATCGCAGCACCGCTTCATCCGCCACGATCTCGACCACTCGGGCCGCCGGGTAGCGTTCGCGCAGCACGACGGCATGCGCTCTTGATCCATTGATCAGCACCTGCATGCCGCGGGCGAGCCACAGTTCGATCTCGCGGCCGATGCCGTAATGCAGGCCGTGGCTTTCCCAGTCCAGCGCAAAGCAACCGGCCGCGCGCCGCAGCAGGAATTCAGGCTGACTCAGGGCGACATGATTCTCGCCGCCTGCGTGTGCGGCGCGAGTGATGTAGCGGTGCGCCACGGCGACCCGGTCCTCTAGCTGCAGCAGCTCTCGTAATTGCGCCAGCACACTGTCCTTGCCAACACCCGAGGCGCCAACCACATAGACCAGGCCCGCGCCACTCATGCCGGCCAGCCCGGGTAACGGCGCACGCTGCCATCAAAGCCATAGCGCGCAATCGCGCGGAAATCCGCGCCCGGCGCGGGCTCCATCAGCATCACCAGCGAATCGAAGCGCAGCGGCCCGATGGCCAGCCCGGCGCCGCCCGCCTTGAGCATCGCCAGCATCTGGCGCGCCTCCTCGCCTTGCAGTGATTCGCTCAGGGTCAGGTGGAAACGGAATTCATCCAGCACATACGGATAGCCCCAGCGCTGCAGCATCAATTCCTGCTGCTCGCTCAGGCCTGCCGCGCGGCGCCTTACCAGCTCGGTTTCCCCTGCTGGCGCGCGGAATTCGTCCAGCTCCGTCACACAGGCCGCGGCCACCGCAGAGATCCTTGCCGCTTCGGTGAGTGGGCGCCAGGCCAGAAATTTTGACAGCTGTGCAATCTCCACCTCGAAGGAGAACGCTTCCTGGCGCGCGGCCAGCGCGGCCACCGCCTGATCGAATTCGGCCAGCGTGCGCCCTGCGCGCAGGCTGATCGGCGGCTTCAGCGTGCCGTGCAAACCATAGCGCCGGGGCGATGCGGTCAGCTCGGCCAGACGCGCCGGGCTGATGGCGCCGAAGGCCGGCTGCTCGAAGAGCTCACCTGAAAACGCATCCCGCCCCAGCCAGCGCGCGCTGGCCTGCGCCAGTGCGCAGTCTTCCGGTGGCGCGTAATGCACCGCATATCGGGGCTCAGCCATGCAGACGTTCTCCTTCAGCCAGATAAACAATGCGCCCGCCGCTCAAGGTGGCGACCAGACGCGGCGCGCGCAGATCCTGCACATCCAGCACGATCAGGTCAGCGCGTTTGCCGACGGCAATTTCACCGCGATCCTCAAAGCCCAGAGCCGCTGCCGGGTTCTTCGACACCAGCGCCCAGGCCGCTTCCAGCGGCAACAGTTCATCAGCCGCCAACAAGCAGGCGGCATGCAGCGGCGCCGGATAGTAATAGTCTGAGGCCAGAATGCTGCACAAGCCGTCACGCGCCAGATCCGCCGCGCGTGGAGCCCCCACATGGCTGCCACCGCGCAACACGTTCGGCGCGCCGCAGACCACCGGCGAGCCCTGCGCGCGGGCATGTTCGGCCACGCTCAGGGTCAGCGGAAATTCCGAAATCCGGCACGCCAGACTCTGAAAACTTCCCCGCACGCTGATGCTTTGATCATCGTGCGAGGCCATCGGCACACCATGCAGACGGGCATGCGCCGCGAGACGCCCGACCAGACCCGGCACCTCCGCGCCCCGTGCCTCAGCGGCCTCCAGACGTTGCTCAAAACCGACCAGATCCGTCTCGGCGCGATCCGCCCATTCCTGCCACTTCTGCGGCTTGCGCCGCATGCCCGGCAGATGATCATTGAAAGCCAGCAGACTCACCCGCCCCGAACTCAGCCAGCCCAGCGCCTCCGCCTCGCCCGCCAGGTGATGCCCCTCGTAGCGCAGATGCACCTTGTGCTCCACCAGAAAACGCGGCGCCAGCCGGTCCAGCGCTGCGAACAGCACCCGCGCCGTCGCCTCGCCCCGCAGCCCGCCTTCCCAGGAATGCGTCACGCCATGCAAGGCCGTCGTGATGCCATTCGCGGCCAGCTGGCGATCTGTCTCCAGCATCGCCACATCCAGCGGAAAACTCACCTTCGGGCGCGGCATGATCTGGCGCTCGAACGCATCGCCATGAAAATCCACAATGCCCGGCAGCACCACACAGCCGCGCGCATCCAGACGCTGCCCCGTCGTGGGCGCACCGCCAATCAGGCCGTCTGCAAGATGCACCGCCTCCTCAGACCAGCCAGTAGAACTCAACACCTTACCGCCCACGATCCGGCCCAGTGAGCGCAGTGTCTCGATGGTTTGCATGTTCCTTGCCCCGTCCTGGAAACCCCCAGAATACACAGCGCTCTTTACAGATTCGTGTAGACGAATAAATGAGCTGGAAGCCTGCGCCAGGCTTCAGAGCCGCAATCGCGCCGGGCCCGGGATGGCATCACACGCGCTTGCCGAAGGCTGAAGGCCGACCGCACCAATGCAAAACGGGTCAGCGGGTATTTTCAGAAATAGGCTGTGCGCAGTGCCCGGGCAAGCTGCTCATGAGCGGCGTGGCAACACCGGGCGGCACGTGGTTGAGGGGATTTTTGAGGCATGCCCGAAGAGCCGCACTGCGCCTGCCTGTGCGGACAGTCATGCCGAAGAAGTCCGGCGGGTGCGGGTCTTCAGGTGGGTGTTTTGATTGCGTGTTTCGGCCAAAAAAAAGACCTTCGTAGGGTGCGAAAGCCGAAGGCTTGCGCACCATCGGTCCCACAAATAGCGCCAAGCATGAGTGATGACCTTGAACCGCGTGCGCAGGGAAAAGAACCTGCGCACTCTGCAAGGCTGGGATGCCAGTCGGACTTTGCAATCCCATTGAACTAGCTGCAACCCTGTGGGCGCTTGATGAGCTCTTTGACGCCCAAGGTCTGACTCAGTTTGAACAGATGGATCTGCTTTGATTTGTCATTATCTTGTCACTCGATTGACATGGTCGAGAAGGATGATTGTTGAATGGTTCGAATGGCCATTTCCCTCTTCAGGAGAACGTTCAATGTTTGCTTCAAATTCAGCCCGCCCGGCACCTGTCTGGCGCTTGCTAACCATCTCGGCAATAAGCCTTGGCATGATCGGATATCTTGCCGCCTGCGGTGGTGGTGGTGATAGTTCTGCGCCGGAAACCAACGCCGCGAGCTCTTCAGGTTCCAGCGTAGTCACCTGGAAGACACTGGACGGCAAGGCTCCGTTGGTAATCGGCCATCGTGGCGCCTCGGGTACGCTGCCTGAACATACGCTGGCATCCTACAAACTCGCTATCGAGCAAGGTGCGGACTATATCGAGCCCGACCTGACACTCACCAAGGATGGTGAGATGATCGCCCGCCATGAGCCGATGCTCGACGGCACTACCGACGTTGCCGTCAAATTTGACAGCTCTCGAAAGAGCACCAGAAATGTCGATGGCGTTTCGACGACCGCCTATTTTGCCAGCGACTTCACCCTGGCCGAAATCAAGACACTGCGTGCCCTGCAGTCGAATGCCAGCCGACCGCAAGGATCGAATGGCTTGTACGAAATTCCGACGCTGGCCGAGGTGATCGCAATGGTCAAGACAGAGGCGGCCAAGGCTGGCCGATCCGTCGGTATCTACCCGGAGATCAAGCACTCAACGTTCCACGAAGGCCTGTTCGGCGCCAAGGTGTTTGAAGACAAACTGGTGACGATGCTGCATCTAGCCTATGGCAACACAGCCAGTGCGCCAGTGTTCATCCAGTCTTTCGAGGTGTCGAACCTGCAATACCTGAACACCAAGACCGACATTCGCCTGGTGCAACTGATCGATGCCGATGACGTCAATGCCGACGGATCGATGTCGTTGGTAGCGCCGTACCGCCAGCCCTACGACTTTGTTGTAAAGAGCGATGCGCGCTTGTTCTCTGACCTGCTGACCGAGACCGGCCTCACCTTCGTCAAGACCTACGCCGACGCGATCGGGCCTTGGAAGCCATATTTGTTGAAGACCGTGGCGGATGGTGTCGAGCGTACTGGCGACACAACAATCACCATCAACGACCGCCGAGTCGATGGATCCACCGGGGTGATCGAACGCGCCCATGCCAAGGGTTTGTTGGTGCACACCTGGACTTTCCGCAACGATGCCAGCGGTTATGGCTTCAAGGACCCAACGGTAGAAATGCAGGCTTACTTCAAGCTGGGCATTGACGGTGTATTCACCGACTTCCCTGCTACCGGCGTAGCCGCGCGAAAAGACATGCCTGCCAACTAAGGACATGCGGGGTCGCGTGACTCGCGATCCCGCAGCGGTTTCACTGTTCCCACGCGGAGGCGTGGGAATGCAGGTAGAGAAGGCGGCAGGGTATTGAATTCAAGTATTGTCGCAATCCACAGAACTTGATCACGGCGCTGTTGCCATGATGTCCGCGTGCTGGCTGAAAGCGGTTGTTCGTAGGGTGCAATAACCGAAGGGCACTGCACCGGGAGCTTGCGACAAAAGAACTCGCCTACAGGTGATTGCGCCAACATCCGGTGCAATGCGCTAACGCTTATTGCACCCTACGTGCTGCGCCAGACTTCCGAAGCGCAATCGCGCCGGGCCCGGGGATGGCATTACTGGGGTTTGCCGAAGGCAGAAGGCCGACCGCACCAATGCAAAACGGGTCAGCGGGTATTTTCAGAAATGGGCCGTGAGTAGCGCCAGGGCAAGCTGCTCGTGGGTGGCGTGGCAGCACCTCGCGGCACATGGCTGAGGGATTTTTGAGGCATGCCCGAAGAGCCGCACTGCGCCTGTCAGTGCGGGCAGCCATGCTGGAGAAGTCCGCCTGATGCGGCTCTTCAGATGGGTGCTTTGAGTGTGTGTTTCGAGCCGCTGAGGACGGTCGGGCTTTTGGAAAGCGGACGTTTTAATGTTTGACGTGATGGGCCGCCGTAGCGGCGAAGCCGCGAAGGGAACCCACAAGCGCAGCTTGTCGGTGGTCCCTCTCGACGCGCGACACATAGCTAAAGCGTGCAATACGCCGATGCAACAGATGATTGTTCAGTGGTACACACCATTTTTCCAGGAGTGGAAATTTTATCGCAGAGCATTTCTGACCACTCTTTGTGGAATTGGCATGAGTCGAGATCTTTAAATCTAGCCGAGACAAAACATGACTTTTCGCCGGGCGAACAAGTAACGTACTTGACGGGAGTTTCCCCGGAAGCATTTTTAACGCCATCAACGGTGCCGTCAACACACCCGGCGACGGCGACGGCCAACACAAGACCAAGAGCGGGTAGTGGCGGTTTCATAAGCACTTATCGTAAAGTGACTCGTTGCGGACGGTTGGGAACCCACAAGCGCAGCTTGTGGGCGGTTCCTCTCGACGGAATTCGTTAGGCACTTTTTGGGGGCGATCACGCAAAATTAGAAGCATGCGGATGGATCCTTTGAGCGTGTTGAGAAGTGCGCCATAGCAGCATCAACAAATTTTCGATGGCGAGCACTCACTTTGGTCGATACCGTGTCTGTCCCAGGAATTTTCTCGATTGTTTCAAGCTCTTTGGCGTAGTTATGAAAGATGATCTCAGTAAGCTGGAGACAAACAAAGCTGGTGAGCAATGCGACGTAGACCTCTCCTTTTCTTACGTCCTCTTTGTCTGGAGGCAGATAGCCAAAAAACTGAAATTTAGCCTCGCCCTGCGAGACAAACATAGGTGGAGAACTGTTGATCGGTGATGTATGAACATACATTTCAGATAAGAAGCCATACATCTTCCCAACAGGTTCGATCTCTTTCTTCAGGTTTGAAATGCTATCAGTCGAAGAAAATTTCTTTCCGGCTTGCCATACTGCAAATCGTTTAGGGTTGTTAACAATATCCCAAGCAGTTGCAAACCCTTCGAGTGCACTCCTGAAGAGAATCTGGGGCTCCCAAAAATATCCCGTAAGGGCAAGCTCAAAGCCTGCCATGAGTGTATTGGCTCCTTTGGTCATAAGACCAAAGGCGACATGCTTTGGATCAGCATCAATCTCAGGATGTACGGAGTGATAGATCTGCAGTGTTTCAACGATCTTGCTAACAATGGTTGAGAACTCATGCACTTCAGCCGAGAAATGGATTGCGGCTCGCCCTTTGCTGTCTGTCGAGAGTGTATGCAAATAGTTTTGGACAGAAGCGAACATGTTTTGAGAATGAACTCGAATGTCTAACGAGGATGTAGAAAAATCTACAGAAGTCCGCATTCTGCGGTGAACGATTTGTCATCGCAAGACTTCAACACACATTGACTCTGGAGACTTTCGGATGGCGCGCTACAAACACATCGACACAAGCCCGCGTTTTCTGGCGGTTGATCTTCACAAGCAGTTGCTGCTTGGAGTAGCGGGATCTTTATTTAAAGCATTTCGCGCCAGAATCACCCCATCCGGCGCAATTCGCTTCGCTCATTGTTCCCTGCGGCGCCCTTGAATGCCCGCTTTCGGCATACGGCTCGAACGTCCATTCATGACTGATTGCTGATAGCCATCTCACCCAGCACGTTGGCATGATAACAGTACCACCACGCCTCCCGGCACCTGCAAGCGCACTTTGCGGGGCCGGATTTATTGCCCCGGATCAAACACCAGCTGCACCCAGTCGCCGGAAAAACTGGCTTCTGAATATTGCAGCGGCGCGCCTGCGGCATCCAGATTGATGGACTCGACCTGCAACACCGGCCGGGTGCGCGGCTGGGAGAGCAGGCGGGCGGTTTCGTTGTCCGGCAGGCGGGCGGTGACTTTGGTTGCGCCGCGCGTGTAGTCATCCACGCCGAATTCGGCCAGCGCCCGGGTGATGGAGCCCAGCTCGCGCACCCGTTCGCCAATGCCGGCAAAACGGGCCGCCGGGAAATGACTGGTGGAAATATTGATCGGCCGGCCTTCGGCACGACCCACGGTCACGATCTGTACCACCTTGGCGCCGCGCCGCAGCCCCAGGGCCTTGGCGACTTCCGGGGTGGCGGGCAGTTCGGCGGCGCGCAGCAATTCCATGCTGGAAGCCAGGCCGACGTTTTCCAGATTCTGCGAAAAGCGTGTGCGCTTGCCGATGGTGTAGTCGATGGCGTAATCCTGCACGAAGGTGCCGCGCCCTTGCTCCACGCGGATCAGGCCGCCGCGCTCCAGCACGCCGAGCGCTCGGCGCACGGTGTGGCGATTTACGCCGAATCGCTCGGCCAGCTCGCTTTCATTGGGCAGGCGCTCGCCCGCGGCGAACACCTGCTGGCGGATGTCTTCGGTCAATGCGCTTTCAATCTGGCGCCACACGGCGACGCCACTTCCTCGTTCCAGACTCATCTTGGCTCCCAGTTGTGCGACAAGAATAGCCGGGCTTCACGAAACTTTCATGTACACCGGGAATAATCGACAACAACGCAAAAAAGAACCCGATCAACCACGCCAAGTTGTCTATACGTTTACACCAATATGGATACCTGCATGACTGACTACACCGACCGCCGCAGTGCGCTGGGCCTGCTGGCACGCAGCCCGGCTGGCTTGCTGGCCGAGCGCTTTGCGGCGCTGAACGAGACGCCTGCCTTCACCTGGCTGCGTCGCCCTGAAACCGGCATGGTCATGTTGCGTGCGCGCATCGGCGGCGATGGCGCGCAATTCAATCTGGGTGAAGCAACCCTGACTCGCTGCACGCTGCGCCTGGCCGATGGCACGGTAGGCGTAGGCACGGTGCGCGGGCGCAGCGCGCGGCAGGCCGAGATGATCGCGCTGTGTGATGCGCTGTTGCAACAACCGGAATCCGCTGCACGTGTGCACGCCGAGGTGATCACGGCACTCGCCACCGCCGAGCAGGCGCGCCAGCAGCAGCGCGCGACCGAAGTCGCCGCGAGCCGGGTCGATTTCTTTACCCTTGTGCGCGGAGAAGACTGATGAATCAGGCCGTAGAACTCGATCTCGCCCACCTGCAGCCCGGCTTTGCCGACCCCGTGCATGACGCACAGGCCTGCTTCCGCGCGGTGCTTGAAACGCTCGCCCGCCCCGGCCGCATCTGCCCGCTGGAAGCCCATCTGACATTGCCCGCCCCGCCGCCCGGTGTGGGCGCGGCGCAATCGGCTGTCTTGCTGGCGCTGGCCGACAAGGACACGCCGGTATGGTTGTCGCCCGCCCTGCGCGATGCGGCTGCCGGCCATTACCTGCGCTTTCACTGCGGCTGCCCGCTCACGACGGATCTGGCCGAGGCGCATTTCGTGCTGCTCGGCGCGCTGGTTGAATTGCCGCCGCTGGATGCGCTGCGTTTGGGCGAACCCGCGTTTCCGGATCGTTCCGCGACCCTGCTGATCGAAGTGGCGGAACTGAACGCAACTGGCCCGCTGAGCCTGCGCGGCCCAGGCATCGAACACAGCCAGGCACTTGGCGTCGGCGGCTGGAGCGCGGCCGCCAGCGCCTTCGTGCGCGAGAACCGGGCGCGTTTCCCCCTTGGCGTGGACATGCTTCTGTGCTGCGACACACGCATTGCCGGCCTGCCACGCACCACCCAAATCAAGGAAGAGGGCTGATATGTATGTAGCCGTCAAAGGTGGCGAACGCGCCATCACGCAATCCCACGAACTGCTGGCCCAAGCCCGGCGGGGCGACACCCGCGTGCCTGAACTCTCCATCGCCCAGATCCGCAGCCAGATGCGCCTGGCCGTGGCGCGGGTAATGGGCGAAGGCTCGCTGTATGACGAAGAGCTGGCCGCGCTGGCGATCAAGCAAGCGGCGGGCGATCTGATCGAGGCCATTTTTCTGTTGCGCGCCTATCGCACCACGCTGCCGCGCCTGGCCGACAGCCTGCCGCTGGACACTGCCCGCATGCGCATCGAACGCCGCATCTCGGCAGCCTTCAAGGATCTGCCCGGCGGCCAGGTGCTCGGCCCGACCTACGATTACACCCAGCGCCTGCTCGATTTCAGCCTGCTCGATGAGAGCACGCCGGCCAGCCCGGCCACGGTGGCCGATGCGGCACCGATCTGCGCGCCGCGCGTGAGCGATATTCTCGGCCAGCAAGGCTTGCTGGAGCAAAGCCGGCAAACGGGTGACGAGGCTGCGCCTTTCGACCTGACCCGCGAGCCGCTGCTCTTCCCGACAGACCGCGCGACGCGTCTGCAGAATCTGGCGCGTGGTGACGAAGGCTTCCTGCTGGCGATGGGTTATTCCACCCAGCGCGGCTACTCGAACACCCATCCCTTCGCTGGCGAAATCCGCTTCGGCGCGGTGCCGGTGGAAGTCTTCGTTGATGAACTGGGCTTTGCGGTGGAGATCGGCGAAGTGGAGCTGACCGAGTGCCAGTTGATCAATGATTTCGAAGGCAGTGCCACGCAGGCGCCGCACTTCACGCGTGGCTACGGGCTGGCTTTCGGCCATGCGGAACGCAAGGCGATGGCCATGTCGCTGTGCGACCGCGCGCTGCGCGCTGGCGAGCTGGGCGAAGACACCGAGCAGCCGGCTAACAACGAAGAGTTCGTGCTGAGCCACAGTGACAACGTGGAAGCCTCCGGTTTCGTGCAGCACTTGAAGCTGCCGCATTACGTGGATTTCCAGACCAACCTCGAATTGCTGCGCCGCCTGCGCGCGGAATGGGAGGCGGAGCGCGCGCTGCGTGTAGCTCGCGAATCGGTCAAACCCAAGGAGCTTGCCGAATGAACGCACCCATGCAAACCGGCTACAACTTTGCCTATCTCGACGAACAGACCAAACGCATGATCCGCCGCGCGCTGCTGAAGGCGGTGGCGATCCCCGGCTATCAGGTGCCGTTTGGCAGCCGTGAAATGCCCTTGCCTTACGGCTGGGGTACTGGCGGCATCCAGGTGACGGCCTCGGTCATCGGATCCAAGGATGTGCTGAAGGTGATCGACCAGGGTGCGGACGACACCACCAACGCGGTCAATATCCGCAGCTTCTTTCGCAAGGTGACCGGTGTCGCCACCACGGAGAAAACGCGCGAGGCGACGATGATTCAGACCCGCCACCGCATCCCGGAAACGCCGCTCGCCGAGGGCCAGACGCTGGTCTTCCAGGTGCCGATTCCGGAGCCGCTGCGCTGGCTGGAGCCGCGCGAGACCGAGACGCGCACGATGCACGCGCTGTCGGAATACGGCGTGATGCATGTGAAGCTGTACGAGGACATCGTGCGTCACGGCCGCATCGCCACGACCTACGACTATCCGGTGATCGTGAACAGCCATTACCTGATGCGCCCCTCGCCGATTCCGAAATTCGATAACCCGAAAATGCACCGCAACCCGGCCCTGATGCTCTTCGGCGCAGGCCGCGAAAAGCGCGTGTATGCGGTGCCGCCTTACACCGATGTGCGCTCGCTGGATTTTGACGACCACCCCTTCAGCATCGAACGCTGGGAAGCGCCTTGTGCGCTGTGCGCGGCCACGGATGCGTATCTGGACGAAGTCATTCTCGACGATGCCGGCGGCCACATGTTCGTGTGCTCCGACACCGAATACTGCGCAGACCGTCAGGCGGCAGGACATAAAGGAGAGATGGCAGCATGAGACCCACGAGTCCGCTTCTGCAGGTGCGCGATCTGGCAAAGCTCTACGGCAATCGCATCGGCTGCGAACAGGTCAGTTTTGATCTCTATCCCGGCGAGGTGCTGTGCATCGCCGGCGAATCCGGCTCGGGAAAATCGACCCTGCTCAACACTTTGGCATTCCAGTTGCAGCCGGACGCCGGCAGTGTGCTTTACGACATCCACGGCCAAGGCATGACTGATCTGGCGAGCCTGCCGGATGCGCGTCTGCGCGAGCTGTGGCGCACGGACTGGGGCTTTGTGCGGCAGAACCCGCGCGATGGTCTGCGCATGCGCGTGTCAGCGGGCGCCAACATTGGCGAACGCCTGATGGCCGTCGGCAGTCGCCATTACGGCAGCATCCGCGAGGTGGCGCTGGACTGGCTGCGCCGGGTGGAGATTGATGAGACGCGTCTGGACGACGCGCCAACGTCTTTCTCCGGCGGCATGCAGCAACGCCTGCAGATCGCCCGCAATCTGGTCACCGAGCCACGTCTGGTATTCATGGACGAGCCCACCGCCGGGCTGGACGTGTCGGTGCAGGCCCGCTTTCTCGACCTGCTGCGCCGGCTCGCAGCCGAACTGCACATCGCGGTGATTCTGGTCACCCACGATCTGGCCGTGGCCCGTCTGCTGGCCCACCGCCTGATCGTGATGCGCCACGGCCGCATCGTGGAAACCGGCCTCACCGATCAACTGCTGGACGACCCGCAGCACCCTTACACGCAGTTGTTGGTGTCGTCGGTGTTGGCGGCGTGAGCTTTAACACAACATTCGGCGCAATACGCTGCGCTCATTGACGCTTTACGAAGATGGCAAAACGTTGGCCGTTCGTGCTGAGCGTAAGGAGCGAAGCGAGTGAAGTCGAAGCATGAATGGCGGGGGCCAACCCTTCGACTTCGCTGCGCTACGCTCAGGGCGAACGGTGGTCCGGGCTTTACTTGATATTGGCATTACGGAGAATCCCATGCATGAATCCACCCTGATCAAGGTCAGCACACTCAGCAAACACTTCACCCTGCACCCGCAGGGTGGGGTGCGTATTCCGGTACTGGAGGAAATCTCGTTCGAGCTGGAGCGCGGCGAATGTCTGGTGCTCGACGGCCCGTCTGGTGCGGGCAAGAGCACGCTGCTGCGCTGTCTGTATGCCAACTACCTGGCCGCCAGCGGTCAGATCTGGCTGCGCGAAGCCGGCACGTTGGCGCGCATCGACATCACCCGTGCCAGCCCGCAGCAGATCATCGAACTGCGCCGCTCTACGCTGAGTTACGTGAGCCAGTTCCTGCGGGTGATTCCGCGCGTGAGTTCGCAAGACATCGTGGCCGAGCCGCTGCTGGCCATGGGCGCCGATCAAGCCGAAGCCCGCCAGCGCGCCGCTGGCCTGCTCGCCCGCCTGAATCTGCCCGAGCGCCTGTGGGCCTTGCCGCCGGCCACCTTCTCCGGCGGTGAACAGCAGCGTGTGAACGTAGCGCGCGGCTTCATCACCGAAAAGCCGGTGATGTTGCTCGACGAGCCGACGGCTTCGCTGGATGCCGCCAATCGCGCGGTGGTGATCGAACTGATCCGCGAGGCCTGCGCACGCGGCGCTGGTGTGGTCGGCATCTTTCACGACGCCGAAGTACGCGAAGCCGTCGCCACCCGCCGTCTGCCGGTGCAAGCGATCAGTGCGCCACTGGCGAATGCGGCCTAGCACTGTGCTGCGCAAAGTTCAGAACCGCCCCTCATCCGTCATTCCGGGTCAAGCCCGGAATGACGGTGTTGATTTGCTTTCATCAATTCAGAAACACGCTGGCCGCACCTTCGATGTGTCCTTAATAGCTCACCTGCCTCTTCGACCGCAGCATCAAACAGAGAATCTGCCCATGAAAACTCACCTGACCCACGCCCGTGTCGTCCTCGCTGACGAAGTGCTGGAAGACGCTTCCGTGCTGATCGAAGACGGCATCATCCGCGCCATCAATCCTGAATCCGGCAACGGAGCGCGCGAGATCTCGTTGCAAGGGCAATGGCTGATGCCGGGCATGATCGATCTGCATTGCGACGCCATCGAAAAGGAGTGCGAGCCGCGTGCCAAGGTGCTGTTTCCGCATGACTTCGCCTGCCTCAATATCGACCGCCGCAACGCCGCCGCGGGCATCACCACGCCCTTTCATGCCCTGTCTTTCGCCCATGCCGAATGGGGCGTGCGCAACAACGACACCGCCTGCGATCTGGTGCGCGCGCTGAAGACCTTCAAGCGGCAGGAGCTGGTCGATAACCGCATCCATGTGCGCTACGAGATCACCGACATTACCGCCATGCCTTACATCACCACCCTGCTGGACGAAGGCGGCGTGGATCTGCTCTCGATCATGGATCACACCCCCGGCCAGGGGCAGTTCCGCCACCTCGAAACCTATGTCGCCTACATGATGGGCAACCACGGCAGCAGCCGCGAGGCGGCCGAGATGATTGCCGAGGAAAAGCGCCAGGCCCGCGAAACCGCCGACGACCGTGTGCTCGCCGTGATGGGGCAGGCCCGCAGGCTGGGCGTACCCACTGCCAGTCATGACGATGACGACCACGCGCGCGTCACCACCATGAAGGAACTCGGCGCCTCGATGAGCGAGTTCCCGATCAATCTGGAAACCGCGCAAGCCGCCCACGCGGCCGGGCTGTCCACGATTTTCGGCGCCCCCAACGTGATGCGCGGCAGCAGCCAGTCCGGCAACATCCGCGCCATCGACGCGATCCGCGCCGGCGTGGCGGATTGCCTGTGTGCCGACTACGCCCCGGCCACCATGCTCGCCGCAGTCGAGGCCCTGCACATGCGCGAAGGCTTTCCGCTGCACGAAGCGGTGCGTCTGGTAAGCAAGGGACCGGCGCATGCCGCAGGGCTCACCGATCGTGGCGAGATCGCGGTTGGCAAACGCGCGGATCTGATCAGCGTGGCCCAGCCGGGCGCGCATGCCGCCATCAGCGCCACCTGGGTCGGCGGGCGACAGGTGTTCGCGGCGCATTACCCGCAATGAGCGCCGCGCCGGCACGTCTGTGGCATGTCGTGCCGGCGCTGGGCGTCACCCAGATCATCGGCTGGGGCAGCCTGTACTACAGCATCAGCGTACTCGCCAGCGCGATGGCCGCGAGTCTGGATTGCAGCTGCAGCTGGATCTTCGGCGCCTTCTCGGTCAGCCTTGCCACCTCGGGCCTGGCGGCCCCGGCCGCCGGGCGCGCCATCGATCGTCTGGGCGGGCGCGCAGTGCTGTGCGCCGGCTCGCTGCTCGCTGCCCTCGCGCTGGCGCTGATCGCGCTGGCCCCGAGCCTGCCCTGGTTCTTCGCGGGCTGGCTGCTCGCTGGCATTGCGATGGCCTGCTGCCTGTATGACGCCGCCTTTCCGGCGCTGAGCCAGCTTGCCGGCGCACACTATCGCCGCGCGCTGACCGCACTCACCCTCTTCGGCGGCCTCGCCTCCACGGCTTTCTGGCCACTGGCCTGGCAGCTCGAACGCAGCTTCGACTGGCGCACCGCCTTGCTGAGCTTCGCCGCTCTCCACCTGCTGCTGTGCTTCCCGCTGCATCGCTGGGTCTTGCCCAAAATCCCCCCGAAGCCGCCACGCACCGACTCCACCAGCGAGCCGGCAAGGCCCGGCTTGTCCCCGACCCTGCGCCGCAGCCTGATCCTGCTAGCCGCCGCCTTCACGCTGAATGCCTTCGTGTTTTCCGGCATCGGCGCCCATGTGGTTGGTGCCCTCAGTGCGGCCACCGGCGAGGCGACACAGGCGGTGTGGATCGCCTCACTGATCGGCCCGCTGCAGGTCACCGGCCGTATCCTCGAATTCAGCGTCGCGCGCCGACTCTCGGCCAGAATGGTCGGGCTGACGTGCTTTGCGCTGACGACGCTGGCGATGTTTCTGCTCTGGCAGGCCGCCGAGCTGAGCGTGCTGGCGCTGCTGTTCGTGATCATTTACGGCGCCGCCAATGGCGTGATGACCATCGTGCGCGGCACGGTGCCGGTTGAGCTGTTCGGTCGCGAGCAGTTCGGCCGCATCAACGGGCAGATCGCCGCCCCCGCCTTCTTCGCCAAGGCCTGCGCTCCGATGCTGATCGCGCTGCTGCTGGATCAAGGCGGTCGCTATACGCAGATGGCACTGGTGCTGGCGGTGATATCCGCGGCCGCCTTCGTCTTTTATCTGAAGGCGAATCAGGGGCTTGATCGTTCTGACAGCTGAGGCCTCGCCTTATTGCCCGCTCTTGCGCTGCAGCGTGGCGCCTTTGTTCTGCTCGTCACAACTCAGGGTGAAGTCACCGCGAATGCCATCGGCCTGAACGAACTGGCGCAGCAGGTTCGCCGGAAAACTCACGGTATGGCCATCCGCCAGACGGATCACGACCTGCGTCACCCGGCCGCGGTAATACGGCAGGTATTGCTCGGGCGAGATGTCGAGGCGGAAGTCGAAGTGTTTCATGCGCTGAATTTTGCCAGTCTCAAGCCTGCCTTGCAGCAGTTCAGTCGCCGCCGGCGCCGGTCTGCAGATCCCACTCGATCTGGCATTGCTCACATTGCGCGACCCATTGCGTGCGCGTTGCATCTTTGCGCGTACGGGTCTTGCCGCCACATTCCAGGCATTTGACGTGGTGCAGGCGCCAGCTCAGGTAAAGCAGGCCGCCCAGTACCAGTATGCCGAACAGGCCGCTCAGCACCCAGCCCAGCAGCGGATAGCCCTGTCTGTGCAGCAACAGGCCGCCGCTGATGCTCAGCGCGGCGGCAATCCAGATGGTTATGAAGCGGCGCTGCAGTGATTTCTGGAAACCTGGATGAATGCGTGACTGCATGCTGGAGAGCCGCTCCTGGATTTGTTTTTGAAGCATGCTGCCTGAAGAGCCTTGTCAGGCAGGGGTTTGTGGATGGTATGTCTGTAGATGCCCGCCCTGAGCGGTTATCCAGCCATTCAAGAAAAAGCCCGCATCGCTGCGGGCTTATCTTGATCAGACCACTTTGATGCCGATCTGGCTGATCCGGGTCTGCCATTCCTTCGGCCCGGTCTCATGCACCGAGATGCCGGTGGAATCCACGGCGACGGTCACCGGCATGTCCTGCACGGTGAATTCGTAGATGGCTTCCATGCCCAGATCTTCGAAGGCCAGCACGCGCGCGGCCTTGATTGCCTTGGAGACGAGGTAGGCGGCGCCGCCGACGGCCATCAGGTACACCGACTGGTGTTTCTTGATGGCGTCGATGCCGGCCGGGCCGCGCTCGGATTTGCCGATCATGCCGAGCAGACCGGTTTGCGCCAGCACCTGTTCGGTGAACTTGTCCATGCGCGTGGCGGTGGTGGGGCCGGCCGGGCCGACGACTTCGTCGCGCACCGGATCGACCGGGCCGACGTAGTAAATGAACTTGCCGGCCAGATCCACCGGCAGTTTCTCGCCCTTGTTGAGCATGTCGGTCATGCGCTTGTGTGCAGCGTCGCGGCCGGTGAGCATCTTGCCGTTCAGGAGCAGCACGTCGCCGGGTTTCCAGCTAGCGACTTCCTCGCGCGTCACGGTGTCCAGATTCACGCGTTTGCCCTTGGACGAATCATAGGTCAGGCTTGGCCAGTCTTCGAGTGACGGCGGATCGAGATAGACCGGGCCGCTGCCGTCCAGCACGAAATGGGCGTGGCGCGTGGCGGCGCAGTTCGGGATCATCGCCACCGGCAGATTGGCGGCGTGGGTCGGGTAGTCGATGACTTTGACGTCGAGCACGGTGGTCAGGCCGCCGAGGCCTTGCGCGCCGATGCCAAGGGCATTCACTTTTTCGTACAGCTCGATGCGCAGTTCTTCGGCGCGATTGCTGGGGCCACGGGCGATCAAATCGAGGATGTCGATCGGCTCCATCAGCGCTTCCTTGGCCATCAGCATGGCCTTCTCGGCGGTGCCGCCGATGCCGATGCCGAGCATGCCCGGCGGGCACCAGCCGGCGCCCATGGTCGGTACGGTCTTGAGCACCCAGTCGACGATGGAATCCGAGGGATTCAACATGGCGAACTTGGACTTGGCCTCGGAGCCACCGCCCTTGGCGGCGACGGTGACGTCGACCTTGTCGCCCGGCACGATGCTCATGTTGATCACTGCCGGCGTGTTGTCCTTGGTGTTCGTGCGTTTGCCGGCCGGGTCGGCGAGGATGGACGCGCGCAGTTTGTTGTCCGGTTGCAGATAGGCGCGGCGCACGCCTGCGTTGATGGCGTCGTCGAGCGAACCGGAAAAACCTTCCCAGCGCACGTCCATGCCGACCTTGAGGAAGACCGTGACGATGCCGGTGTCCTGACAGATGGGGCGATGGCCTTCGGCGCACATGCGCGAGTTGATCAGGATCTGCGCCATCGCGTCCTTGGCGGCCGGGCTGGCTTCCAGTTCGTAGGCGCGGGCCAGGCCCTTGATGTAATCCACGGGATGGTAATAGCTGATGTACTGGAGGGCGGCGGCGACGCTGTCGATCAGGTCGGCTTGCTTGATGGTGGTGGTCATGGGCTCTCTCTTTGCGCTGGTGGGGCTGTCGTAGGTGCGACTTCAGTCGCACTCCGAACGTGGGTGGCCGACTGAAGGCTCTCCTGAGCCTGTCGAAGGGTCGGCCCTGCGTTTTGTGCAAATTGCTTTAGTGTTCAAGCTGTTTGCTGACGACCAGCGTGCTGGTCATGATGCGGTCGGTATAGGCCATCACCAGCGCCGACACCACAAAGGTCAGATGAATTCCGACCTGCATCAGCACGCCGTGCTCCAGTTTGCTCAGGGAAAAAGGATCGCCGGCCTGGGCCATCTTGCTGCTTACCTCGATGAAGGTCTTGAGCAGGTGGATCGAGGAGATGCCGATCAGCGCGGTGGCCAGCTTCACCTTCAGCACCCCGGCGTTCACGTGTGAGAGCCATTCCGGCTGGTCGGGATGCTCGTCCAGATCCAGTTTGGAGACGAAAGTCTGATAGCCGCCGACGGTGACCATGATCAGCAGGTTGGCGACCATCACTACGTCGATCAGGCCCAGCACGATGAGCATGATATCCACTTCAGTCATCGAGTTCGCGCCGCCGACCAGGTGAATCAGCTCCTGCAGGAACTTGAAGACATACACGCCCTGGGCGAAGACCAGGCCGAGGTAGAGCGGGGCTTGCAGCCAGCGGCTGCCGAAGAGGAAGGCTTCGAGATGATGCGAAATGGGCTTTTTCATGGTCTCTACAGGGTCGATTAAGGGTTGCCGGGTCTGTGCCCGATCAGTAGGAAAGTATAGCAGCCGGCGTTGCTGCAGCCGGGCGGCTAGAATGCGGCAACCCATCGTTCAGGATACCGCCATGCTGCTTGACCCGAATGACCTGCGTGACCATATCCGCACCGTAGCCGACTGGCCCCAGCCCGGCGTGCAATTCCGTGACATCACCCCGCTGCTGCAGGATCCGGCCGCGCTGCGCGTGCTGGTTCAGCATTTCGTGCTGCGCTACATGCACCAGAAGATCGACGTGGTGGCCGGGCTGGATGCGCGCGGCTTCATCATCGGGTCGATTGTGGCCTACGAGCTGAACGTGGGTTTCGTGCCGATCCGCAAGAAGGGCAAGCTGCCCTACACCACGATTGCCGAGGAGTACGAGCTGGAGTACGGCAGCGCCACCGTCGAGCTGCACGCCGACGCCTGCAAGAGTGGCGACCGCGTGTTGCTGATCGACGACCTGATCGCCACCGGCGGCACCATGATGGCCGGCAAAAAGCTGCTGGAACGCCTCGGCGCCACGGTGGTGGAAGGCGCGGCGATTGTTGATCTGCCGGAGCTGGGCGGATCGAAGCTGCTACGCGACTCCGGCCTGAAGCTGTTTACGCTGGTGGATTTTGCGGGGCATTGAGACGGACGGGTTGTACGTCGGGGTGTTCAGTGGCAATCCCAGTTGTACCAGACCTTGTCAAAATCCAGCGTCTTCAAGTCCGCTTTGCGAATGAAGAAATTCGCGATGCCCACGTCGCCCCACATGACCTCGAAATGATCGTTCGAATCGGTATCGATCTGAAATAGCAGCTGCCATTCTTCGCCGCTGGCTGCATAGCCACGGGGATCCTCCTGAGTGAAGGCGGCGTAGCCTCCAAGTTTGTGGGTGGGCGACTGGCTGAGTGTTTCGAAGGCGTACTCTTCACTGGCTTCGCTCAAGTCGCCAAGTGGCGCCAGGATTTTCCTGAAGCGGTAGTCCGACGGGTTGGCGATGTCGCGGCCCAGCGAGAGGGCGATTGCCGTTTCGCCGCGGTGCGGGAGAAGCTCATCCGGTTTTGCTGCAGCACCCGGTATGGCTCCAGGTGCGGACTCATTGATTTCGCGGTGATAGATCACGGCGAAATTCTTTTTCATGGCCAGATAGCGTTCGAGGGGGAGCGTCTGGTCAATGAAATCCATGCCATACAAATCATCGTTGCCGATAAAGAATTGCAACAGCCCCGTGCTCGGGTAATCGGCGAGCTTGCCATCCAGCTCCGAAAAATTGATTTGCGCCAGAAAGACCAGCGGCTGGCCGTCTTTGCCGGTCGGGTAGGGCTTGCCTGCTGGCCACCAGGCTTGGCCGCCAAATCTGGATTGGCTGGCGCGCGTCGGTTTGTCTTTGAGCAGTTTGATGTGGATGGCGGGCAGGGCGTTCTGCTCGAGTAGCGCCTGTATCGTCGGCCACTCTGCGGGGATGCTTGGCGCCTCGGTGTGTGGCAGGTTCTGGCCCGGTTTTTCTGGCGATGCCCGGAGGAGAAGGACGGCGGCGACAAGCGTCAGGATCAGCAGGATGCTCAGCGACATGATGAATTTTCGCGGGGGGATGGGCATGGAGGAATGCTCGTTTGAAGCCGTCACGCTGGTGGATTTCGCAACGCGGACGCTGCAAATCTGATCTTGGCGATTTACCGCTTTACAGTCAGCGTCACCAGAAACGGGAACTCCTTGTCGGCGGACTGCCGGATACGGGCATCCGGCCCGAGCGTGTTGCTAATCGTAGCCTTCAGCGCCTCAAGATCCACGGCTTCGCAGCGCAGGTCGGCGGTGATGCGGCCTTCGTCTTCATATACCGGGAAGTCGCTGCAGCCCACGGGTTTGAGGGGCGTCGTGTAGACCGTGCAGCCGCAGCTTGCATCAAAGGCCGGGCAGGGGCGGCTGTGGGCGTAGTAGAGGCCATTGGCCGGGCGGATTTCGATCGGGCCACGGCCTGCGGCAAGGCGTTTGTCGAACTCCTTGCGTGATTCTTCCAAGCGCCACAGCCCCTTGGTCTGCGCCCAGTCGAGTTCAAGCACGAGCTTGTCGAGCTTGCAGCAGGGCGCTGCGCAGCTGGGGCAATGCGGGATGACGGCTGCGCTCTGGTAAGCGGCTGCGGCTGCGGCGAGTTCTTTGGCCAGATTGCGGCGTGGGCTTTGGCTACTCATCGGTTCAGATCCAGTCGCGCGGTGGCAGGAAATCGGTGTACAGCTTGGCTTCTGCGCTGCCCGGCTCGGGCTGCCAGTCGTAGCGCCATTTTACTTCCGGCGGCATGGACATCAGGATCGATTCGGTGCGCCCGCCCGATTGCAGGCCGAACAGCGTGCCGCGATCCCAGACCAGATTGAATTCCACGTAACGGCCGCGCCGATAGGCCTGGAAGTCGCGTTCGCGCTCGCCGTAAGGCCTGTCGCGACGGGCTTCGATGATCGGCAGGTAGGCCTTGAGAAAGGCGTCGCCGACATTGCGGATCAGGGCGAAGCTGTCGTCAAAACCGAGTTCGTTGAAATCGTCGAAGAACAGGCCGCCGACGCCGCGCGCCTCGTTGCGATGCTTGAGGAAGAAGTACTTGTCGCACCAAGCCTTGAAGCGCGGGTGCAGCTCGGGGCCGAAGGGCTCGACGGCCTGCTTGCAGGTGGTGTGGAAGTTGCGGGCGTCCTCCTCGACGCCGTAGTAAGGCGTCAGGTCCATGCCGCCACCGAACCACCAGGTCGGGCGATTTTCCGGGGCTGCGCCTGCGTTGCTGCCTGCGGGGGCTCCTCGCCGGCCGTCCATGGCCTGTCTCGTCGCCTCCTCGGCAGCGCCTTGGCTCGCTCCCGGAAAATCGCCCGACCGTGCCTGCGCTGGAGTGTCTTGGGGTGCAGAGAGGGTCTCGTCCTTCGGCCGCGCGATGAAGAAACGCACATTCATGTGCACCGTCGGGCAATGCGGGTTGCGCGGGTGCAGCACCAGCGACACGCCCATGGCTTCGAAGCCCGCGCCGGTCAGATCCGGCCGATTGGCGGTGGCGGAGGGCGGCAGTTTGTCGCCGAAAACGTGGGAGAAATTCACCCCGCCGCGCTCGAAGAAATGGCCACCTTCGATTACGCGGGTGATGCCTTCGCCGCCCTCTGGTCGTTGCCAGCGGTCTTCAAAAAAAGCCTGACCATCGAAGGCTTCCAGGGCGCTGACGATGTTGTGCTGCAGGC
The DNA here is from genome assembly GCF_040566545.1 of Uliginosibacterium flavum. Classification (NCBI taxonomy): domain Bacteria; kingdom Pseudomonadati; phylum Pseudomonadota; class Betaproteobacteria; order Rhodocyclales; family Zoogloeaceae; genus Uliginosibacterium; species Uliginosibacterium flavum. The sequence continues at coordinate 131,629 of NZ_JBEWZI010000011.1, forward strand.
TGAGCAGATAGTCGCGGACGGGGCGGGCGTCGATAGTCATGGTGTTCGTCTGGGGGCGGAGGGGAAAATGTCACGCGGCTCTTTGAGCCTGGCCGCGCTGCGGAAACTTCAGTGGCTCCGGGACGAGCAGTATTTCACAACTTCTTCCAGCACTTTGCCGCAATTGTCGTTGTCCGGGGCGGCTTCCTCGCAGGTGTCGCCCAGCCAGCTCAGGTATTTGACGACATTGGAGATGCGCGGAACGTCCTCGCAGAATCCGGTCTGGACGCGGGTACTGCGAAAGCAACTGGAGGCAAAAGTTTTCGTTTCCAGCGTGCATTTGAAGCTGTCGCATGCCTTCAACTTGTCCAGTGTCAGCGCGTAACAGCTGCCGTCGTCTTTTGACTTGCCGATCGCGGCGCCTTCCTGAGCGGCGGTTTGAATGGCATCGACGTATTCACGTCCATAGTTGGACCACAGGATGAATCCGGCCAGCGCCAGTACCGCCAAAACTCCGAGCATCCACGCCCCAACTACCAGAAACACGCGCATGTTTTTTCCTTGAACGATGATTAAGGTCTGGCGTCCGGCTTTGTATTCGCAGCAGATCTTTCAGGGTGCTGAAGAGCCGCTGTGGGCGTGGCTCTTCAGCATGCCATGCCGGAGATAAAACATGGGCGCGGCTTCCATGGCAGGGTGGCTGTGGAAGTGCGTCTGATGCGGGTTCCAGGCATGCTCTGCGCCACAGACGCGGACATAAACCGGAGATCGCGCCGGGTTGCTACTTGTGCACAGCGGACTTCAATCAGTCAATCCAGAGTGGCGTGCGCCTGAACTAGACTCCTGCACGTCACGCTGGATTGGTCTTACCAGCTCAGCAGCACCCACTGAGGCATGACGAAGCCCTTGTCGAGGTCGTTGAAGCGTTCGAACTTGCCGTTGCGTTCTTTCGAAACGAGGTAATAGGGTTTGCCGATGCGCGGGGTGATCTTGATCATGTAGAGCTGGCCATGTACGCGGTATTCCTCGTAGCGATCATTGCCCCGGTTGCGGATGGTGACTTCCGGTTCGACGCCGCCGATGTCGGGCAGGCCGCTGGGCGGAGGGGGCGGCGGCTCGGGCAGGGGTTCGAGTTTTTGCGCCAGGGCAAGGCCGCACGCAAGGCTCAGGATGGTGGCAAGCAGGCTCAGACGGTGGGTGTTTTTCATGATGTGCTCCCGCAGTGGGATAAGTACTTCAATGATAGCGGGCGATGGCGGCTTCGGCAGCGCGTTCGAACACGCCATCGGGCAACAAGGGCGTCGCAGCTTTGTCTACGGCGCGGGCTTGCAGCCAGCGTTGCGGGAAGAGGAGGGTGAAATCGCTGTCTGGATCGGCCGCCAGCAGCAGGCGCGGAGTGCCGCCGGTCCAGCCCACGCACAGGCGGCGCGGGTCGGCATCGGGCAGGCTCAGCTGCAGCCAGCTGCCGGCGGCCAGGGCATTGATCCACTCCGGCAGCGCGCGTTCGGCCTCGAACTCCGGCGCCAGACGCACAACGTACATGCCGGGGGTGTCAGGAACGGTTTCAATGCGCGGCGCGCTGGCGATTTCGAGTTTGTCCACCTCGCTAATCGCCGGCGGCTTGCCCTGCATGACGGCCGTGTGGCATTCCACAAAGCTCTGGAAGGCGCGCTCGCGCAGCTTCTCTGGCGTGCCGATGGCATCCAGCCCGGCGCGCAGCTGGGCGATCATTTTCGGCAGGCTGGCGACCAGTTGTTGTCGCGCTGCGGCATCGGCCTTGGGCTGCACGCTGTCCACCAGTTGGTTGGCAGTGGTCAGGGCGCGGAACCAGGGCTCTGACTTCTCGCCGGCATGCTGATGAATGGCAGCCAGCACGCGGACCCACAGTTGTTCGAGAAAGGCGCGTACCGGCACCGGGACATCGCCCGCGCACAGCGCGCGAATCGCCCGTGCCGCGCGGCTGCGCGAATGTTCGCGGCGTGCTTCGCTGTCGGCCAGAGCCAGCAGGGCCACGCTGCGCCGGGTCAGATTGTCGCGGCGGGCGGCATCCAGTGCTTCGAGCGGTGCGCTGGCTTTCGCGAAGACCTCTGCCTCGCGTTCGAAATCGCGCTGTACCGCGTGCGCCGCAGTCTCGATGGCTCGGCACACCGGATGATCCGGCAGTGCGGTCGGTGGCAGGCTCATGGCCAGTCGCAACAACACGTCGAGCAGCTGCCGCGCCGGGTGTTGCGGGTCGGTGAGTACGCCGGCATCCAGCAGGGCCAGCTTGGAGAGCGGCAGACGCAGGCGCTCCAGACTCGGTTTGATCGAGGCGCACAGTTCGGGGTCGGTCGCCAGTACATCGAAAGACAGGCCGATGGCATCCAGTGCGGCATTGTTATCCGCCGGCAGCAGGCTGTTGAGCTCGGCGAAGTTGGTCGCCGGGCCGCTGTCGCCATAAGGCTGGGCGGCGGCCGTTTGCTGGCGTTCGTTGAGCCAGATGAAGACACGTTCCATGATGGCTGCAAGCAGACTCGGGTCGATCTGCAGGCCCCCGCCACCACCATATCCACCGCCACCGCCACCGCCACCGCCACCGCCACCGCCACCGCGCCGGCGCAGCAGTGCGCCCTGCAGGCGGCCGAGGGGATTGTCCGACACGCGTTCTTCGGAGAGCGAGGCCTGGCCTGCCTCTCCATAGCCCATGCCGGAAGAGTCGCTCTGGGAGTGGCCTGGCGAGGCATAGCCTGCTTGTGGGCCGTCGCCACCGGATCGCAGCAGGGACTGCGGCGCCACGCCTTCCGTTTGCAGCGTGTCCGTAAGCCGGGTGTACAGATCGCGTAGCGCCTTGACCAGATGGACTTCGACCCGGCCCGGCAACTCCAGGCGTGCTTCGCCAACCAGTTCGCCCTCGTCGCACATGGCGCGCAGCGCGATGCAGACGGCCTCGGGGCCGACCGGCAGTTGCTCGGGGGTCGAGTTGTCCTGATCCAGCAGGCGCATGAACAGCAGATGCAGACGCGGTAGTTCGCGGTCGCAGGCATCCGCCAGGCTGTGGCTCAGATTGATCAACGCCACCGTCAGATCCATATCTTCCGGGTGCACCAGGCTGATGCGTGACGCCGTCATGCTGCGCAGCTTCTTGAATTCTTCCTGATTGTGCAGGCCCGCCAGCTCGTCGAAAGCGCGGCCGGCGTGGCGGCTCAGCGTATCGACCAGTGCCGGGCTGCGGATGCCGATCTCGGCCACAGCAGCGACCAACGCGGCCGCGAACTCGGTGCGGCAATCAGCCAGCAGGGCGGTGTGATCGGCCATGGCGGGTCTCAGCTCTCCAGTTGCAAACGTGCCAGCAGCTGGCGAAAGGCGCTGCCGCGATGGCTCAGGGTGTTCTTCAGCGCGGGCTCCAGTTCGGCGGCGGTCTGCTCCATTTGCGGCAGGTAGAAATAGGGGTCGTAGCCGAAGCCATCCGCGCCGCGCGGGGTGTCGATGATGTGACCATGCCATTCGCCTTCGGCGATGATGGGTTGCGGGTCTTCGGCATTACGCACGAAGGCCAGCACGCAGACGTAATGCGCCCGCCGGTCTTCTTCGCCAATCAGCTTTTCGACCAACAGGGCGTTGTTGCGCTCGTCCGATTTCGGTGCGCCGGCAAAGCGTGCGGAATGCACGCCCGGTGCGCCGAGCAGGGCGCTGACGCAGATGCCTGAATCATCGGCCAGTGCCGGCAGGCCGGTGTAGGCGGCGGCGTGGCGCGCCTTGGCCAAAGCGTTTTCGATGAAAGTGCAGTGCGGCTCGTCCGCCTCCGGTACGCTCAATTCTGCCTGCGGGATCACGTCCCAGCCCAGCGGGGCGAGGAGGGCCTGAAATTCACGCAGCTTGCCGAGGTTGCCTGAGGCGAGGACGAGTTTTTTCATGGTGGCAATGGCCGGAGTGAAGTGAATAGGCGGATTGTAGTCCCGGAATCAGATCGTCTGTTTGCGCAGCACCCGTCGGTTCAGCAGGTAACAGCCGAGCGCTAGCAGCCATGACGCAGCCATTCCCAGCGCCAGGTGGCGCGTCGTGTCCCACAGCAGTGGCGAAATCACGCCGGCGCCGATGGCCATGGTCAGCGTATGGATGAAGCCCTGACAGCTGGCGGCCATGCCGCGCCGATCCGGGAACATGTCCAGGGCCATCAGGGTCATGCTCGGGAAGGCCAGATTCAGCGCCAGGGTGTGGATCGTCAGTTGTGGAATGCGCGTGATGATCAGATCCGGCAGCAGCCAGTTGGCCAGCAGATTCAGGATGGCGGCCGTGGCCGAGATGCAGAAGGCAACACGGATGATGGCGGCCGGCTTGAGGCGATGCGACAGGCGCACGGCGAGTAGCGAGCCGCTGATCATGCCGGTCACCAGGGGCACGAAGAGCCAGCCAAACTCGGTCGGGCCGAGCTTCAGATGTTGCATCAGGAACACTGGCGCCGACATCACATACAGGAAGAAGCCGGCGAAGAAGAAAGACATGGTCAGCGCCATCAGCACGAAAGCCGGGTTGCCGAGGATCTGCACATAGCCGGCGAGCATGTGGGCCGGATGCAGTGATTGGCGTTTCTCTACGGGCAGGGTTTCGGGCAGGAAACGCAGGGTCATCACCAACTGCGCCAGGGCCAGCACGCTCAGGAACACGAAGATCGCGCGCCAGCCAAACCATTCGCCCAGCGCCCCGCCAAGAATTGGCGCAATCGCCGGCGATATGGCGAAGACCATCGCGATGTGCGACATCAGGCGCTGCGCGGCCGGCCCGTCAAACAGATCGCGCACGATGGCGCGGCCGACGATCACGCCGGCGCCAGCAGACAGGCCTTGCAAGGCGCGGCCAATGATCAGCACATGCACATTCGGCGCAAACACGCAGACCAGCGACGCCAGGCTGAACAGGATCAGGCCTGCTACGATGACCCGCTTGCGCCCCAGCGCATCGGAGATCGCGCCGTGCCACAACATCATGATCGAGAAGGGCAACATGTAGGCGGTGAGCGATTGCTGCATGGCCACCGCATCGGTCGCCAGATCCGCCTGCATCGCTGGGAAGGCTGGCAGATAGGCGTCAATCGAAAACGGGCCGATGGCGTTCAGGAAAGCCAGCAGCAGCGCCAGCATGGCGTAGGAAATTTTCATCGGAAGCTTTTTTATGTGGCCGGGCGGCCGGACTGAGGAGGATAGTTCGCAGGTCGAACCCTAGCACGCAGCGCAGCAAAAGTCGCTGCCATGAAGAGCCTCTTCTGACCTGTGTCTGCGAGGCATCAAGTCGCAGAGCCGCACGGGGCGTGGCTGTACAGCATGGCTGCTTGAAGAAGTCCGTCAGGAGAGGCTCTTCAGGCAGGTTTGAATGTGACGAAAAGTTCAGCTTGTCGGTCGGTGCGGGTGCAACCCTGCCGCAGAGTAGAATGTCGCCCTGCGGCATCTGCGCCTGCGGTCGGATCGTGCTTTCCTGTGGCGCGTCTTTGACGGCAAGCTGCGCGTGCAGCAATTCAGCGTAAAGAGTCATCGCTCGGAGTAGCCCGGCCCCTTGCCGTGGAGCCCGAGTATCGGGCCAGATCAATTCCGGAGGAGAAGTCTGTGAAAGCAATTTTCGTGATCGGTTTGCTCTCGTTTGCCGCGACTGCGCAGGCCGACGTCAGCGGCAAATACACCAAGCAGAACGGTGAGGTTGTGATCCGTCAGAAAGGCCAGAGTGTCGATTTTTCGATCAACTCGGTTACCGGACAGGGCGGTTTTCCGACCACTTGCGGCCTTGAAGGCAAGCTAGCGATGATTGATGCCGAGCGAGCCACCTACACTTCGCCGGACAAGAGCGAATCCTGCTCGGCGACGCTGAAATTTGCCGGCGACGATCTGGAAGTCAGCACCCGCAATTGCGCGAGTGCCTGCGCCGAACGTGCTGTGGGGAGCATGGATGGTGCGTACCGGAAAAAGCGCCTGAGTAAATAACTGTTGCTGGAGGCGGCCGGAGAGGCGCACGCCGCCTCGCTCTGCAGCAGCCCTATCCGCATCGCTATTTCCCACGCGCTTGTGCGCGAATGGCATGACTGCCTTCAGGGCAAAGCCCACAGGACGGCACAAACCGGCTCTCGCCGTTCGAAGTTATTGCCTTTCATCGGACGTAAATGCCCGTCAGTCTTGGCTTTCAAATACCCAGCCATTCATTTAGGCTCTGTATGTCTGATGAGCTTTCTGGAGTGTCAGTGACGGGGTTTTTCAAACGATTCGTGGATCAGTGGGAAGGCAGCTTCCGTCTGCGCATGATGGTGGCCATCATGGGCGGCATCATGCTGGCGGTGTCGCTCTATAGCGGCATCCTTTTCCTGCGCAACGCCCAAGTCTACGAGCAGGAGCAGAAGGCCCGCGCGGCGCGTCTCGCGGATCTGCTGGCTGAATCGCTGGCGCATCCGATGTACGAGTACAACGAAATGGCGGTGAGTGCCGGGGTGCAGGCGCTTGAATCGCATGCCGATGTGCGCAGGGTGAAGGTCATCGACAGTGCCGGAACCGTGGTGATGGATCGTGGCGAGCAGGTTCCCGGCGGCGAGGTCCTGCTCTCGGTGACACGCAACATCGTGTATTCGACACCGCGTCAGCAGCGCGAAGTCGGCCGCATTGAGCTGTCGTTTTCACGCAGCTCGCTGGATGCCGGCCTGTATCGCAGCATGCTTGAAACCGGCGCTGGCGGTTTGCTGATGGCGCTGGTTACGGCGGCTGCAGCATTGTGGATGTTTCGTTCTTCGACCCGGCCACTGAACCAGATTGCCGAAGGGCTGGATCAGCTGGCCGCTGGCAATGTCGGCGCAGCGCTGCCAGCGGAAGGCCGGACGGATGAGTTCGGGCGGATGATCAGTGCGATGCATCGTTTCCGTTCCACCATCATTGAGCGCAAACAGGCCGAGCAGGCGGTGTACGAGGCGGATCAGCGGCATCGCTCAGAACTCGAGCAAACCGTGACGCAGCGTACCGCCCAGCTCGCCGAGGCGAAGGATGCGGCTGAATTGGCCAATCGTGCCAAGAGCGCTTTTGTGGCCAATATGAGTCATGAGATCCGTACCCCACTGAATGCCGTGCTGGGGCTGGCGCGCAGCGTCATGCGCGAGAGCCACGGGCGCAAGGCCGGGGTGCAGGCGCAGCAGATTCTTGAGGCCGGCGAACACTTGCTCGGGGTGATCAACGAGATTCTGGATTTTTCCAAGCTTGAAGCCGGCAAAGTAGTGATTGATCCGCATCCCTTCGAATTCGTTTCAAGCATTTACAAGAGTCTGGATCTGGTGCGCGAACGTGCCCGGGCCAAGGGTTTGATGCTCAGCAGCCAACTGGCCCCCGATCTGCCGGGCTGGGTGATGGGCGATCAGTTGCGCATCGAGCAGATCCTGCTCAACCTGCTGTCGAATGCGGTGAAATTCACCGAAAAGGGCGAAATCTCCCTGGCTGTGACTTACGCTGAACAACACGTTTGTTTCCGGGTGAGCGATAGCGGTATCGGCATGAATGCAGAGCAGCTCTCGCGCTTGTTTCGTCCTTTTGAACAGGCGGACAGTTCCACGACGCGGCGCTACGGCGGCTCAGGTCTGGGGCTGGGGATCAGCCAGAGTCTGGCGAAGCAGATGGGCAGTGAGATTCTGGTGGAAAGCACGGAAGGACTGGGCAGCGTGTTTACGCTGAGGCTGTTGCTGGAAGAGACTCCCGCAGAGCAGGACCGGGCTTCGTATCTGCCCTTGAATCAAGGGCCGGGCTTGCCGGGGCTGCGGGTGCTGGCGGCAGAGGATGTCGAGTTCAATCGTGTGGTGCTCGACGACCTGCTCAAGTTTCATGGTGCAGAGGTGGTTTTTGCCGAAAACGGCCGCATCGCGCTCGATATGCTCACGCAGCAAGGCGCGCAGGCCTTCGATGTCGTCCTGACGGATATACAGATGCCGGTCATGGATGGCTACGAGCTGGCGCGTCTGGTGACTGCCAGTTTTCCTGGTTTGCCCGTGATTGGCCTGACCGCGCATGCCATGCGCGAGGAGCGCGAGCGTTGTCTTGCCGCAGGGATGCTGGCGCATGTGACCAAGCCGATCGACGAAGGGCTGCTCATCGAAACCTTGCGCAAGCACACCCACAGCGGCCTTGCCGCCGAGGCAAAAGCCCCGCCGCTCGGCCCGACAGTGTCCGAGCCCAAGGCCCTGATTGACTGGAATGCCTTGCTTGAACGCTACAAGGGGCGCTCCGCATTCGCGGAAAAATTGCTGGGTATCCTGCTCGACACGCATGGCGCAACGCCGGAAAAACTACGCGCGCTGGTGGCGCAGCAAGATCTGGAGAGTGCGAGCCGGATTTCGCATTCCCTCACCTCCCTGGCGGGTAGTGTGGAGGCGGGCGCCTTGTCGGCCGCCGCCGTGCAGGCTGACCTGAGTGCGCGTGAAGGTCGGCCGGATGTGGCCGAACGTATGCTGGCCCTTGCGGATGAACTCGATGCGCTGTTGCAGAGCTTGCGTGAGCGGGCGGAAACGCTTGAAAGTCGGCTTTATTGATTCGGCCCGATTCAAGTTTGAAACGTAGGTGCGACTTCAGTCGCACGCCATGCTCGGCTGGCCGACTGAAGTCGGCCCTACGACCGGCACGCGTCACTATTTGCGTGCCCAATCAATAGTCGGCGATCGTCAGGCGTCCTGGCCGGACACAAGCCTGCGCCGGCGCCCAGCCCGGATCACTTGCGCTTCTTTTCACGGCCGGCAGGGAAAGTTGCCTGGCACAATCCGCCGGGGGCGTAGGGGTCGAACCACAGCTCTGATCGCTTCAGGGGGTGAAGGGATGAAAGTAGAGGATTGGGGATGTGAATCATTTTCCGTCCACACAGTTTCGCCTTGGCGAGAATGTCCTCATGAGCGCGAATCACCATTTTTTGCAGGCTGCCGTCGCGAACCAGCTTCTCCATGCCGAGCGTGATGCGTTCGGCCAGCTTGGGATATTTGGGCGAAACGAAGATGTAAGTCGGCAGCGGCATATCGAGCAGCAGACCACTTTCGATGGCCAGTTCGGGATATTGGCGCGAGAAATCGGCATGTTCGATAAAGGCTTCGCTGATGCTGCGCGGGAAATAATCCAGCCGTTGGGCCAGCAACATGCGCACGAGAGCCTCCTGATTCGCGGCAAATTCAAGTTGCAGGCCGTTGGCTTCCATCACTTTGCGCGAGGACCAGCCAAGCCCGACGCCGAGCCGCAGCTGGCTTAGATCGTCGAGTGAATTTACCTTGGAAAATCGGGCCTGGGCCCCCTGACGAATGAGGCCGATGCGCAGACCGGAGAGCCCCATATCCACCGGAATCCAGATGGGCAAGGTCTGCTCTTCCCAGTCCAGCTGGCTGGCGGCGATGACGACATTCACGTCATGGTCGTTAAGCAGATCTTCGAGCAGGCGGGCGCGTGCCATCGGATGCTGCACGTGTTCGATTTTCCACGGTCCATAACGCGCTTCGCTGCGCCGCAGGGCTTCCAGGAGTACCGTTTCCGTAAAGGGCGTGGTCATCTGGGCTGCTTCGCGTCGCGCCAGACGAACCAGATCTTCCGCGCCCACTGCGCCGACTGCGGCAAGCTGCAGGGCGAACAAGACAAGGATTCTGCGGAGGATGAGGAGTCGCGGGCGCATGGGCTGGTGATGGTTGGCAAGCCTGAAGTCTGAGGTCAATACCTTGTCAGAATGGCAGCAGTCGGCTTTCTTTGCGAGGATCTTCGCCCCGGTGGGCAGCGCCGCGGGACACAATTCACAGTGCCGCTGAAGAGTCCCTCCCCGCTTGCATGTGCGGGCAAGGCGGCTGTAGACGCCCGCTGGAAGCGGCTCTTCGACTGCCTACTGTTGATCACCGCGTAGCCCCTGCACGATGTCGTGCAGTGCCACAGGCGTGAGATTCTCGGGCGATACCGGCGCAGAAACGATCAATTCGATGTGGTTGAAGAAGCCCCGGCGCAGCGGTTTGCTCATGGCTGCGCCATCCTTGCGCGAGAAGAAGCTGCCCCACATGCCGCGCAGCGCCATCGGCACGACCGGCACCGGATTGCGTTTGAGGATTTTGCTGACGCCACCCTTGAAGGCTTCAATCTCGCCCGTGTCGGTGACGCGGCCTTCGGGGAAGATGCCGATCAGCTCGCCGGCTTCCAGCGTGGCGGCGATCTTGTCGTAGGCGGCGATCAGCACGCTGCGATCTTCGCGCGCAGCGGCCATCGGAATCGCGCCGATGGTGCGGAAAAAGTAGTTCAGGCCCGGCTTGGCGTACATGTTGTAGTCCGCCACCCAGCGGATCGGGCGGCGACACATGGCCGAGATGATCAGCGCGTCGATGAAGCTGGGGTGGTTGCAGACGATTAGCGCGCTTCCTTGTTCCGGTACGTGTTCGAGGCCGCTGGCGCGCAGACGATATACCGTTTTGATCAAGACCCAGACGATGCAGCGGATCAGGAACTCCGGCACGAGCCCGTAGATATACACGGCCACGGCGGCGTTCATGATGGCGGTGGCGAGGAAGATTTGCGGAATCGACAGGCCGTGGCTCAGGGCCAGTGCAGCAAAACCGGCCGAGGCGACCATGAAGGCGGCGTTGAGGATGTTGTTGGCGGCAATCACGCGCGAGCGCTCGCCGGGCTCCGAGCGTTGCTGGATCAGCGCATACAGCGGCACGGTGAAGAAGCCACCGGCTACGCCGATCAGCAGCAGATCGGCAAGGATGCGCCAGTTCGCCAGATGGCTGACGAAGGCCATCAGATCGGTGGGCGCCGGCACGCCGCTCGGGCTGGCCAGCCACAGGTCGACGCCGGCCAGGCTAAGGCCGATGGAGCCGAGCGGCACCAGACCGATTTCCACGTGCTTGCCCGACAGGCGTTCGCACAGGAAGGCGCCGAGTGCGATGCCGACGATGAAGGTGCCGAGCAGGGCGGTGACCATCATCTCGTTGCCGCCCAGCACGTCCTTCACGAAGGGCGCGAACTGGGTCAGGAACAGCGCACCGTAAAACCAGAACCACGAGATGCCCATGGTCGAATGGAAGACGGTGCGGTTCCGATAGACGAGGCGGATGTTGCGCCAGGTCTCGGTCAGCGGATTCAGGTTCACACGCAAATCGGGCGCCGAGGGCGGCGCATCCGGAATGCCGCGACTGGTCAGATAGCCGGCGATGGCGATCAGAACACAAGCGACGCCGGCATAGATCGCACCATCCGGCTTGATGCTCATCAGCACACCGGCCAGCAACGAGCCAGCGAGGATGGCGACGAAGGTGGCGCTTTCCACCCAGGCGTTACCAGCGACGAGTTCGTCTTCGTGCAGATGCTGCGGCAGGATCGAATATTTGAGCGGACCGAAGAAGGTCGAATGCAGACCCATCATGAACAGCGCCGCCAGCAGCAGTTCGCCATGCGCCGTCGCGAAACCGAAGGTGGCGAGCGTGGCGATGCCGATTTCGATGGCTTTGATGATGCGGATCAGACGCGCTTTGTCGTACTTGTCGGCGACCTGCCCGGCCATCGCCGAGAACAGGAAGAAGGGCAGGATGAACAGACCGGCCGCCAGCTGCACGATCATCGCCGGTTCCATGCCCATGACCTTGCCGGTCTTGAAGGCGACCAGCAGGATCAGCGCGTTCTTGAACAGATTGTCATTGAAGGCGCCGCAGAACTGCGTGGCAAACAGCGGGCCGAAACGGCGCGCGGTGAGCAGCTGCGAGGTGGAGCGGGACGGGTCTGTGGACATGGGGTGAATGCCTGATTTATCTGGGCGCAGGATAGCGCAAGTATTGGTTTGCGTAGGGCCGACTTCAGTCGGCCATCCACGCGTGGCGTGCGACTGAAGTCGCACCTACAAATGCGGTGCAGGCGCTTATTCCCACCTCGGGAACGGGGCAAGTCTCAGGCCTCCAGCGCCCACTGCTTCAGCGTCACGTAATCGATCTTGCCCGTGCCCAGCAGCGGCAGCGCCTCTACGTGGACGATCTTGCGCGGCACCGCCAGTTCGGGGAAACCGCCGGCCTGGGCGATCTCGACCAGTGCGCTGCGCGCCAGATCGGGCTGGGTGGTGAACAGCAGGATGGATTCGCCGCGCGTTTCGTCGGGCCGGGCAGTAGCGGCGTGCTGGAATTCTGGCGCGGCCTTGGCGGCGATCAACTCGACCACGCCGAGCGAGACCATTTCGCCAGCGACCTTGGCGAAGCGTTTGACGCGGCCGATCACATGCACGAAGCCGTCGGCGTCGACTTCGACGATATCGCCGGTGTCATACCAGCCGGGGCCGATGTCGGATTCGGCTGGCTGCAGGATGCCGGGCGCTTCGAAGCGCAGGTAGCCGGACATCAGATTCGGGCCGCTGACGTGGAGCTGGCCGCAAGTGTTGCCGTCTTTTGATTCGACACCGGGCATCGGCACGATGCGGGTTTGCACGCTCGGCAGGAACTGGCCGACGCTGCCGGAGCGGTAAGCCATCTGGGTATTGACGCTGAGCACCGGCGCACATTCGGTGGCGCCGTAGCCTTCGAAGATGCGCACACCGAATTTCTCGAACCACAGCTGACGTACCGGTTCGGTGATCTTCTCGGCGCCGGCCACGACGTAGCGCAGGCGGTGGAAATCGAAGGGATGGGCGTGCTTGGCGTAGTTGGCGAGAAAGGTGTTGGTACCGAAGAGGATGGTGCAGGAGGCGTTGTAGGCCAGCTCCGGAATCACGCGGTAATGCAGCGGCGAGGGATAGAGGAAGACCTTGGCGCCGCACAGCAGCGGGATCAGGCCGCCGCAGGTGAGGCCGAAGGAATGGAACAGCGGCAGGGCGTTGAGGATCACGTCGTTGACCGAGAAATCCAGTACCGAGCGCATCTGCGAGACATTCGACAAAATCGCCCGGTGCGACAGCACGACGCCCTTGCACTTGCCTTCGGAGCCGGAGGTGAACATCACCAGCGCGGCATCTTCGGGCGAGGCAGGCGGGCAGTTGGCGAGCGGATTGAAGCGCGCCCACAGCAGCCACCAGAGCTTGTCGGAAAGACGCGCGTTGGCGCGCAGGTCTTCCAGATAGAGAAACTCGATGCCCTGCAGCGCCGCCAGCTTGTCGTCGAGCTTGAACTGCTCGATGAACTTGTGCGAGGTGACGATGCTGCGCACGCAGGCGGCGGTGCAGGCCGATTGCAGCGCGTCGGCACCGGCCGTGTAATTGAGCATGGCAGGGACGCGGCGCTGGGCGGTGAGGCCGAAGATCAGCGCCAGCAGGGTGGCGACATTCGGCAGGAGGATGCCGATGCGCTCGCCATCCGTGCTGCGGCGGGCCAGCTCGCGCCCCAGCAACATGCTGCGGCTGATGATTTCAGCATACGAGCCGTCAACGTGCTCAACGTCGCCGACCACGCGCCAGCGGCGCCCCTGAATGCGTGCGGCTTGCAGCAGAGCTTGAAACAGGGTCTGTTCCGCGCGGCCGGCGAACATCATGTCAGTCATCACGCGATGCATGGCCTGGCCGGCCAGATAGTGCTGTTCGTCGTGTTTGGCTGCGGGCGTCTCGATGCGCGTGGGTTCCTGCACGAACAGACGAATGCGCGGGAACAGGTAGTGCGGGAAATTGCCCTGCAGCAGCGAGAAGTAGCTGCGTGCAGCGCCATCAATGCGCACCGGCAGAATGGTCGCGCCGGTCTTGGCGGCGATGAAGCCGGGGCCGTCGTAGGTCTTCATCAGATTGCCGGTGGTGGTGATGCGCCCCTCGGGGAAGATCAGCACCGGGCGGCCGGATTCGACCAGACGGATCACCGACTTGAGCTCCATCGGATTGTTCGGATCGATGGCCAGATAGTCGATCAAGCCCAGGGCCATAAAGCGGAACAGGCGGCTGTGGGTGGCGGTGGAATACACCACGAATACGGGCTTCTGCGGCAGGAACAGGCCCAGCAACAACTCATCGAGAAAGGATTCGTGGTTGGCCACGATCAACAGGCGTTCGGCCTTGACCCGGGCGTTGCCATGCACACGCACGCGAAACACGATGCGGAAAAACGGGCGCAGCAAGCCCTTCAGAATCCAGCGCAACATTGAGTCTCCACCCGCTTTTTTAATTGGCGCAAGGGTGTCACAGAAACCGCGCGCCAGTCTTGATTTTGGTCTGATTTGTTGAAAGGCTGAAGAGCCGCGCCCAGCGGACTTCTTCAACCGGTATGCCTGAAGAAGTCCGCTGGGCGCGGCTCTTCAGACTGCCGGGTTCTGAGTTTCGCTCTGGGTCGATTCCGCCCACTGTTTCAGTGTCACGTAATCCGTTTTTCCCGACCCCAGTGCTGGCAGCGCTTCGACCAACACGAGCTTGCGCGGCACCGCAATCTCCGGCCAGCCACCGCTGCGTGCGGCGGCCTGCAAGGCTTCGCGGCTCAGCGTCTTGTCGGTGGTGTAGAGCAGGATCGTTTCGCCACGCTGCGCATCGGGCAGACTGGTTGCCGCGTGCGTGCCCTTGTCCGAGGCCTGGGTAGCGAGGCGCTCGACAGATTCCAGCGAGATCATTTCGCCGGCAATCTTGGCGAAGCGTTTGATGCGGCCGACGATGTACAGATAGCCATCGGCATCGATATCCACGATGTCGCCGGTGGAATACCAGCCGGGGCCGACTTCGGAGGAGGGTGCTTCCAGCACGCCAGGGTTTTCGGAGCGCAGGTAGCCGCTCATCACGTTCGGGCCGGTCACGTGCAAGGCGCCGCCTACGTCCACGCCGGGCACCGGCACCAGACGCGCCTGCATGCCGGGCAGTAACTGGCCGACCGAGCCGGTGCGATACGCCATGCGCGTATTTACGGCGAGAACCGGGGCGCACTCGGTGGCGCCGTAGCCTTCCAGAATACGGATGCCGAACTTCTCGAACCAGTTGGTGCGCACCGTGCTGGTGAGCTTTTCAGCGCCAGCAATCACGTAACGCAGGCGATAGAAATCATAGGGGTGGGCGTGCTTGGCATAGTTCGACAGGAAGGTACTGGTGCCCAGCAGAATGGTGCAGTTGCGGTCATACACCAGCTCGGGAATGACGCGGTAATGCAGCGGCGAGGTGTAGAGAAACACCTTGGCACCGGAGATCGCGGGCAGGAGTCCGCCCACGGTCAGGCCGAAGGAATGGAACAGCGGCAGCGCGCTGAGCAGCTTGTCTTCGCAGGAAAAATCCACCACCGCGCGGGCCTGCTGGATGTTGGCGAGCAGCGCGCGGTGCGACAGCACCACGCCCTTGGGCTTGCCTTCGGAGCCGGAGGTGAATAGCACCACCGCCGGATCTTCGGCATCGCTGCCACCGGGCACCGCCCAGCTCGGGAAGCGCAGCGCCCACAGCATCAGCCAGGCCTTGTCCCAGCCCGTCATTTGGGCGCGCAGATCTTCCAGATAGAGGATCTGGTAGCGCTGGGCGAGGACCGCGATCTTGTCTTCCAGTTTGCCCTGTTCGATGAAGGCGCGTGAGGTGACGATGCGCTTGATCGTCGCGGCTTCGCAGGCCGCGAGCATGCCCTCCGCACCCGAGGTGTAGTTCATCAGCGCCGGCACGCGGCGGAAAGCCGACAGGCCGAAGATCAGACCCAGTGTGGGCGCCAGATTCGGCAGCAATACACCGACGCGTTCCCCCTCGGCACACTTGCGCCCGACGAGACGCCCCAGTGCGAGAGTCATTTTTAGCAGATCGCCGTAGTTGTATTCGATCTGCTTGATGTCTTCCACCAGCGGCCAGGAACGGCCGTGGATCGTCACCGCCGTGAGCAGCGCTTCATACAAAGTCTGACGCGGGCGGCTGGCGAAGATCATCTCCTGCATCAGGCGGCGCATTGCGTCGCCCGCGATGCGGCGGCGTTCGCGGGCGGTCGGTGCATCGGGCATGTCGATGCGCGTGATGGGTTGCACGCTGATCGTGATTCGCGGGAAAAGCTGGCGTGGATGCTGGCCGGAGAGGCGCGAGAAGTAAGTGCGCGCAGCCCCGTCGATGCGCACCGGCAGGATCGTCGCGCCGGTCTTGGCGGCGACGAACGCCGGGCCGTCGTAGGTCTTCATCAGGCTGCCGGTGGTGGTGATGCGCCCCTCGGGGAAAATCACCACCGGGCGGCCGCTCTCGATCACCCGGATCACCGTCTTCATGGCCATCGGACTGGTCGGGTCGACCGCCAGAAAATCCACGGCCTTGAGCAGGATGCGGAAAAACAGGCTGCG
Organism: Uliginosibacterium flavum; assembly: GCF_040566545.1. Taxonomy (NCBI): domain Bacteria; kingdom Pseudomonadati; phylum Pseudomonadota; class Betaproteobacteria; order Rhodocyclales; family Zoogloeaceae; genus Uliginosibacterium; species Uliginosibacterium flavum. The sequence goes on from NZ_JBEWZI010000011.1 coordinate 147,780, forward strand.
CGACACGCCGGTGTGTACGACGAAAAGCGGGCGTTGCGGCAGGCTGATCGCCAGCAGCAGCCCATCGAGGAAAGACTCGTGATTGGCAATGATCAGCAGCTTGTGCGCAAACACCCGGGGGTTGCCGCGTACTTCAATGCGGAACAGCACACGGGCGAGTGTGCGCAGGGTGAAGAGGCCGACGCGCTTGGCCAGGCTCATGGGTGAATCTCCTCTTTCGTTTCCAGACCAGTCCTGCATTTGTCGACTTCGTCTTGCCGTGCACCAGCGCAGATCTGCGCCTTGTCTTCGCGGCATGATCTGTCTGGAAACAAACTCGACTTTGTTGGCAATGCCACATGAGCGGGCAGCCAGAGCGCGCGACTGTAGCGCAAACCGTGGTGGATAGCTGCTCTGCGCTGCAGCATGGCCCGCATGGACAAAGCGACAGGCCGTGCATGCAGACGAAGATCGGTGCGTGAGGGGGTTGAGGGTCTGGTTGTTGGCGCATTACTTGCTGCCGATTCTCAGTTGCCTGTGTCGAAGCGGATGAAGACGTTTCATGATTTGCTTCGGTGAAGTGTTTGTGATCTGGCGCAAAGGAAATTTGTCGTGCTGTTGCGCACAATCAAGGAAAGTTATGAAATTATTTTTACAGGCCTTTTGTAAGGGTTTTCCTCGCCGTTAGTCGCTTTTACGCTTGTGTCGAGCTTACCCTCAATTTTGTAAGGGTTTTCCGCGGCGCAGCATGATTGACTTGGTTGCAACAGACTTCTAAGATTGGTCGGTTTTTTGCCTCCGCGCCACCTTCAGGGCCGCTTCCAGACACGATGTTCAAGTTGGTTCGCCTGCAGGCTTATGCGGCATTGATCGGAGTTTTTATCGCGGCCTTGGTTTTTGGATTGCGCGGTGCAACGTGGGCGGCAATCGGCGGTGCGACCTGTGTGTTGCCCAGTTTGTTGTTTGCGTGGTTTTTGACTTATACGACTGGGCGGCGCGGTAGCGCTCAGGTCACAGCATTTTTTGTCGGCGAGGCAGTCAAGACTGTCTTGTCAATCGGATTTCTTGTCGCAGTGGGCTTGCTGATTCCTGGCGCGCACTGGGGCGCATTGGTGATGGGATTGATCATCACTTTGCAAGCGAACTTTTTTGCATTCTTGGTGAAACTTTAAGATGGCAAACGAACACGAGGCTACCGGCCCCAGCGCCAGCGAATACATCAAGCACCACCTTGTCCACTTCAATTCGACGGGGCACAAGCAGGAAAAGCTGGTTGATTTTCATATCATCAATTACGACACCGTGTTTTATTCGGCGTCGGTCGGTCTGCTGGCTGTACTGGTGATGGCCATCGTGGCGCGTAAGGCAACTTCCGGCGTGCCGGGACGTTTCCAGGCGGCGATTGAAGTGTTGTTCGAGATGGTGGCGGATCAGACCAAGTCCCTGATCCACAGCAAGGAGTCGCGCAAGTTCGTCGCTCCGCTGGGCCTGACCGTGTTCATGTGGATCTTTCTGCTGAATGCCATGGATATGCTGCCGGTCGATCTGCTGCCGCGCATCTGGGCGGACGGTTTTGCTCCGCTGCTGGGTATCGATCCGCATCACGCCTATCAGCGTGTCGTGCCGACTGCTGACCTGAATGGCACGTTGGGCATCGCTATTGGTGTGCTGCTGGTGACGTTGTATTACAGCATCAAGATCAAGGGCGTTGGTGGTTTTGCCCATGAGCTGATTTCCGCTCCGTTTGGCGACAAATGGTTCCTGGCCCCTTTCAACCTGACGCTGCAGTTGATCGAATTCCTCGCCAAGACTGTTTCGCACGGCATGCGTCTGTTCGGTAACATGTTTGCCGGCGAGCTTATTTTCATGTTGATCGCGCTCCTTGGCGCCGCCTGGACCGGCCCGAACGCTGGCAGCATAACGCTGTGGCTGGCGGGTGTGGCGGCAGGATCGGCCTGGGCAATTTTCCACATCATGGTGATCGTGCTGCAGGCATTCATCTTCATGATGCTGACGCTGGTGTATGTCGGTCAGGCTCACGAGAGCCACTGATCAAGGTTTTTGCAGTACATTTTTTACCGGTTTTAACCAACCTCATTAATCAATCAGGAGTTGTCATGGAATCAAATGTCATGGGTTTTGTTGCGCTGGCTTGTGGTCTGATCATCGGTCTGGGCGCCATCGGTGCGTGTATCGGTGTGGCCTGGATGGGCGGCAAGTACCTCGAAGCATCGGCCCGTCAGCCTGAGCTGATGAACGCGCTGCAGATCAAGATGTTCGTGCTGGCTGGTCTGATCGATGCTGCTTATCTGATCGGTGTTGGTATGGCGCTGCTGTTCGCATTCGTAAACCCGTTCGCTGTCGTCGCAGGCTGATTCAGGGCAACCGCCCTTCTCTACACCTGACCGGAGTCTTACGGTGAATCTGAACTCAACCCTGTTCGCGCAGATCGCGGTGTTTTTCGTGCTGGCCTGGTTCACGATGCGATTCGTGTGGCCACCGATCGAGAAAGCACTCGACGAGCGCGCCAAAAAGATCGCTGATGGCCTGGCCGCAGCCGACAAAGCCAAGACTGATCTGACGCTGGTGGAAAAACGCGTTGGTGAAGAATTGAAAAAAGCGCGCGAATCAGCCGCAGATGCTCGTCTCGGTGCTGAAAAGCAGGCCGCGTCGATTGTCGAGGATGCCCGTGCCGAGGCGACGCGGATTGTTACAGCTGCCCGCGAAGCCGCTGAAGTCGAAGCCGCTGTTGTCGTGCAACGTGCCAAGGAAGATCTGCGTAGCCAGGTTGCTGCTCTGGCGGTTGTAGGTGCCGAGCGCATCCTGCGCCGCGAGATCGATGCCAAGGCGCATGCCGACTTGCTGGCCAACCTGCAACAGGAACTGAGCTAAGCCATGGCTGAAAACGTCACCCTTGCGCGTCCCTACGCCGAGGCCGTCTTCGCCTTGGCCCGCGAACAGGGCACGCTGGATGTCTGGGCGTCGGCACTGACGCGTCTGTCGGTTGTTGCGACAGATGCGCAGTTGCTCGATTGCATCGGTAATCCTGCTGCTACGTCCTCGCAGATCGTGCAATTGCTGCAGCAAACCGCAGAGATTGGCACCGGGACTGCTCAGGCGAATTTCTTGCAGGTGCTGGTCGAAGCCGATCGTGCGCAATTCCTGCCTGAAATCGACACCCTGTTTACGCAACTCAAAAATGCGCATGAAGGCGTGCTGGATGCTGTCGTGGCCTCCGCATTCCCCATTGACGATACTGCGCTTGCCCGCCTGACTGCCGACATTGAGGCGCACTTCAAATCAAAAGTGCGCATCACGTTACGGATCGACCCCGAATTGATCGGTGGCGTGCGTATCGCCGTTGGTGACGAAGTGATCGATGCTTCGGTGCGCGGCAAGCTCGCCACCCTGGCCGCCGCGCTACAGAACTAGGAGCACATTCATGCAACTCAATCCGTCTGAAATCAGCGATCTCATCAAGAGCCGCATTCAGAGCCTGCAACTTGGCGCTACCGAGCGCAACGAAGGTTCCGTCGTAACGGTGACCGACGGTATCTGCCGCGTGCACGGTCTTGCCGACGTCATGCAAGGCGAAATGCTCGAATTCCCGAACAACACCTTTGGCCTGGCCATGAATCTGGAGCGTGACTCCGTGGGTGTTGTGGTGCTGGGCGATTACGCACACATCTCCGAAGGCGATACGGTCAAATGTACCGGCCGCATTCTGGAAGTGCCGGTCGGCCCCGAGCTGATTGGCCGTGTGGTCGATGCGCTGGGGCAACCCATCGATGGCAAAGGCCCGATCAACGCCAAAGTCACCGACAAGATCGAAAAGGTCGCCCCTGGCGTGATCTGGCGCAAGTCAGTGTCGCAGCCGGTGCAAACAGGTATCAAGGCGATTGACTCGATGGTTCCGGTGGGCCGTGGCCAGCGCGAGCTGATCATTGGCGACCGCCAGACCGGCAAAACGGCTGTGGCCATCGATGCCATCATCAACCAGAAGGGCAAGAACCTCTTCTGCGTGTATGTGGCCATCGGCCAGAAAGCTTCCACCGTCAATAACGTGGTGCGCAAGCTGCAGGAACACGGCGCGATGGAGTACACCATTGTGGTGGTGGCTTCCGCTTCCGACTCTGCCGCGATGCAGTACATCGCTCCGTATGCCGGCTGCACCATGGGCGAGTATTTCCGCGACCGTGGTCAGGATGCTCTGATCGTTTATGACGATCTGACCAAGCAAGCCTGGGCCTATCGCCAGATCTCCCTGCTGCTGCGCCGTCCGCCGGGCCGCGAAGCCTATCCGGGCGATGTGTTTTATCTGCACTCGCGTCTGCTGGAACGTGCTGCGCGTGTGAATGAAGAGTATGTCGAGAAATTCACCAACGGAGAAGTCAAAGGCAAGACCGGTTCGCTGACCGCGCTGCCCGTGATCGAAACCCAGGCCGGTGACGTTTCCGCCTTCGTGCCGACCAACGTGATTTCGATTACCGACGGCCAGATCTTCCTCGAAACCGACTTGTTCAACGCCGGTATCCGCCCCGCCATCAACGCCGGTATCTCGGTGTCGCGCGTTGGTGGTGCTGCCCAGACCAAGGTTATCAAGAAGCTTTCCGGCGGTATCCGTACCGACCTCGCGCAGTATCGCGAGCTGGCTGCCTTCGCGCAGTTCGCTTCCGATCTGGACGATGCGACCCGTAAGCAGCTCGAGCGTGGCCGACGCGTGGTGGAAGTGCTCAAGCAGCCGCAATACGCACCGCTGCAGACGGCTGAAATGGCCGTCACGTTGTATGCAGTGACACGTGGCTACACCGATGAAATCGACGTCAAGCGCATTCTGCCCTTCGAAGCCGCTCTGCATCAGTTCATGCGTAGCAGTTACGCCGAGCTGATGAACAAGATCGACTCCAGCAAGGATCTGGACGCCGATGCCGAGGCTATGTTGAAAGCCGCGATCATCGATTTCAAGAAGAGCTGGGCGTAACCGGGACATCATCATGGCGGGCGGTAAAGAAATCCGGACCAAGATCAAGAGCGTCCAGAACACCAAGAAGATCACCAAGGCCATGGAGATGGTGGCCGCATCCAAAATGCGCAAGGCGCAGGACAAGATGCGGCACGCCCGTCCCTATGCCGAGAAGGTGCGTCGACTGGCGGCCCACCTCTCGCATGCTCATATTGATGATTACCAGCATCCTTTCCTGACCGTGCGTGAAACGCGCAAGGCCATCGGAATGGTGCTGGTAAGCACCGATAAGGGTCTGTGCGGCGCAATGAACACCAACATCCTGCGGATGGCGGTGAATACGATGCGCGATTGGCAGGCTCAGGGTGCGAAGGATGTGGCGGTCACGGCGATCGGCAACAAGGGTTACAGCTTCATGCAGCGCATGGGCGCGTCCGTGGTGTCGCATCTGACCCACGTCGGCGATGCTCCGCATCTGGACAAGTTGATTGGCCCGGTCAAGGTCATGATCGACAAGTATCTGGCGGGCGAAGTGGATGCGGTTTATATCGCTTACACGCGCTTTGTGAACACCATGCGTCAGGAGCCGGTGATCGAGCAGTTGCTACCGCTTTCCGGTGAGCGTATGGGCACGCCGACACACAGCTGGGATTATTTCTATGAACCCGATCCGCAAAGCGTTATCGACGAATTGTTGCTGCGTTACGTCGAAGCGCTGGTGTATCAGGCAGTGGCCGAAAACATTGCTTCGGAGCAAAGCTCGCGGATGGTCGCGATGAAGGCCGCTTCCGACAATGCCGGCACGGTGATCAAGGAACTCCAGCTCGTTTACAACAAGACGCGTCAGGCGGCGATCACGAAAGAAATTTCGGAAATCGTCAGCGGTGCCGCAGCTGTTTGATTTTAGTTATTGAGGATATGACAATGAGTCAAGGGTCCGTTGTTCAGTGTATCGGTTCCGTGGTGGACATCCAGTTCCCGCGCGACGGCATGCCAAAGATTTACGAAGCATTGCAGCTCGATGTTTCAGAGGAAAATCCGCTGGTCGAGAAGGGTTTGACCTTCGAAGTCCAGCAACAGCTCGGCGACGGCGTTGTGCGTACGATTGCCATGGGCTCGGCCGATGGCTTGCGTCGCGGCATGAAGATCAATGCCTCGGGCGCTGGCATCACCGTTCCGGTGGGTCACGGTACGCTGGGCCGCATCATGGATGTGCTCGGTCGGCCGATCGACGAAGCCGGCCCGGTGGAATGCGATGAGCGTCGCGAAATTCACCAGAGCGCGCCAAAGTTCGACGAACTCTCGCCTTCCGTGGATCTGCTCGAAACCGGCATCAAGGTGATCGATCTGGTCTGTCCGTTTGCCAAGGGCGGCAAGGTTGGCCTGTTCGGTGGCGCCGGCGTGGGCAAGACGGTTAACATGCTTGAGCTCATCAACAACATCGCCAAGCAGCACAGCGGCTTGTCGGTGTTCGCCGGTGTGGGCGAACGTACCCGCGAAGGTAACGACTTCTATCACGAGATGGCCGAAGCTGGCGTCATCAAGCTCGACAACCTCAAGGAATCCAAGGTTGCGATGGTGTTCGGTCAGATGAACGAGCCGCCGGGCAACCGTCTGCGCGTCGCCCTGTCCGGCCTGACCATGGCCGAGAAGTTCCGTGACGAAGGCCGCGACATCCTGTTCTTCGTGGATAACATCTACCGCTACACCCTGGCCGGCACCGAAGTGTCCGCCCTGCTGGGCCGCATGCCTTCCGCCGTGGGCTATCAGCCGACGCTGGCTGAAGAAATGGGCAAGCTGCAGGAACGCATCACCTCCACCAAGGTCGGCTCGATCACCTCCATCCAAGCCGTGTATGTGCCAGCGGATGACTTGACCGACCCGTCGCCTGCGACCACCTTCCTGCACTTGGACTCCACTGTTGTGCTGTCGCGTGATATCGCCTCGCTGGGTATCTACCCCGCAGTGGATCCGCTCGACTCCACCAGCCGCCAGCTGGATCCGCTGGTCGTCGGTGAAGAGCACTACAACGTGGCGCGTGGCGTGCAGCAAACCCTGCAGCGTTACAAGGAACTGCGCGACATCATCGCCATTCTGGGTATGGACGAACTCGCCCCGGAAGACAAACTGGCCGTGGGCCGCGCCCGCAAGATCCAGCGCTTCCTGTCGCAGCCTTTCCACGTGGCTGAAGTGTTCACCGGCGCGCCGGGCAAATACGTCACCCTGAAGGACACCATCAAAGGCTTCAAAGGCATTGTCGCGGGCGACTACGACAATCTGCCCGAGCAGGCTTTCTACATGGTAGGCACCATCGAAGAAGCCATCGAGAAGGCAAAAACTCTGCAGTAAGGAGTGGTGAGGAGTGAGTAGTCAATATTTGTTCGGCGAAGCCGAACAGTGACTCCAACTCCTCACTCTTAACTCCTCACTCCTCACTGGGGTCAAAAAATGGCAATAACCGTACACGTCGATGTTGTCAGCGCCGAAGATGAAATCTTCTCCGGTCTGGCTGAAATGGTTTCCCTGCCGGGCGAGTCGGGCGATCTGGGTATTCTGCCTGGCCACGCTCCGCTGTTGACTCGCATTCGTCCGGGCACGGTACGGATCAAGCTGGCTGGCAAGGACGAAGAAGAAGTCATTTTCGTTGCTGGCGGTATGCTCGAAGTGCAGCCGAATCTGGTCACCGTACTGGCCGACACAGCCATTCGTGGCCGCGATCTGGACGAGGCGAAAGCCATGGAAGCCAAGAAGCGCGCCGAAGAAGCGATGGCCGACAAGCAGCAGGACATCAACTACGCACAAGCACAGGCCGAACTGGCCGAAGCGATTGCGCAGCTGGCCGCACTGGATCATTTCCGCCACCGCGGGCACTGATCGCCAGGCAAGGCATCGACAATAAAAAGGCGCCCTCGGGCGCCTTTTTATTGTCGATGCTCGAAGAGCCGCGCTGAGCTTGTCTCTGCGTCATGCCTAGCTGTAGATCGGCCTTGTGCAAGGGCCTTCAGGCCGGTGCTCCTGCGAAGCAGTGCTGGCGACCTTCTGCGGATAGGGCTATGCCGACAAGCGCAACAGGCGCTGATTGTCCGAGCCGCGCCAGGGCTGGGTTGTGGGCTGGTCCTGCAGGTAGCGGCCGTCAATCAGCACGTCCACATCGCGCAGCAAGGGCAGATCTGCAACTTCTCCATGCCGGTAGCCGGTCCACAGCCAGATGTCCTTGGCCGGGTAACGTTGCTTGAAGCGTCGGCATAGGTCGGTGATGGCTTCGCGGTTGGCGGGTAAGAGCGGGTCGCCACCGGTTAGGCTCAGGCCATCGTGATCTGCACACAGATCGAGGATCTGCTCGCGCACTTCGTCGGTGAAAGGCAGGCCGGCCAGCCGGTTCCAGGTTGAGGGGTTGTAGCAGCCGGGGCAGGCGTGCGCGCAGCCCGTTACGAACAGGGTCACGCGCAGGCCTTCGCCGTTGAGGACGTCGCAACTGTAGTAACGCTCGTAGTTCATGCCACCATGGCTTCGGAGTGCCGCAGGCGCTCGATCTGCTCGTTCAATACCTCTTCTTCAGTGTCGGGCGCGGCCAGATGCTTGATGCGCCGGATCACTTCCTTCTGTTTGCCGGCGTTGAAGGGCCGCGCGTTCGGGCTGCCTAGGTAGCCGCAGACTCGGCGCGTCACCGAGAGGCTGGCGCTGTCATGGTTGCCGCAGTCCGGGCAGGTGAAGCCTTCCGGCGTGGCCAGTGCTTCGCCCATGAAGCCGCACTTGCCGCAGGAATCCACTGGCGTATTGGTGCCGAAGTAGGGCACGTGCTCGATGGCGTGATCCCAGATCCGCTCCAGCGCCTTCAGGTTGTGGCGCATGTTGGGCAACTCCACGTAGGTAATGTGTCCGCCTGAGGCGGAATCGGCAAAGCCCTGCTCGAAAGCGATTTTCTCGAAGGGCGTGACCTTGCGCGCCACGTCCAGATGGAAGGAGTTCGTGTAATAGCCTTTGTCGGTCACTCCGGGCAGCTCGCCATAGCGTGCCGTATCCAGCTTGCAAAAACGGTGACAGAGCGACTCGCTGGGTGTGGAGTAGAGCGAGAAGCCCCAGCCCGATTCCTCTTTCCAGCGCACGGTGGCTTGCGCCAGATGGCTGACGACGCGGCGCAGAAAGTCCTGCACCGCAGGATTGTCGTAAGGATGCTCGCCGCCGGACATCAGCAGGCCGACTTCATGCAGGCCGATGTAGCCCAGCGAGATCGACGCGCGGCCGTTCTTGAGCATGGGCAGAATCTCGTCATCCGGCTTCAGACGCACGCCGAAAGCGCCTTCGGTATAGAGGATGGGCGCGATGTTGGCCTTCACGCCTTCGAGGCGTTCAATGCGGATCATCAGCGCCTTGCGCGCCAGTTCCAGACGCTCGTCCAGAATCTCGAAGAAGCGCGCCTGATCCTGCTGCGCCTCGATGGCGATGCGCGGCAGATTCACGCTGACCACGCCCAGATTGTTGCGCCCGGCCAGCACTTCACGGCCCTCGGTGTCATGCCAGGCGCCGAGGAAGCTGCGGCAGCCCATCGGCGAAACGGGAATGGAAGACCCTGTCAGCTCACGATTGAGCTTCGCCGAGATGATGTCCGGGTACATGCGTTTGGAGGCGCACTCCAGCGCCAGCTGCTTGATGTCGTAGTTCGGATCTTGCGGCTTGAGGTTCAGGCCTTCCTCGATGAAGAACACCAGCTTTGGGAAGACCGGCGTGATGCCTTCCTTGCCCATGCCCTTGATGCGCACCTGCAGGATGGCGCGCTGCACCGAACGCTCCTGCCAGCTGCGGCCCATGCCGAAAGAAAAGGTCACGAAGGGCTGCTGGCCGTTGGAGCTGAACAGCGTATTGATCTCGTATTCGCAACCCTGAATGCCGTCGTAGGTTTCTTTCTCGGTGCGCTCGCGGGCATAGCGTTCCGGTTCGGCGATGGCGTACTGGCGTGCAATTTCCAGATTTTTCTCGTAGCTCTTCTGCACATAGGGCGCGAGCGTCTGGTCGATGTTCGGGATGGTCGTGCCGCCGTACTGGTGGCTGGCCACCTGGGCGATGATCTGGGCGGTGACAGCGCAAGCAACGCCAACGGACTTCGGGCTCTCGATCCCGGCATTGCCGAGGTGAAAACCGTTCCCCAGCATGCCTTGCAGATCCACCAGACAGCAGTTGGTGAAAGGCAGAAAGGGCGAGTAATCCAGGTCATGGAAATGCAGGTCGCCATTGTTATGGGCCTGCAGCACTTCCTTGCTCAGGAAGTTGCTGGCGAACTGCTTGGAGACGATGCCCGCCATCAGGTCGCGCATCACCGGGAAGACGTTGGCATCCTTGTTGGCATTCTCGGTCACCGCCTCCTGATCGGTCTTATCGACCAGCCCCATCAGCTGTGCATGCAGCTTGGAGCCGCGCACACGAATGCTGTCGCGATCATGGCGATACTCGATGTACAGGCGCGCCACTTCCGGGTGCGAGCGCATCAGCGCGTCTTCCACATGCTGCTGAATGGTCGGGATGTCGATCACATTCTGCGAGTGCTGCCGGCACAGCGCCTCGACCTCGGAGGCCAGCGTCAGCGCCACAGCACTGGGATTCTCGATCTGCGCAGCGGCGGCTGCCTTCTGGCAGGCCACCGCCACTTTCAGGATGTCAAATGATGCAGTCGTACCGTCGCGTTTCAGAACCTCAAGCATGGGCTTCTCCAAAGACTAGATTCCTGCTGCAGATGCACGTCAAAGCGGCACTTAGAGTTGCAAGCATTCAGGCTTTCGCGGCGTGCCGGTCGGGAATTGCACCGGACCAAGAGAAGGTCCGGCACGATCCGCCGGGAGGCACCCCGCCCCGGGTTGGGATGCCGCCCGCTGTGCGGGTGAGCATCCGATCATGCGGCGGCAGGTCTCCTGGCTGGCGCATCCTCATCGTTGCTCGGCCTTCCCGGGGCGACGCCCAGTGGCAGAAGTGAGCAGCGATTCCGCGCCTACAGTTGCGGGGGCAGCTCCGGCTCGGCGACAAATGCGTCACTACCGGATTCCCTTTTGATCCCTTGCGGGAACCGTCGTGGACCGGACTTTAGCTTGATGCGTTCGGCGTGCGCAAGGAGCGAATGACTACATATAGTCGTTAGTTGACGCTGGACAACTACATATGGGGTTTCTGTGGCGTTCTCGAAAAACTCCCCGAGTGACAATCTGCAGGTCATTGATGTAGTTGAGGGCAAGACCAGCATTGCTATCTTTTTTTCAAAAGAAAGTCATCATTCCGGCTCAGTAGTTGGCAGTCCGGACGAGCGTTTCAAGGCGTGGATGGTGCCTGCCCGAATCCCATGAGGGGCGTGACGGTGTAAGGCTGTCGATTGCCTTGCAGGTGTTGTCCGGCAGCATCAGCGCCAAGCGGTCGGGCGAAGAGGTAGCCCTGAAAGATCGGGCAGCCCAGTTCGCGCAGCAGGCGTGCCTGCTCTTCGGTTTCGACGCCTTCGGCAACGATATCCAGTTTGAGGTTTTTCGCCAGCCGGATTGCGCTGCGGCAGATTTCGAGGCTGGTTTTATCCTTGTTCATGCCGTCCACGAAGCTGCGGTCCAGTTTGAAGGCCTGTACTGGCAGGACGCGCAGATAGCTCAGGGATGAGTAGCCCGTGCCGAAATCATCGATAGACAGACGCAGGCCCAGATTGCGCAGGGCGACGAAGCGCTCGACCGTATGCTTCGGGTCCTGGATCAGGACTGATTCCGTGATCTCCAGTTCGATATCCGCTGGCGTGAGGCCGGTGCGCGCGAGTGCGTCGAGGATGGTTTCTTCAAGGTACGGATCAAGCAACTGCGTGGCTGAAAGATTGATGGCCATGCGCAGCGAATCGTGCCCCGCCTGCCGCCACGTCGCAAGCTGGGCGCAGGCGGTGTAGATGACCCAGGCGCCGATATGGGTGATGAGGCCGGTGGTCTCGGCCAAGGGAATGAAATCGAGGGGCGAGACCAGTCCGTATTCCGGGTGCTGCCAGCGGATCAGGGCTTCCATGGACAGCGTGCGGCCGCTCGTGGCACAGACCTGGGGCTGGTAGCAGAGAAAAAACTGCTGCTTGCCAAGCGCTTCGCGCAGCGCAGATTCAAAACCGATGCGTTGCCGGAAATCTTCCTGCAGCGAGGAATGAAACACGCGGATCTGGCTGGAACCAGCGTTCTTCGCATCCTGCAGGGCCAACTCGGCCGCCGCGAGGAGATCACTGGCCGTCACGGCATCTGCGGGATACATCGCCATGCCGATGCTGGCGGTGAGTTTGAAGTGGATGCCATCGATCTCGAAAACCTCCTTCAGGCTCCCGGTGAGTTTTTCGCAGAATACGTCGACGCCGGCATCCGTTTTGATATGGCTGGCGATCAGCGCGAAACCATCGCTACGTGAGCGGGCCAGAACATCGCTGTCACGGATCCGGCTGCGCAAGCGCTGGCTGACCCTCTGCAGTATTTCGTCGCTGGTGGCAAGGCCGTGCGTGCCCTTGATGGCACCCAGATGGTCAATATCGAGCAGCACCACCGCT